>JAEWPH010000187.1 GCA_023460715.1 Pseudomonadota bacterium | reverse complement strand
GGCCAGCGCCTCGGGCACGGCAGGGCTCGCGCGCACCGCGGCCAGGATGCCGTCGAGCACGCCGTGCCAGGCCGGGTCGACATGGCTGGCGGCCGGCAGCAGGGGCATGGAGTGTTCCTGCGCCTGGGCGATGGCGGCGGCGTCGGGCGGGGCGGTCTGCACCGCGGCCGCGGCTTGCTGCTGGGCCTTCACCAGCTGCGCCACGAAGCGCAGGTAGTCGCCGATGGGATTGCCCTCGGCCCGCTGCAGCAGCCGCGCGGCGCGGTCGGCGAACAGGCTGGCTGGCTGCGGCAGGCGCACGCGGATGGGGCTGGTGCGGTCCAGCGTCTCGATTTCACCCGGTTGAAGAATGCGTGTTTGCACGGAACGGAACTCCAGAAAGAGAACTGCCGCCGGGGCAGCGACTGCGCCGGCGGCAGGGCAAAAGCAGCGTATCAGTTTTTCACCAAAGCGTGCTTCGTTGCGGGTACTCAGGGGGGTTAGCTGTCATCTCCGGTGACCTTGCGGTACCAGCCGCGGTGGTGCTGCTTGGCCCAGGCTCGGGTCACGGTGCCGTAGAGCATGGCGCGGATGGTGCCGCGCGTCCAGATGGCGGCGTACACGTGCAGGATGATCAGGCCGATCATCCACACCGCCGCCACGGCATGCAGCACCGAGGCCACGCGGATCACCGTGATGGGCGGCGCCCACCAGGCCCGCCACATCAGCACGCCCGTGACCAGGATGACGGCCATGCCGACCACCAGGCCCCAGAACAGCACCTTCTGGCCGCCGTTGTATTTGCCCTGCTCGGGCATGTGGTGGTCGTTGCCGTCCACCATCTTGTCGACGTTCTTCAGCCACTCGATGTCGCGCCGCTCGATCACGTTCAGCCGCCAGAAGCGCAGCGCCATCAGGATGAAGAACAGCGCCATCACCACGCCGATGTACGGGTGCAGGATGCGCGTCCACGGCCCGCCGCCGAACAGGGCGGTCAGCGGGAAGAAGGCCGGGTGGAAGAACGCCAGGCCGGACAGCGCCAGCAGGATGAAGCAGATGCCTACGATCCAGTGGTTGGCGCGTTCGGAGGCCGTGTAGCGCTGCAGGTCGCGGGGGTTGCGTCTCATGGCCGGTCCTCCTGGGTGGCAGCGCGGGCCCGCGCCTCGGCTTCCTCATCCTTGCGCTCCATCTCGTCTTCCAGGTCCTTGGAGACGTCGTTGGGGCCCTTGGTGATGTAGTGGAACAGGCTGCCCACGGCGGCCACGCCCAGCGCCGCCATGGCCAGCGGCTTGGAGACGCCCTTCCACAGGCTGACCATCGGGCTGATCTTCGGCTCGTTGGGCAGGCCGTGGTACAGCGACGGCTGGTCGCCGTGGTGCAGCACGTACATGACGTGCGTGCCGCCCACGCCGGCCGGGTCGTACAGTCCGGCCTTCTCGAAGCCGCGTTCCTTCAGGTCCTCGATGCGCTCGGCGGCCTGGTCCTTCATCGCCTTCTTGGTGCCGAACATGATGGCGCCGGTGGGGCAGGTCTTCACGCAGGCGGGCTCCTGGCCCACCGCCACGCGGTCGGAGCACAGCGTGCACTTGTAGGCCTTGTGGTCCTTCTTGGAGATGCGCGGCACGTTGAACGGGCAGCCCGTCACGCAGTAGCCGCAGCCCACGCAATGCTCTTCCTGGAAGTCCACGATGCCGTTGGCGTACTGCACGATGGCTCCGGGCGAGGGGCAGGCCTTCAGGCAGCCCGGGTCCTCGCAGTGCATGCAGCCGTCCTTGCGGATCAGCCATTCCAGGTTGCCCGTGGCCTCGTTCTCGTACTCGGTGAACCGCATCACGGTCCACGAGTGCTCGGTGAGGTCGGTGGGGTTGTCGTAGACGCCGGCCGCGGCCGTGCCCACGTTGTCGCGCAGGTCGTTCCACTCCATGCACGCCGTCTGGCAGGCCTTGCAGCCGATGCACTTGGAGACGTCGATGAGCTTGGCGACCTCGCCCCCGCCGTGCGCCTCGCGGATGCTGGGCGACGGCGTGGTGGTGGCGGAGCGGCGCTTGATGTCGAGTGATTGCAGTGATGACATGGGCGGCTCCTCAGACCTTTTCCACCTTGACCAGGAAGGTCTTGAACTCAGGGGTGTTGGTGTTGCCGTCGCCCACGAAAGGCGTCAGCGTGTTGGCCAGGAAGCCCGGCTTGGTCAGACCCTTGAATCCCCAGTGGATCGGAATGCCGACGTGATGCACCGTCTTGCCTTCGATCTGCATCGGCTTGATGCGCTTGGTGACCATGGCCACGGCCTTGATGTAGCCGCGCTTGGAGCTCACCTTCACCCACTCGCCCGACTTCACGCCCACTTCCTGCGCCAGCGCCTCGCCGATCTCGACGAACTGCTCGGGCTGGGTGATGGCGTTCAGCAGCGCGTGCTTGGTCCAGTAATGGAAGTGCTCGGTCAGCCGGTACGTGGTGCCGACGTGCGGGAAGTCCTTGGCTGCGCCGAACGTATCCCAGATGGCCGGGAACACGCGGGCCGCCGGACTGCTGGTGGCCTGCTTGTTGTTCGGGTGCATGGGGTTGTAGCCCAGCGGCGTGTCGAACGGCTCGTAGTGCTCGGGGAACGGGCCTTCGTTCAGACCCTTGCGGGCGAAGAAACGGGCCACGCCCTCGGGGTTCATGATGAACGGGCCGGCACCGGTTTCGGGCGCCAGGTTGGCGCCGAAGTCGGGCACGTCGGCCCCGCCCCAGGCGCTGCCGTTCCAGCTGACCACCTTGCGCTTCGGGTTGAACGGCTTGCCGCTCGGATCGCACGACGCACGGTTGTACAGAATTCGGCGGTTGGCCGGCCAGGCCCAGGCCCAGTTCAGCGTGTTGCCGATGCCGGTCGGGTCGGAGTTGTCGCGCCGGCCCATCTGGTTGCCGGCCTGCGTCCACGCGCCCGCGTAGATCCAGCAGCCGCTGATCGTGGTGCCGTCGTCGCGCAGCTCGCCGAAACCGGAAACCTGCTCGCCGGCCTTGCGCAGCACCTTGGTCGGGTCCTTGGGGTCGACCAGGTCCACCAGCGCGCGGCCGTTGTATTCCTTGGCCACTTCGGCGGCCGTGGGTTCGTGCGGCTGGGCGTAGGGCCACCAGAGGTTGACGATGGGGTCGGGGAACTTGCCGCCGTCCTTCTGGTAGAGCGCCTTCAGGCGCATGTGCAGCTCCGACATGATGTGGATGTCGGTGTGCGCCTCGCCGGGGGGCTCGGCCGCCTTCCAGTGCCACTGCAGCACGCGCGAGGAGCTGACCACCGAGCCTTCTTCCTCGGCGAAGCAGGTCGTGGGCAGGCGGAACACCTCGGTCTGGATCTGGGAGGCGTCCACGTCGTTGTACTCGCCGTGGTTCTTCCAGAACTCCGAGGTCTCCGTGGCCAGCGGGTCCATGATGACCAGGAACTTGAGCTTGGCGAGGCCGCTGCGCACGCGATCCTTGTTGGACAGCGCCGCCAGCGGGTTGAAGCCCTGCGCCAGGTAGCCGTTGACCTTGCCCTCGTTCATCATCTCGAAGATCTGCAGCATGTCGTACTGCTTGTCGAGCTTGGGCAGGTAGTCGTAGGCCCAGTTGTTCTCGGCCGTGGCGGCAGGGCCCCACCAGGCCTTCATCAGGCTCACGTGGAACTTGGAGTAGTTCTGCCAGTAGCTCATCTGGCCGGCGCGCATGGGCTTCTGGGTGCGGGCCTCGATGTACTTGTCGTAGTCCTGCTCCACCTGGGAGGGCAGGGTCAGGTAGCCGGGCAGGCTCGAAGACAGCAGGCCCAGGTCGGTCAGGCCCTGGATGTTGGAATGGCCGCGCAGCGCATTCATGCCGCCGCCCGCCACGCCGATGTTGCCCAGCAGCAGCTGCACCATGGCGCCGGTGCGCAGGATCTGCGCGCCGATGGAGTGCTGCGTCCAGCCCAGCGCGTACAGGATGGTCATGGCGCGGCCGGGCACGGCCGTCGATGCCATCTTCTCGCAGATGTGCAGGAACTTGGCCCTAGGCGTTCCGCAGACGCTCTCCACCTTCTCGGGCGTGTAGCGCGCGTAGTGCTTCTTCATCAGCTGGTACACGCAGCGCGGGTCCTGCAGCGTCGGGTCGGTCTTCACGAACCCGTCGGCCCCCAGCTCATAGTCCCAGCTGGCCTTCTCGTAGGTACGCTTTTCCTGGTTGTAGCCCGAGAAGATGCCGTCGACGAAGTCGAAGTCGCTGCGCACGATGAACGAGAAGTCCGTGTAGTTCTTCACGTACTCGTGGTGGATCTTGTCGTTCGAGAGCAGGTAGTTGATCACCCCGCCCAGGAAGGCGATGTCGCTGCCCGACCGGATGGGGGCGTAGAAATCCGCCACCGATGCCGAGCGGTTGAAGCGCGGGTCGACCACCATGAAGTACGCCTTGTTGTGCGCCTTCGCCTCGGTCACCCACTTGAAGCCGCACGGGTGCGCCTCGGCGGCATTGCCGCCCATGACCAAAATCACATCCGCGTTCTTGATGTCGACCCAATGGTTCGTCATCGCTCCACGGCCAAACGTCGGGGCAAGACCTGCCACCGTCGGGCCGTGTCAAACACGGGCTTGGTTGTCGAATGCCAGCAGGCCCCAGGAGCGGGCCACTTTGTGGGTGATGTATCCGGCTTCGCTGCTGGCGGCCGAGGCGGCCAGCATGCCGGTGGTGAGCCAGCGGTTGACCGTCGTGCCGTCTTCCGCCTTCTCGACGAAGTGGGCGTCGCGGTCGTCCTTCAGGTGCTTGGCGATGCGGGTGAGCGCATCGTCCCAGGACATGCGCTTCCACTCGTTGGAGCCCGGCGCGCGGTACTCGGGGTACAGCAGGCGGTTGGGGCTGTGCACGATGTCCAGCAGGCTGGCGCCCTTGGGGCACAGCGTGCCGCGGTTCACCGGATGGTCCGGATCGCCCTCGACGTGCATGACCGACAGCTTGGCGTTCTTGGCGCCGTCGCCCAGCGAGTACATGAGGATGCCGCAGCCGACCGAGCAGTAGGTGCAGGTCTGGCGCGTGACCGTGGTTTGCGCCAGCTTGTACTGGCGCACGTCGGCCAGGGCCGTGGCGGGCGAGAAGCCCATCGCGACCAGGCTGGAGCCGACCAGGCCGGCGCCGCTGACGCGGAAGAAGTGGCGGCGGTTCATGTCCATGACATGTCCTGCTGCCCCGGAGAGAGGGGGTGTTTCATCGGGTGGATTCCAGGTGGCAACCGAGCATGGCCCGCAAGCGGGCAACGCCTGTCACACGAGACCGACGCGCACGCGCGATGCTGGCCCGAAACAGGTTCGAAGACGAAGAAGCGAAACGATGGGAAGCGGGGGCGGCCGGCCGGCAAGGCGGTGTCCGCAACAGCGGGAAGCTGCCGGGATGCGAGTGGCTGGATGCGCGCGACATCGTGGCTCCTGTACGACGCGGCCATTATTACGCGCGGGGGCGAATTTCCTCAACAAACCCGAGGTGTGCGCTGCGTCATGACAGGGGCGGGCTGTTATGGTACGGGCCATGCAAGAGTCGTCCTCAGCCGCGTGTGCGGCCCCCGTCACATCCGGTGCCGATGGCACGCCGGCGCCCCTGCGGGAGGTGCCCGTGGCGGCCTGGCGCCTGCCGCCGCAGGATGCGCCGGGCGCTGCCACGTCGGCGCCGCAGCAGCGCACGGTGGCCGCCGAGGTGCCGGTGGCGCTGGTGTTCAACGACATCTCGCATGCCGTCATGATGGCCACGCCGCAGGATCTGGAGGCTTTCGCCGTGGGCTTCGCCCTCAGCGAAGGCATCGTCGTCGACCCGGCGGACTGCCGCGACCTGGAAGTCTTCACCCATGGCGAAGGCACGCCCGACGTGAGCTGCTCGGTGCACATGGAGATCGCGCCGCGCCAGTTCGCCCGGCTCAAGGAGCACCGGCGCGCCCTGGCGGGCCGCACGGGCTGCGGCGTCTGCGGCATCGACAGCCTGCAGGCGCTGGACCTGCATCCCGAGACGGTGCCGGTGCCGCCCTGGGTGGCCGGGCTGGGCGTGGAGACGCTGGCCCGCGCGTTCACCTCACTGGGGCCGCTGCAGGTGCTCAATGCCCAGGCCGGCTCCCTGCATGCCGCCGGCTGGGCCACGCCCGACGGGCAACTCACCGACGTGCTCGAAGACGTGGGCCGCCACAACGCCCTCGACAAACTGCTGGGACGCCTGGCGCTGGCCGGCCGGCTGGGGGAGCCGGGCTTCGTCGTCATGACCAGCCGCACCAGCTACGAGCTGGTGCGCAAGTGCGCGCGCCTGGGCGTGCCGGCGCTGGCCACCATCTCCGCGCCCACGGGGCTGGCGCTGCAGCTGGCCCGCGAGGCCGGCATGCAGCTGTGGGGCATGTGCCGCCCGCCTGCCGCCGTGCGCTATGTCTGAGCGGGCCGGAAGCGGTGGCCTGGCCCCCGTGCGCCGTTCCCGTTGCTGCCTCTTTTCTTTGATCGACCCCAAGTTGCTTTCGATGTTGCCGCGAGGAGTGCATCCACCATGCTGAAACATGTCCTGTCCCTGGGCTGGCGGACCCTGTGGCGCGACCTGCGCGCGGGCGAACTGCGCCTGCTGATCGTCGCCGTCACGCTGGCGGTGGCGGCGCTCACCTCGGTGGGCTTCTTCGCCGACCGCCTGCAGCGCGGGCTGGAGCGCGATGCGCTGCAGTTGCTGGGCGGCGATGCCGTGGTGGTGAGCGACAACCCGACCCCGGCCGCATTCACCGAGCGCGCCCGTGCCCTGGGCCTGCGCAGCGTGACCACGCTGGGCTTTCCCACCATGGGCCGGGCGGATGACGCGCAGGGCGGGGCCAGCCGGCTGGTGGCCCTCAAGAGCGTGGAGGCCGGCTACCCGCTGCGGGGACGCCTGCAGGTGGCCCCGGCACCGGGCGCGGCCGGCCAGGCCACGGAAGAGATCCCGGCGCGCGGCGAGGCGTGGGTGGACGCGCCCCTGCTGGAGGCGCTGGGCCTGGCGATGGGCGACCCGCTGCTGCTGGGGGACGCGCAGCTGCGCATCGCCCGCATCATCACCCTGGAGCCCGACCGCGGCGCCGGGTTCATGAGCTTTGCGCCGCGCGTCATGGTGAACGCGGCCGACCTGCCGGCCACCGGCCTGGTACAGCCCGCCAGCCGCCTGACCTACCGCTTCGCCGTGGCGGGCGAGGCCCGCGCGGTGCAGCAGTTCAGCGACTGGGCCGCGGAGACCCTCAAGCGCCCCGAGGTGCACGGTGTGCGGCTGGAGTCGCTGGACACCGGCCGGCCCGAGATGCGCCAGACGCTGGACCGGGCGCAGAAATTCCTCAACCTGGTGGCGCTGCTGGCGGCCCTGCTGTCCGCCGTGGCCGTGGCGCTGGCGGCGCGTGGCTTCGCCAGCCAGCACCTGGACGGCGCGGCCCTGCTGCGCGTGCTGGGGCAGAGCCAGCGCACCATCGCGGGCGGGTACGTCGTGGAGTTCGGCCTGGTGGGCCTGTTCGCCAGCGCGCTGGGCGTGCTGCTGGGCTTTGCCGTGCACTTCGCCTTCGTGGCGCTGCTGGCGGGGCTGGTGGAGACGGCGCTGCCCGCGCCCGGTCCGTGGCCCGTGGCCTTCGGCCTGGGCATGGGGCTTACGCTGATGTTCGCCTTCGGCCTGCCGCCGGTGCTGCAGCTGGCCCAGGTGCCGCCGCTGCGCGTGATCCGGCGCGACCTGGGCGGCCTCAAGCCGGCCTCCGCGCTGGTGCTGGGCGTGGGGGTGGCCGGGTTCGCCGCGCTGCTGCTAGCGGTGAGCAGCGACCTGAAGCTGGGCCTGATCGCCGTGGGCGGCTTCGCTGGCGCGGTGCTGCTGTTCGCCGGCCTGGCCTGGCTGGCCGTGAAACTGCTGCGCCGGAGCGTGAACGAGGCCACGGCCCCGCGCTGGCTGGTGCTGGCGACGCGGCAGATCTCCGCCCGGCCGGTGTATGCGGTGGTGCAGGTGAGCAGCCTGGCCGTGGGCCTGCTGGCCCTGGTGCTGCTGGTGCTGCTGCGCACCGACCTCATCGGCAGCTGGCAGAAAGCCACGCCGCCCGATGCGCCCAACCGCTTCGTCATCAACGTGATGCCCGAGCAGGCCGACGCCTTCCAGCAGGCGCTGCGCGGCGCCGGCGTGTCGCGCTACGACTGGTACCCCATGATCCGCGGCCGGCTGGTCGCCATCAACGGGCGCGACGTGGGCATGGACGACTACACCGAGGACCGCGCCAAGCGCCTGGTGGACCGCGAGTTCAACCTCTCCAACGCCGCGCAGGCGCCCGGGCACAACCAGATCACGGCAGGCACCTGGACGCCCGGCGCCGCGGGCGAGGTCAGCGTGGAGGAGGGCATCGCCGAGACGCTGGGCCTGAAGCTCGGCGACACGCTGCGCTTCGACATCGGCGGCATTCCGAGCGAGGCGCGCATCACCAGCCTGCGCAAGGTGGACTGGGGCTCGCTGCGCGCCAACTTCTTCGTCATGTACACGGTGGACCAGCTGGCCGACCTGCCTGCGACGTATCTGGCGGCCTACCGTGCGCCCAGCACTCCTGGCTTCGACAACGCCCTGGTGCGCGAATTCCCCAACATCACCAACGTGGACATGAGCGCCACGCTGGCCCAGGTGCAGGGCGTGCTGGGCCAGGTGATCCGCGCGGTGGAGTTCCTCTTCGGCTTCACGCTGGCCGCCGGGCTGGTGGTGCTGTTCGCCGCGGTGACGGCCACGCGCGAGGAGCGGGCGCGCGAGTTCGCCATCATGCGCGCCGTGGGCGCCCAGGCGCGGCTGCTGCGTCAGGTGCAGCGCGCGGAGCTGGCCGGCGTGGGGCTGCTGGCCGGCTTCCTGGCGAGCTTCGTGGCCGTGGCGGTGGGCTGGGCGCTGGCGCGCTACGTGTTCGACTTCGCCTGGACGGCCACGCCCTGGGTGCCGCTGGCCGGTGCGCTGGCCGGCGCCGTGCTGGCCCTGGCCGCCGGCTGGTGGGGCCTGCGCGAGGTGCTGCGCCGCCCGGTGGTGGATACGCTGCGCCGCGCGGCCGACTGAGACGGTGGGGCGCGTGCGGCGGGCCCCACGCCCTTCCTCTGTATCGCGGAATGCTATTGATTGAATAGCTGATTGCGCTTGTGTGGAAAGCGCTGCGGGCCATTTTTATGCTGATCGCCGGCGCTGCCGCTTCCCGTGCCGCGGGGGCAGCGCAAGCCCCGGGCGGTGGCATGATTCCCGCCATGTTTGATTCCCCGGCCTCCGGCCTGCCCCCCGCCCACGCCGGCACGCCGCCGGCCCCGCCCGTGCCGCCCGCCGCACCCGGACCCTCCGGTTCTTCCGGTCCGCAGCCCGCGACCCGGCTGCCGCTGTGGCGCTGGATGGTGGAAGGCCTGCGGGGCGCAGCCTTCCTGCGCCCCCGCACGGGCGATGCGGCTCCCGGCCCGTGGCAGCTGCTGGTGCTGGTGGCGCTGCCGGCCGCGGCGCTGTTGGCGGCCGAACGCTTCACCGTGCCCGGGCCCGCGCAATTCGAGCCCGCCGCCTGGCTGGCGCCTTGGTGGATCAGCCTGGCTTTGCTGTGGTGCGCCTGGTGCGCCCTGCCGCGCGGCACGGGGCCGGCCGGTGGCGGCGGGCGCCTGGCGGCCTGGTTCGCGCTCTCCTCGTGGGCGCCGCTGCCGGTGCTGTTGCTGTCGAGCGCGCTGCAGGTGTGGGCCGTATGCTATCCCGGTGCCTGGCCGGGGCCGAGCGCGCTGGACGGCGCCATGCTCGCCCTGGTGCTGCTGGGCCTGGTGGCCGTGCTGCGCATGAGCGCGGCGTTCTTCGTCACCCGCACGCGGCTGGCCCTGTTCACGCTGGCGACCGTGCTGCTGACGGGCGCCGGACTGTGGACCTACCCCGGCCCGTCCTGGACCGAGGCGGCGCCGGAGGCCCCGGTGCGGGCCGAAGGCGACGCCGAGCCCGATGCAGACACTGCCCCCGAGCCCGAGCCGCTGCGCCTGTCGCAAGAGGTCTTCGAGGCGCAGCAGGCGCTGTGGGAGCGGCAGGTGCAGGCCCTGGTGCCGCAGCGCGATGGCGTGGTGGATGTGTACGGCCTGGTGTTCGCCCCCTTCGCCGGCGAGAACGTGTTCCGCCGCGAAAGCACGATGGTGCGCGAGCTGCTGGAAGAGCGTTTCGGCGCGCGCGGGCGCGTGCTCCAGCTGCTCAACCATGCCGACACCGCGGCCACGCACGTCTGGGCCACACCGCGCAACCTGGAGCGCGCCGTGGCCGCCCTGGGCGCCCGCATGGACCGCGCGCACGACGTGCTGGTGGTCTACCTCACCTCGCACGGCGGGCAGGACCACCGGCTGGCCGCCGACCACTGGCCGCTGGAGGTGGAGCCCGTCACTCCCGAACTGCTGCGCCGGCTGCTCGACCAGGCCGGCATCCGCCACCGTGTGGTCGCCGTGTCGGCCTGCTATTCGGGCGGCTGGATCGAGCCGCTGGCCACCGAGGCCACGCTGGTGATGACGGCGGCGGACGCCACGCACACCTCGTACGGCTGCGGCCGCCTGTCGGAGCTGACCTTCTTCGGCCGCGCGGTGTTCGACGAGCAGCTGCGCCAGACGCACTCGTTCACCCAGGCCTTCGCCCGCGCCGTGCCGCTGATCCGCCAGCGCGAGATCGACGCCGGCAAGGACGACGGCTTCTCCAACCCGCAGATCCGCGTAGGCCCTGCCATCGCGCCCGTGCTGGATGCGATGGCCGCCCGGCTGGACGCGGCACCGGTCCGCTGATCCGATGGTTTTCTCATCTTTTGATAGCTGCTTGCGCTTGATGGATAAGCGCTGCAGGCACATTTAATTCCAATTTCCGAACCGCCATGCCCGTTGACGACGACAGCCCCTCTTCCGCCAGCCCTGCCGCCGCCACGCCGTTCGAATGGATCGGCGGCGAACCCCGCGTGCGCGCCCTGGTGGACCGCTTCTACGACCTGATGGACCTGGAGCCCGCCTACGCCGCGCTGCGCGCCGCGCACGGCTCCACGCTGGACGAGGCCCGCGACAAGCTCTTCTGGTTCCTGTGCGGCTGGCTGGGCGGGCCGGACCACTACCAGAGCCGCTTCGGCCACCCGCGCCTGCGCGCGCGGCACCTGCCGTTCTCGATCGGCATCAAGGAGCGCGACGAGTGGGTGGTCTGCATGGACCAGGCCATGGGCGAGACCGGCGTGCCCGAGGCGCTGCGCACGCGCCTGGCCGAGAGCTTCATGGGCACAGCCGACTGGATGCGCAATCGTGGCGGCTGAGCGCCGGCCGCAAGGGCCGGTGCTGCCGTGCCGCGCCTGCCCTTGCGTTCAGAACCGCGCCTGCAGCCCCACCGTCACCGCCCGGCCGCTGCCGGGCGCCACCCACAGGCTGCTGACCGAACTGGTGTAGTAGCTGCGGTCGAAGACGTTGTCCACGTCCAGCGTCAGGCGCACGGCGGGCGTGAGCCGCCAGTAGGCGACCAGCTTGGCGGTGGTGTAGGGCGGCAGATCGAAGGCGGGCGTGCCGGCGTTGGCCTCGGCCTGCGTGCGGGCCTGGCCCAGGCGGCGGCCCATGTAGGTCGCGCCCGCACCCACGCCGTAGCGCTGGCCGCCGGCCAGCGCGTCCTCGTACATCGCCAGCACGCTGCCGTTCACGCGCGGCACGTTCAGCAGGCGGCCGCCGACCTCCAGCGTGTTGTCCCGCGCGATCTCCACGTCGTTCACCACCAGGCTGGCGTTCAGGCGCCAGCGCGTCGACAGCTGGCCGGCCAGGTCCAGCTCCACGCCCCGGCTGCGCACCTTCCCGGCCGCGGCCGAGAAGCCGCTGTTGGCAGGGTCGGCCGTGAGCACGTTGCGCTTGCGGATGTCGAACAGGGCGGCTGTGGCGCCCATGCGCTGGTCGGCGCTCTCCCACTTGGCGCCCAGCTCCAGCGCGCGCCCGCGCTCGGGGTCGAAGGCGCGCTGCGCGGCATCCGATCCGGCGTTGGGCCGGAACGAGCGGCCGGCATTCGCATACACCGTCCACTGCGGTGTGGGCAGCCAGCTCACGCCCAGCCGGGGCGAGGTGGCCGTGGGGCTCTGGCGGTCGGTGCGGCCGGTGCGCCGGTTGTCCAGCGACTGGTCGGTGCGGTCCACGCGCACGCCCGCCAGCAGGCGCCACTGCGGCGCGAGCTTGATCGCGTCCTGCACGTAGAAGGCCGTGGCGCGCTGGCGTTCGCGGGTGTCGGTGTTGGGCTGGGGCACGGGCTGGGCCTGGCCGTAGACCGGCGCGAGGATGTCGATGGCATAGGGCGCGGCGGCAGTCGGGTTGGCGCGCAGCATCAGCGAATCCATGTGGAAGCGGAAGGACTCCACGCCCAGCAGCAGTTCGTGCTCGACGGCGCCGGTGGCCAGCGTGCCCTGCAGTTCGGCCTGCAGCGCCACGTCGTTGGATGTGTAGTCGCGAAAGCGCCGCTGGCGCGTGAGCGTGCGGCCGTCGGCGCGCAGCGCGGTGGCCTCGGTGGAATAGCCTTCCACGGAGGTCTCGCGGTACGACAGTCCGAACCGGCTGCGCCAGGCGGCGTTCCACTCATGGCTCAGCACCCACTGGTGCGTCTGGTTGTCCACCGTCACGTCGCCGTCCGCGGGCTCGCCCAGGAAGCGGCTGGTGGGGACGGCGCCCAGGCGGCCGTTGACGGCGGCCACGCCCCGGTCCAGCGGCGTGGCGTGGCGCAGGAACTCGCCGGTGTATTCCAGCAGCGAGTCGCGGCCCAGCTTCCAGGTGAAGGCCGGGGCAATCACGCGCCGCTCGGCCTGGATGTGGTCGCGGAAGCTGTCCCGGTCTTCCACCGCCACGTTCAGGCGGTAGGCCAGGCGGTCGCCCAGCGGGCCGGTGCTGTCCAGCGCGCCGCGGCGCAGGCCGTGGCTGCCGGCATAGCCTTCCACGGCGGTGGCGCGCTTCCACTGCGGGCGCTTGGAGACGATGTTGAGCGTGCCGCCGGGTTCGCTGCTGCCGTAGAGCGCGGCGGCCGGACCCTTGAGGAATTCGATGCGCTCCACGCTCGCCAGGTCGCGCGGCGCGTTGAAGCCGCGGCTGGAGGCAAAGCCGTTGAGCAGCGTGGCCGTGCCGGTGTTCTCATTGCCCGGCAGGCCGCGGATGGCGAAGTTGTCCCACAGCCCGCCGAAGTTGTTCTGGCGCGAGACCCCGCCCACGTAGTCGAGCACCTCGTCGAGCTTGGTGGCGCCCAGGTCATCGATGGCCTGGCGCGTGACGATGCGCACCGACTGCGGCAGCTCGCGCTGCGGCAGATCGGACTTGGCGCCGGCCGCCTCGGCCGCGTGGTAGGCGCCGGACTCGGTACGGCCGACGATGTCGATGGTGGCCATTTCGGCCGTCGGCTCGGCGGGGGCGTTGACGGTGGCGGTGGCTGCCGCATCCGCCGGGGCGGCGTCCTGCGCCTGCGCCAGGGCGGGGCCGGCGCAGAACGCGGCCGCCGCCAGCGCCAGGGGGTGCAGGAGCGACTGCAAGGTGGGGGGAAGGGCAGGGCGCGCACTGGCGCGGGCCCGGTCAGGGTGATGGATCATGGTGGGCAAAAGAACGGAAGGCCGGGGCGCCGCAGCGCCCCGTGCCGTGAGGGCAAGCGCAGGCGTGCCGCCCCGGCAGCGTGCCGCCGCCGGAGTGCCCGCCTGCAGGCGAATTGGATCGAGAGGAGGGTTCTAAGAGCCTGTTGACGATCTTCCTGGGGTCGCGCAGCGGCCTTTGCGGGATGGGGTGCAAGGCGCGGTGCGCCGTGGATAGCTCGGCTATCCACCAGCGCCGCAACGCCGCAGACCGCCCGCAAAGGCCACTGCCCGAAGGGTTGGAGCGAAATCGGGCGATTGGAGGCCCCGGCTGCTTGCATGGGCACGAGCCCATGCGGCGCATCCGCAGCATCCACTCATCCCGATTGCGCTTCAACGCGATCCCCTGTGAGATCGTGAACAGGCTCTAAGGCCCTGGACGGCGCAGCGCGGGTCCGGCCCGGCTCGGGAACGGACGGACGGACGGGCGCAGAGGTTGCGAGGCCGCACAGGGAACGCGGGGCAGGGCGGCGCCGGCCTGGCGAGGCAGTATGGGGACCCGTGTTCCGGGCAGGGGTGCGTCTACCGCACCGTGCGCTGCGTCACGGGGACGCGGCGTTCAATGAACGCCACGTCGCCGCGCCGGGTCCGCCCCATTCAGCCGAGGGCCGCCCGGTGCGCCGGCGGGTCGCGCGCGGCAAAGCGCCAGTGGCCCGGGTGGGCGA
>JAEWPH010000186.1 GCA_023460715.1 Pseudomonadota bacterium | reverse complement strand
CGCCGGCCCTGGCCGTGCTGCTGGGCCTGGGCGGCGCGGCGCTGGTGCAGTGGTCTGCCTCGGATACCCCACGCAACCGCACGCCCTGGGCTGCCGCGCTGGTGGCGCTCACGCTCCTGTCGGCGCTGCTGGCGTGGAAGCTGGACCTCTGGCGCTGGCGCATCGTGGATGCGGAAGGGGCCAAGGAATGGCAGAGCCTGGCGCGCCTGCTGCTGTGGTTCTCGTGGCCCACGTGGCCGCTGGCGCTGTGGACGCTCTGGCGCTGGCGCCGCCAGATCGTGAGCCGCGAATTGCATCGCCATCTGCTGCTGCCGCTGTGGTTTGCCGGGGTCGCGGTCACCGCCACGCTGACCACCCAGCCCGCCGATCGTGCGCTGCTGCTGGGCCTGCCGGCGCTGGCGATCCTTGCGGCCTTCGCGCTGCCCACGCTGCGGCGCAGCATCTCGGCATTGATCGACTGGTTCACGCTGCTGTTCTTCAGCGTGTCGGCCATCACCATCTGGGTGATCTGGCTCTCGGTGCACACGGGCGTGCCGGCCAAGCCTGCCGCCAACGTGGCCAAGCTGGCGCCGGGCTTCGTGCCGTCGTTCTCGCTGCTGGCCTTCGTGGTGGCCCTGGCCGCCACCGTGGCCTGGTGCGCACTGGTCTGGTGGCGTGCGTCGCGCAACCGCGCCGCCATCTGGAAGAGCCTGGTGCTGCCGGCCGGCGGTGCCGTGCTGGGCTGGGTGATGCTGATGACGCTGTGGCTGCCGCTGCTGGACTACGGCCGCAGCTACGGCCCGCAGATGCGCATGGTGGCGCAGACGATCGGCCCGGATGCCGGCTGCGTGGGCACCTACGGCCTGAGCCGCGCCCAGATCGCCGCGCTGCAGTACCAGGCGGACCTGGACGTGGCGCCCGGCCAACGATCGGAGGCCTGCCGCTGGCTGGTGGCGGATGCGACCGTCCAGCCGCCCGTTTTCTCGGTGCTGCCCCGCAAGGAATGGAAGCAGGTGGCCGACATCCTGCGGCCGACCGACAAGAACGATCGGCTGCTGGTGCTGCGCCGCACGAAGCCGCCCGCCCAGTGACCGCGACGTCGGAGCGCTCCATCGTCCTGCGCCACGGGGCGACGGTGCTGGCAGGCCAGCTTGCCGTGATGGCTTTCGGGGTGGCAGACACCATCGTCGCCGGCCGCCATTCTGAAGAGGCGTTGGCGGCCCTTTCGATCGGCGCGGCCATCTTCATCAGCGTGTATGTGGCGCTGATGGGCCTGCTGCAGGCGCTGCTGCCCGTGTGGGCGGAGCAGCACGGCGCGCGCGCGCAGTCGGCCATCGGCGCCAGCGTGCGCCAGTCGCTGTACCTGTGGGCGCTGGCTTCCGTCGCAGGCATGGCAGTGCTGCTGTCGCCCGGGGCGATCCTGCGCTGGACCGAGGTGCCCCAGGCGCTGCGCGGCGATGTGGAGCGCTACCTGACCATCGTCGCCTTCGCGCTGCCACCGGCGCTGCTGTTCCGCATCTACAGCACGCTGAACCAGGCGCTGGGCCGGCCGCAGCTGGTGACCTGGCTGCAGGTGGGCTCGCTGGCCATCAAGGTGCCGCTGTCGATCTGGTTCACCTTCGGCGGCGCCGGACTGGCGCCGCAAGGTGTGGTGGGGTGCGCCTGGGCGACCCTGGCCGTGAATGCCAGCCTGCTGGCCCTGGCGACCGGCATGCTGCGCACGCAGGCCATGTACCGGCCGCTGGACCTGTGGCGGTCCCTGGAGCGGCCCGACCCGGCGCAGATCGGGCGCTTCGCCCGGCTGGGCGTGCCCGCCGCACTGTCGATCCTGGTGGAGGTGACATCCTTCACGCTGATGGCACTGTTCATCGCCCGCCAGGGCACGCTGGCCTCGGCGGCGCACCAGATCGCCTCCAACCTCACGGCCGTGCTCTACATGGTGCCGCTGTCGCTGGCCATCGCGACCAGTGCGCGCGTGAGCTACTGGCGCGGCGCGGGCGACGAGGCCCAGGCGCGCGCCGTGGCATGGATGGGCCTGCGCCTGGCGGCAGGGCTGGGCCTGGCGCTGGCGCTGCTCCTGCTGCTGGGACGCGCGCCGCTGGCGGGCCTGTACTCGACCAGCGCAGAGGTAGTGGCACTGACCGCGGCGCTGCTGCTGTGGGTGGCCGGCTACCACGTGGCGGACGCATTGCAGACGCTGTGCATCTTCGTGCTGCGCAGCTACAGCATCACCCTGGCGCCGCTGGTGGTGTACTGCGTGCTGCTGTGGGGCGGCGGCCTGGCAGGCGGCTACCTGCTGGCCTACCGCGGGCTGGCCGGCTGGGGGCCGACCGGCTCGCCTGCCGCGTTCTGGGCCGCCAGCGCAATCGCCCTGGCCGTGACGGCGGCGGCTTTCAGCGGGATGCTGCTGCGGGTGTTGCGCCGCCGGCCCGTGCAAGCCGGTGGGCCGACACATTAGCTACCAATACGATAGCTGCTTGCGCTTGTGTAGCAAGCGCTAGAGGCCTAAAACACTTCAAGCCCACAGCACCGCGATGGCCAGTCGGCGCCGCAACGCCAGCGGTGGCTCGGTGGCTCGGTGGCTTCAGGCGGCGGTGGCCACCGCTGCGGGCGCCGGGATCGCTGCCTGCCGCTGCACACGCTGTGCGGGAAAGATGACCGAGAAAACGGAGCCCCGGCCCACCGTGCTGGTGATGTGCAGCGTAGCACCGTGGCGCTGCACCGCGTGCTTGACAATCGCCAGGCCCAGCCCGGTGCCGCCCGTCTCGCGCGAGCGGCTGCGGTCGACGCGGTAGAAGCGCTCCGTCAGGCGCGGGATGTGCACCGCCTCGATGCCCGGCCCGGTATCACGCACGGAAAAGCGCGCGCCGCCGTCCTCCAGAGGCAGCCATTCCACCGTGATGCGGCCGCCAGGCGGCGTGTAGCGCACGGCGTTGTTGACCAGGTTGGACAGCACGCTCTGCAGCTCGGGCACCACCCCGGCCACCTGGCCGGCCGCACGCAGCACCTCGGGCGGCGGAAAGGCGATGTCGTGCTGCCGCCCCGGGTCCTGCAGCAGCATCGCCGACAGGCCGCGCGCCTCTTCCTCGCAGCGGCGCAGCAAGGCCTCGACCGGCACCCACTCGTTCATGCCGGGCGGCGGGCTGCCCTCCAGCCGAGACAGCGTGAGCAGGTCCTGCACCACGTTCTGCATGCGCCCCGCCTGCTGCGACATCATGCCCAGGTAGCGGTCCTGCTCGTCCTTGGTCAGGGGCAGCGTCTGCAGCGTCTCGACGAAGCCGACCAGCACCGTCAGCGGCGTGCGGATTTCGTGCGAGACGTTGGCCACGAAGTCCCGCCGCATGGCGTCCGCCTGCTCCAGCGCCGTCACGTCGCGCGACAGCAGCAGCTTGCGGCCGTCGCCATACGGGTGCAGGTGTACGGAAATGCGCACGGGCCGCGACAGCTTGCTCTCGCGCCCCTGGAGCACCACATCGTGCGAGAAATCGCCGCCGGCGTAGTAGGCGCTGAAGTCCGGGTCGCGCACCAGGTTGCCGATGGACTGCATCTGGTCGCGCCCGGTGTCGATGCCGAAATGGCTGGCCGCCACCTGGTTGCACCACTCGATGCGGCCATCGCCGTCCAGCAGCACGACCCCGTTGGGCGAAGCCTGCAGGGCCTCCAGGATCTCCTGCAGGCGGCGTTCGCTGCGCTGCAGATCCAGCTCCCGCTGGCGCAGCAGACGCCGCGCCCGGTCGGCTGCCTCGCCCCACATGCCGCGCAGCGACGGCGCGCGCTGCAGCTCCCCATGGCGCAGCCACGCCAGCACCCGGCCGCCGCGCCACAGGTCCCACACGAAGCAGACCCACGCGCCCACCGCCGCACCGATGGCAGCGCCCCAGGCCCCGCCCTGCCACCACCCCAGCACACCGCCCGTCAGTTGGCAGGCCAGAAAGAAAACGAATCGCCAGAACATGGATGCAGTGATGTGAGGGGTTAGGCCTGACGCCTTGCAGCAAGAGTCATCGGAAGACGGTAGACGGGGCGTCAATCTCTGCAGGTGGCCATCCCAAGATCGAGCCCCCATTTTGCGCCCGGGGCGCCGCAGTCAGAACAGGCGCCCTGTCACCCATCAAAAGGCCGCGGAGCAGGCCAGACTAGCAGACGCCGTGGAACGGGCTTGGCCCGGCCACCGGCGTCGTCCCCCTTCCCGGCGAAGCCGAGAGAAGGGGGAAGCGGCGCAGCCGCTCAGGGGGTTGTGCGCCGGCTCAAGCGCGCATCAGCGCCTGCGGCTGCGCCGTGAGCCGGTAGCCCGCGCCGCGCACGGTTTCCACCATGGCGCCGGCCACGCCCAATGCTTCGCGCAGGCGTTTCACATGCACGTCCACCGTGCGCTCTTCGATGAAGACGTGGTCGCCCCACACCTTGTCCAGCAACTGCGCGCGGCTGTGCACGCGCTCGGAATGCTTCATCAGAAAGTGCAGCAGCTTGAACTCGGTCGGGCCGACCTTGAGCTGCTGGCCCTGGAAGGTCACGCGGTACGTGGCGGCATCCAGCACCAGGTCGCCGATGGTGACGCTGTCGCTCACCTGCTCGGGCGCGCGGCGGCGCAGCACGGCGCGGATGCGCGCCAGCAGCTCCTGCGTGGAGAACGGCTTGGTGATGTAGTCATCGGCGCCCGCGTCCAGCCCCGCCACCTTGTCGGGCTCATCGCCGCGGGCGGTGAGCATGAGGATGGGAATGGGCTTGGTGCGGCTGTCGGCACGCCATTTGCGCGCCAGCTGCAGGCCGCTCTGGCCGGGCAGCATCCAGTCGAGCAGGATCACGTCGGGCAGCACGGCATCCAGCTCGCGCTGGGCCGACTCGCCGTCCTCGGACCAGATCGGCTGGAAACCGTTGTGGCGCAGATTGACGGCGATGAGTTCGGCAATCGCCGACTCGTCCTCGACGATCAGCACACGGGGTAGCTTCTTCATTCAGTCCACCGCCTTTCAGAGCACGGCCGATTCGATCTCGTCGAGCGTCGTATGCCGCACATCCTTGCCCTTGACGAGATAGATGATCAGTTCGGCTACGTTCTTGGAATGGTCGCCGATCCGCTCGATGGCCTTGGCCAGGAAGAGCAGGTCCAGGCTGGAGGAGATGGTACGCGGGTCTTCCATCATGTAGGTGATGAGCTTGCGCACGAAACCGTCGAACTCTTTGTCGATCAGGTCGTCCTCCTTGAGGATGGACACGGCGCCTTTCGTGTCCAGCCGGGCGAAGGCATCCAGCGCCTTGCGCAGCAGGCCGGAGGCCAGATCGGCCGCCACCCGCAGGTCGTTGGTGGGCAGCGAGCGCGCCGAACCGCTCTCGATGATGGACTTGACCATGCGCGCCATCTTGGTGGCCTCGTCGCCCATGCGTTCGAGGTTGGCCGTGGCCTTGCTGAAAGCGATGAGCAGGCGCAGGTCGCGTGCCGTGGGCTGGCGCCGGGCGATGATGGACGACAGCTCGTGGTCGATCTCGACTTCCATCGCATTCACGCGCAGCTCGATGGCCTCGACCTGGGCAGCCGCTTCGACGCTGAACTGCGACAGCGCGTAGATGGCCTGGCGGATCTGCGACTCGACGAGGCCGCCGAGTTCCATCACGCGGGCCGAGATGCTGTTGAGTTCGCTGTCGAACTGGGAGGAAAGGTGTTTTTCTGGCATTGCCGCGTCTCCTGTCAGCCGAAACGGCCGGTGATGTAGTCTTCGGTTTCCTTGCGCTGCGGCTTGAAGAACATCTGCTCGGTCTCGCCGAATTCGACCAGATCGCCCAGGTACATGTAGGCGGTGTAGTCGCTGCAGCGCGCGGCCTGCTGCATGTTGTGGGTGACGATGACCACCGTGTAGTCGTTCTTCAGCTCGGCGATCAGCTCTTCCACCTTGGCGGTGGAGATCGGGTCCAGCGCCGAGCACGGCTCGTCCAGCAGCAGCACCTCGGGCTTGATGGCGATGCCGCGGGCAATGCACAGCCGTTGCTGCTGGCCGCCGGAGAGGCCCGAGCCGCTCTGGTTGAGCTTGTCCTTTACCTCGTTCCACAGCGCGGCCTTGCGCAGGGCCCATTCCACCCGGTCGTCCATGTCGGTCGCGCTCAGGCTCTCGAACAGCTTCACGCCGAAGGCGATGTTGTCGTAGATGGACATGGGGAACGGCGTGGGCTTCTGGAACACCATGCCGACCTTGGCGCGGATGAGCGCAACGTCCTGCTTGCTGGTCAGCAGGTTCTCGCCATCCAGCACGATCTGGCCTTCGGCGCGCTGCTCGGGGTACAGCTCGAACATGCGGTTGAAGGTGCGCAGCAGCGTCGACTTGCCGCAGCCCGACGGACCGATGAAGGCGGTGACCTTCTTCTCGGGAATGTCGAGGTTGATGCCCTTGAGGGCGTGGAACTTGCCGTAGTAGAAGTTCAGGTCGCGCACCGTGATCTTGGACGCGGCGGGCGAGGTCGTCTTGTGAAGGGGCATGTGGTTTCCCTGGAGAAAAGCTTACTTCTGGCGCGTCAGCACGCGGGCCAGGATGTTGAGGCCGAGCACCGCCACGGTGATGAGGAACACGCCGGCCCAGGCCAGCTGCTGCCAGTTCTCGTATGGGCTCATGGCGAACTTGAAGATCGTGACCGGCAGGCTGGCCATGGGCTTGGACAAGTCGGAGTTCCAGAACTGGTTGTTCAGCGCGGTGAACAGCAGCGGCGCGGTCTCGCCGGCGATGCGGGCCACGGCCAGCAGCACCCCGGTGATGACACCGGCGCGGGCAGCGCGCAGCGTGACCAGGGTGATGACCTTCCACTTGGGCGTGCCCAGGGCATAGGCCGCTTCGCGCAGGCTGGCGGGCACCAGGGTGAGCATGTTCTCGGTGGTGCGGATCACCACCGGGATCACGATCAGCGCCAGGGCCAGCACGCCGGCGTAGGCCGAGAAGCTCTTGAAGCGCGCCACCACCACCGCGTACACAAACAGACCGATGACGATGCTGGGCGCCGACAGCAGGATGTCGTTGACGAAGCGGGTGGTGGAAGCCAGCCAGCCGCGGGGGTCGTACTCCGCCAGGTAGACGCCGGCCATGATGCCGACGGGCGTGCCGACGAAGGTGGCCAGCAGCACCATCACGAAGGAGCCGTAGATGGCATTGGAGATGCCGCCCGCCTCGTTGGGCGGCGGCGTCATCTCCGTGAACAGGGCCAGGCTCAGTCCACCCACGCCCAGGCGGACGGTTTCCCACAGGATCCAGATCAGCCAGAACACGCCGAAGGCCATGGCGGCCAGCGACAGCGTGAGTGCGATCTGGTTCACCCGCTTGCGACCCGCGTAGCGCGCCTGGCGCACCTGGGCCAGTTCGGCCGCGGAGATGAGTTTTTGCGACGTGCTGCTCATGCGCGGGCTCCCTCGCCCTTCTTGAGGCGCGACAACAGGACCTTGGACAGCGCCAGGACCACGAAGGTGATGAAGAACAGGACCAGGCCCAGGTAGATCAGCGAGGCCTGGTGCAGGCCCTCGCCGGCTTCGGCGAACTCGTTGGCCAGTGCCGAGGTGATGCTGTTGGCCGCGTCGAAGATCGACAGCGAGCTGAGCTGGTTCATGTTGCCGATGACGAAGGTGACGGCCATGGTCTCGCCCAGTGCACGGCCCAGGCCGAGCATGACCCCGCCGAGCACGCCGGTCTTGGTATAGGGCAGCACGACCTTCCAGACCACCTCCCAGGTGGTGGAGCCCAGGCCGTAGGCCGACTCCTTGAGCAGGGCCGGCGTGACCTCGAACACATCGCGCATCACCGCGGCGATGAACGGAATGATCATGATGGCCAGGATGATGCCGGCCGCCAGAATGCCGATGCCGACCGGCGGGCCGGACACGAAGGCGCCCAGCACCGGCACGCCCGCGAAGAGCGACTGCAGCGGCTGCTGGACGTAGGTGGCGAGGATGGGGCCGAACACCATCAGGCCCCACATGCCGTACACGATGGACGGCACTGCGGCCAGCAGTTCGATGGCCGTGCCCAGGGGGCGCTTGAGCCACGCGGGCGACAGTTCGGTCAGGAACAGGGCGATGCCGAAGCTGACCGGCACGGCGATCAGCAGCGCGATGATGGAGGTGGCCAGCGTGCCGTAGATCATCACCAGGCCGCCGTACTCGTTCTGGACGGGGTCCCAGACGCTGCTCGTCAGGAAGCCCAGGCCGTACTGCGTGATCGAGGGCCAGGCGCCGATCACCAGCGAGGCCAGGATGCCCAGCAGCAGCGCCAGCGTCAGCAGCGCGGCGCCACGCGCCAGCCAGCCGAAGATGCGGTCAGCGATGACACCGGAAATCAGGGGAGAGCGTGGCGGAGGGGTGGTGCGGGGAATGCCCGGCGCGGCGTCCAGGGACGGCGCGGGGCGGACGGGCAACGTTGAGGACACGTCGGTGGGCCTTCGATGGTTGAGCGAAAGGGGCAGTCCGCCTGCGCGGGCCGCCCCCGGTTTTTACTTCAGGGCGATCGCCTTGCCCGAAGTGTCCTTGATGTCGTCCCACGACTTCAGGATCACGTTCTTGACGCTGTCGGGCATGGGCACGTAGTCCAGATCGGCAGCGGTCTTGTCACCCGACTTGTAGGCCCATTCGAAGAACTTCAGGGCGGTGGCGGCCTGCGCCGGCTTGTCCTGAGACTTCTGCATCAGGATGAAGGTGGCCGAGGTGATGGGCCAGGCATCCTTGCCGGGCTGGTTGGTCAGGATCTGGTAGAAGCTCTTGGCCCAGTCGGCGCCGGCGGCAGCCGCCTTGAAGGTGCCATCGTCAGGCGACACGAAGCTGCCGGCGCTGTTTTGCAGCTGGGTGTAGGTCAGCTTGTTCTGCTTGACGTAGGCGTACTCGACATAGCCGATGGAGTTGGGCAGACGGCCCACGAAGGCGGCCACGCCCTCGTTGCCCTTGCCGCCCGCGCCGGTGGGCCAGTTCACGGCCGTGCCTTCGCCGCCCTTGGCCTTCCACTCGGCATTCACCTTGCTCAGGGAGTTGGTGCAGCCGCACGTCGTGCCCGCGCCGTCGGCGCGGCGCACCGGGGCGATGGCAGCGTCGGGCAGGTTCACGCCAGGGTTCAGCGCCTTGATGGCGTCGTCGTTCCACTTGGTGATCTTGCCCAGGTAGATGTCGCCCAGCACCTGGCCGTTGAGCTTCATCTGACCGGGAGCGATGCCCTTGATGTTGACCACGGGCACGATGCCGCCGATGACGGTGGGGAACTGCACCAGGCCCTTCTTGGTCAGCTCGTCGTCCTTCAGGGGGGCGTCGGAAGCGCCGAAGTCCACCGTCTTGGCTTCGATCTGGCGCAGGCCGGCGCCGGAGCCCACGGACTGGTAGTTGATCTTCACGCCCGTGGCCTTGTTGTAGTCGGCAGCCCACTTGGAGTACAGGGGAGCCGGGAAGCTGGCGCCGGCGCCGGTGGCTTCCTGTTGCGCCCAGGCGCTGGAGAAAGCACCCGCAGCGACGACACCAGACACCAGGACACGAATCGCAGACAGTTTCATGAAGAGACCTCTTGGTTGGGAAAAATCAATGAGGGCGACTCTAGGTGTCGTTTATGACATCGTCGTGACAGTCATCCCGGCATGTCACAGGCGCCACCCGCGGTGCAGCGCCACAAAAGTGTCACAGGGCTGTCGCAGAGGCTGCGTAGATTCCCGCCACCGATCCGCGGCCCGCCGGGGATCGGCCCATCACAACCCCTCGGGAGATTCGTCCATGTTCCGCCGCAACGCCCTTCAATCCGTCCTCATCCTGGCCACGGCCGCCCTGCTGGGCGCCTGCGCCAGCGCGCCGACCTCCCGCACCCTGAGCGGCACGGTCGCTGATACCAAGGGTCTGAGCACCTTCCAGCAACTGGTCGCGGAAGCCGGCCTGGCCGGCACGTTGGAGGGCGCCGCCCCTTACACCGTATTCGCCCCCTCGGACGCGGCCTTCCAGACGGTGCCCGCCAAGACCCTGGCCGCTCTCAAGGCCGACAAGGCGCAGCTCAAGGCCGTGCTGAGCTACCACATCGTGCCCGGCGCCCTGGCCGCCGCCGACCTGAAGGCCGGCAATCTGAAGACCTTGCAGGGCGCCAATGTGGCCGTGTCCCGCGCCGGCACCTTCGTGACGGTGGAAGACGCGATGGTGGAGCAGGCCGACCTGCGCGCCAGCAACGGCGTGGTGCACGTGATCGACCGCGTGCTGATGCCGCCTAAGAAGTAAGCCACTGCTGCATAAGCCGCTTCCGACCGCCCCAAGACCCATCCGATGGCAGACAGCCGCCCTCACCCTCCGGCCGTCCGCGGCCTCAGCCGCAGGCAATGGCTGGGGTGCGCCGGCGCGCTCGGCGCCGGGGCGGCTTTGCCGGCCGGGGCCCAGGGCGATGCCCCGCGCACGCTGGCCGTGGCCCAGATCGCGGACATGTCGGCCGCCCACCAGGACGTGGGACGCGATTTCCTCACCGGCTCGCGCGCCGCGTGGCAGGAGGTGAACGCCCGCGGCGGCATCAAGAGCCGCCCGGTGCAGCACCTGGTGTTCGAAACCGACGGCAGCCCAGCCACCCTGCGCACGGCCGTCCAAGCGGCCGGGGCGGACAGCGCCTGCCTGGCACTGTCGGGCTGCGTGGCCGACGATGCGGCCGCAGCCATTGCCGCCCTGCCGTCCACAGGCGCGCCGCTGGCCCAGATCGCGCCCTGGCTGCTGCGCCAGTACGTGGACGGCACCGACACCGTGTTCCGCGTATTTCCGGACTACCAGGCGCAGATCGCGCATGCACTGAAGTCGCTGGCGAACATCGGCGTGCAGCGCCTGTCCGTGCTGTTCGCAGACAGCCGGCTGGCGCAGCAGCTCCAGCCCTCCGTGGCGCAGGCGGCCGCGGCACTCCGGCTGCAGGTGCGGACCATCGCGCCACCCGGCGCAGGTACGGGTCAGGCCGCAGGCCGCTCCCCGCCGGACGCGTTGCTGCTGTTCATCGGCGGCACGCCCGAGCTGCACGGCTTCGTGCGGCAGCTGCAGCTGCCCGCCGGCGGGCAGTGCTACGTCATCGCACTGGCGGATGTGAACCTGCAGGTGCTGGCGCAGCTGGGCGGCGTGCCGCGCGGCGTCTCGGTGATTGCCACCCAGGCCGTACCGGCGGTCACGGCCGGGTTGCCTGTGGTGCGCGCCTACCGCGATGCGTTGGCCCGGCTGTATGACGAGCCCCCCTCGCCGCTGGGCCTGGCCGGCTTCATCGCCGCGCGCTACACCGCCGAGGTGCTGGCGGGCGTAAGCGGCCCACTCACCCGCGCCAGCGTGCTGGCGGCCCTGCGCCAGCGCCCCACCGTGCAGGTGGGCGGGTTCAGCGTGGGCTACCAGGACGGCCGGCTGGTCACTCCGCCCGTCACGCAGACCATGCTGAGCGCCCATGGCCGCATCGTGGGCTAAGAGCCTGTTCACGATCTTCCAGGGGTCGCGCAGCGGCCTTTGCGCGAAGGGATGCAAGGCGCGGTGCGCAGTGGATAGCCCCCGCTATCACCCACCGTCGCAACGCCGCAGCCCGCCCGCAAAGACCGCTGCCCGAAGGGTTGGAGCGCAATCGGGCCACAGGAAAGACGCCTTGACGCCCCGGCTGCTTGCATGGGCACAAGCCCATGCGGCGCATCCGAGGCATCCACTCATTCCGATTGCGCTCCAACGCGGTCCCCTGTGAGATCGTCAACAGGCTCCAAGGCCGTCATCGCACGGCCGGCAGCGCGGCGCAGATGCTATGCTGCCCCGCCAGAAAACCAGCGCGCCCGACCGCGCACAACAATGCAAGATGGAACACTGCTCGCGGCTGTGGATCTGGGATCCAACAGCTTCCGCCTGGAAATCGGCCGCTTCGAGCACGGCCACATCCAACGCGTCGAATACCTGAAGGAAACCGTCCGCCAGGGCGCCGGCCTGGACGAGAACCGCAACCTCAGCGCCGCCGCCATGCAGCGCGGCTGGGACTGCCTGGCGCGCTTCGCGGAGCGGCTGGCCGGCTTTACGCGCGGCCACGTGCGTGCCGTCGCCACCCAGACCCTGCGCGAGGCGCGCAACCGCGACGAGTTCACCCAGCGCGGCAGCGAGATCCTGGGCTATCCGATCGACATCGTCTCCGGCCCCGAAGAGGCCCGCCTGATCTACCAAGGGGTGGCCCACCTGCTGCCGCAATCCGACGAGCGCCGCCTGGTGGTGGACATCGGCGGCCGCTCCACCGAGATCATCCTCGGCCAGCAGTTCACGCCACACGCCGTGGCCTCGTTCCGCGTGGGCAGCGTGGCCTGGTCGAGCCGCTATTTCGCCGAAGGGCTGTTCACGCCCCAGGCCTTCCAGGCCGCAGAGATCGCCGCCAAGGCGGTGCTCGATGAAGCCCTGGGCACCTACCGCCGCGACGCCTGGGACGTGGCCTACGGCTCCTCCGGCACCGCGGGCGCCGTGGGCGACATCCTGGAGGCGCTGGGCGGCCCGCCGGGCGTGATCACGCGCGAGGGCCTGGATGCGCTGCACGAGATGCTGCTGCGCGCCCGCAGTGCCGACCGCGTGCGCATGGAGGGCCTCAAGGAAGACCGCCGCCCCGTGATCGGCGGCGGCGTGAGCGTGCTGCGCGCCGTCTTCGACCTGCTGGAGATCGACCGCATGCAGGTCGCCCAGGGCGCCCTGCGCCAGGGCGCTCTGTACGACCTGCTGGACCGCGAGCGGCCCGGCACCGATCTGCGTTCAGCCACAGTGCGCGGCCTGATGCAGCGCTTTGCGGTGGATACGGAGCATGCCGAGCGCGTCGCCCGCCTAGCCTGCGCGCTGTTCGAGCAGGCCGCACCGGCCGGCAGCGAACGCGCGTCGCGCAAGCTGGACTGGGCGGCCCGCCTGCACGAGGTGGGCTGCCGCATCTCGCACAGCGATTACCACCGCCACGGCGCCTACATCCTCGACCACACCGACGCCGCCGGCTTCGCCCTGCCCGAACTGCACCGCCTGAGCCAACTGGTGCTGGGCCACCGCGGCAAGGTGCGCAAGCTGGAGGCCGGCCTGGACGACCCGACCTTCGCCCTGCAGCTGATGTGCTTTCGCGTGGCCGTGGCGCTGTGCCACGCGCGCCGGGCGCCGGACGTGGAAGGCCTGCAGCTGCGCCTGCAGGGCCAGCGCTGCACCGTCAGCACGCGGCCCGGCTGGGCAGCCAGCTACCCGCAGTCGGCGCATCTGCTGCGCGAAGAGAGCGTAGCCTGGCAGAAGACGCCCTGGGAGTTCGCGGCGGAGCTGCCGTGATGCGCGAAGTCAAACGGTATAAACTGTTTATACCGTTTACTTCCAACCACGCCATGTCCGCTACCCGCACCTCGCCCACGCCCTCCTCCGCCGCTCCCGCCACCGCCCCGTTGGCTGCTGCGGCACCCGCCCCGGCCGCCGCGCCCGCTCCGGCGGCCCCGGCCAAGGCGGCCGCTGCCGTAACCCCAAAGCCTGCCGTCCGCACCGCGCCCACCAAAGCACCGGCCAAGGCATCGGGCAAATCGCCTGTGTCCGCCAAGGCAGCCACCCCGGCCAAGCCCGCTTCAGCCAAGAAGCCCGCCCCGGCCGGTGTTGCCGCCGCTGCGAAGCCTGCCAAAGCCGCCGCCCCCGCTGCAGCGCCCGCCCCCAAGGAAGCCAAGGCCAAGAAGCCGAAGCTGGTGCGTGACAGCTTCACGATTCCGAAGGACGAGTACGCAGCCATCGAGGTGCTCAAGCAGCGCACCGGCCAGATCGGCCAGACGGCCAAGAAGAGCGAGCTGCTGCGCGCCGGCCTGAAGCTGCTGGCCAGCCTGGACGATGGCGCCCTGGCGAAGGCGCTGCAAGCCGTACCGTCCATCAAGACGGGGCGCCCGAAGGCGGACGTCGCCAGCGCGGCACCGGCTGCCGCCGCCAAGACGGCCAAGGCGGCGCAGCCCGCCAAGGCCGCCAAGCCCGCGAAGGCGCCGCGCAAGTAATCAAAAAAGAGAGCTGCCTGCGCTTGCTGAGCAATGATTTCCAAGCCCTATAGCATTGGATCGCTTGCCCATCAAGCGCCAGGCGCTCTGGTTTTGATAGTGGCTAGAGCAGTTCGGGCGACTGCACCGTCAGCAGCACGGTCTCGCTGACGTCCTGCCGCTGGCGCTGGCGCAGCCACCAGACGGCCCCCTTGCGGATGGCGCAGTCCGGCGCCTGCAGCCCCATCAGCTGGGCCACGGTCTGCCCCAGCAGAGGCTGGTGCCCCACCACCAGGACCGCGCCGCGCGCCTTGGGCCACTGCGCCAGTTCCAGCAGATCGGCCGGCGTGCCGCCGGGCAGCAGCTCGGCGCGCAGCTTGTATTTGCGGCCCAGGGCCTGGGCGGTCTGCTCGGTGCGGCGTGCCGGGCTGGCCAGCACGCGCAGGCCGTCGGGCAGTTGCCGGTCCAGCCAGGCGGCCATGCGCGCCGCCTGCTTCTCGCCCCGCCCGGTCAGGGCGCGCTCCAGGTCCTCGGCCCCGTCGGCGGGATCCTCGGCTTCGGCGTGGCGCCACAAAATGAGGTCCATCATGCCAGCCCGCCCTGGTGTGCGCCGCCCGGTGCGTGGTGGCCGCTGCGGCCCGCTGCCGCCAGCGGCGCGGGGGCATAGCGTGCCGCCAGCGCCTGCTTCGCGCCTAGGCCGGCCA
>JAEWPH010000185.1 GCA_023460715.1 Pseudomonadota bacterium | reverse complement strand
AGCTGGTACAGCTCGGCCCGGCGCGATGCGCGGGGCGACACCCATACCGGCGGCATCTCGGCCACCTGCGGCACGGGCGGCTCGGGCGGCACCTGCGCCACGCCGTCGGCATAGCGGTAGAAGCCTTCGCCCGTCTTGCGGCCCAGCACGCCGCCGGCGAGGCGCTGCGCGGCGATCACGCTGGGGCGAAAGCGCGGTTCCTCGTAATACTGCTGGTAAATCGACTCCATCACCGGCTGCGAGACGTCCAGCCCGGTCAGGTCCATCAGCTCGAAAGGCCCCAGGCGAAAGCCCACCTGGTCGCGCAGGATGCGGTCCACCGTGGCGAAGTCCGCCACGCCCTCGCTGACGATGCGCAGCGCCTCGGTGCCGAAGCCGCGCCCCGCATGGTTGACGATGAAGCCCGGCGTGTCCTGCGCGGCCACGGGCGTGTGCCCCATCAGCCGTGCGAAGGCAGCCAGCCGGTCGCACACCTCGGGCGCTGTCTTGAGGCCGGCGATGACCTCCACGACCTTCATCAAGGGCACCGGATTGAAGAAGTGAAACCCCGCGAAACGCTCAGGTTTCTGTAGCGCTGCACCCACTGCCGTAATGGACAGGGACGAGGTATTGCTTGCCAATATGGCATTCGTCGTGACAATAGCTTCCAACTGCCGAAACAAGGTCTGCTTGGCCTCCAGCCGCTCGACGATGGCTTCGATCACCAGATCGCAGGGTGCCAGCGCATCGATGGAAGACACGGCGGACAGGCGCTCGCTCCAGGCAGCGATCTGCGCTGCGTCGATGCGGCCTTTGTCCGACAGACGCAGCCACTGTTGGTGAATATGGTGGCGTGCAGCTTCTGCTGCGCCTGGCTGATTGTCGAGAAGGAGAACTTGGCTGCCCGCCTGGGCTGCGATCTGGGCAATGCCCCGGCCCATGGCACCGGTGCCCACGATGCCGACAATGGTGAAAGGCTGATTCATGGGACGTCATTATGGCGGCGCCTTTAGGGAGGGACTTATGTGCCAGAATGAGGCGCGCAGAAATGAAACTATTGTGAAGATAAGTAACGCCATCGTGGGTGCGAGCCTGTCGGTCGCCGCCTGCAGCGCCGCCGCCCTGTCCCTGGGCAATAGCCGCGGCTCGGTGGTGTTGGGTGCGCCGATCGACCTGTCCTTCGAGGTGGGCACCGACCCCGGTTCCAACGTCGCCTCTTCCTGCGTGTCCGCCAAGCTGGTCTCCGGCGGCACTCCCATTCCCGACTCCAGAATCACGATCACCCCGGTCGACGGGGGCCGCTCGCCCACGGTGCGCGTGCGGTCAACCGTCCCGGCCGACGAACCCGTGCTGACGGCCACGCTGACGGCGGGCTGCAACGGTCCCGTCACCCGCACGTACACCTTTCTGGCCGATCTGCCGGGCACCGCGCCGGCCGCCAACCGACCGGTCGACATTGCGCAGTTGTCCCCTGCCAGCCCGGCCGGCACGGCCCGTTCCGGTCTGGCGGACCGAAACGCCAGGGCGCCTTCGGGACCCACCCGGTCCACGCCGCGCGACGGGGCCGCCACCGCCCCCGTGGATTCTTCTTCCGCGCCTGTCCGGGCTGCCCGTCCCCGTGCCGAGGCGGCCGGCACGGCGCCCCGGCCGCCGCGCCAACCGGCAAGCGCCCCGCGTGCCTCGATTCCTGCCGTGGAACCCAAGCCACGCCTGGTCATGGTGCCCCTGGAAGAGTGGCTCGACGCGCCGCTGCCCTTGCGCGCCACGGCCGAACTGCCTGCCGTGCCGGATCCGGCCGGCGGCACGCAGCGGGCCGAGGCGGCCGCGCTGTGGAAGGCCTTGAACGCGACACCGGAAGAAGCCCGCGATGCGGCGGCCCGGCTGGCCAAACTGGAGGCCGACGGTGCCGCGCAGCGCTCGCGTGGCGCCCAAGACCGCGCCGCCGTGGCCGACCTGCAGCAGCGCCTGGATGCGGCGGAGTCGGAGCGCTTCCCCGCCCTGGTCGTGTACGGCCTGCTGGCGCTGCTGGTTCTGGCGCTCGGCCTGCTCGTGTGGGTTTGGAGCCGTGCGCGCCGCAGTGTAGAGCAGGCCTGGCAGCACTCCGTGGCCGTCACCGCCGAAGCCCACGCCCACGGCGGCATGGCCATGCACGGCCCGGACGACGCGGACGATTTGCACACCAAGCCGCAGCCTGCCGATGCCTGGGCCCGCGATGCCTTCCCTTCCGTGGCGCCTGCGCTGGCGTCCGCCGTGGTGGCCCCGCCGCCGCCCGTGCCCCGCCCGCCCGTGGCGGAGCCGCCCGCGCGCATCCCCGACGCGGTTCACCTGCCGGAACTGACGGAAGAGTTCGGCCACCTGGGCCATGCCCCGGCAGCCGCGGTCGCAGCGCCGGCGCCTGCAACGGCTGCTGCGCCCCGGCACATCGTGCACCCCGAGGAGCTGTTCGATATCCAGCAGCAGGCGGAATTCTTCGTCTCGGTGGGCGAGCACGACCAGGCGATCGAGGTACTGCGGCAGCACATCGCCGACCACGGCAGCACGTCGCCATTCGCCTACCTGGAGTTGCTGCGCCTGTTCCATACCCTCAGCCGCGCCGACAGCTTCCAGCAGCTGCGGGCGCAGTTCCAGCAGCATTTCAATGCCCGCGTTCCGGAGTTCGCGTCGTTCCACCGCACGGGCCGCACGCTGGAGGACTACCCCGAGGCGCTCGCCGCCATCGAGGCGCAGTGGTCCGCGACCGATGTGATCGACATCATCGAGGGATTCATCTTCCGCAGGCCGGAGGGCGCGCCGGTCGAGCCTTTCGACATGGCCGCGTATGACGATCTGCTGCTGCTGCTGGCCATCGCGCAGACCACCCCCGCCAACCAACGCGGCCTGCCGCCGCCGCGCCCGCGCACGACGCCGTTGGGCGCCGGGCCGTCGGCGGCTTTTGCCGGTGCTGCGGTGGCCCCTGTGGCCGCCGCTGCCGCAGCCGCCGTTGCGGGTAGCAGCGTGCGGGAAGCCGATCCGTTCGCGCCGCCGTCGCTGCTGGATACGGGCGACCTGGCCATGATGCCCTTCGACGATGCGGTGCCGATGGCACCCCCCGTGCGCGCGGGTACGGGCAAGCCCCTGCAGGCGCCCTCGCTGGATTCGCTGATGGGCGACCTCACGCTCGAATCGCTGCCGGGCGCACTGTCGCAGCGTCCGGCTTTCTCGGAGTCTGCACTCGACCTGGATCTGTCCGATCCCCCACCGCTGACGCTGAGTGACCTACCGCCCCTGCCGGTGACGGCCCCTCCCGCACCCGATGAGCCCCTGGGTTTCGGTTTGGACGACGACAAGCTCGAAGTGCGGCTGGAGATGGAAAAGCTCAACAAGCGCAACACCGACGGGCAGTGAGCGCGGCGCGCAGGCCGCGCCCGCGCAAGCCACCATGAAAGAAGGGCCCTCGGGCCCTTTTTTTGTTGTGGAGGCGGCGCAGCCGCCGGCAGTGCGTTGCTGCTGTGCCGCTCAGGTGGGGCGGCCGTGCCGCGTGTGCTGCGCCAGCGCCTGCATCAGCTCTTGCGCAGCCTCTTCGGGTTGTGCTGCGTTGACGATCGCTCGCACCACGGCGATGGAGCCCGCGCCGGAGGCCAGCACCTCCGGAAACTGCTCCCGTCCGATGCCGCCGATGGCCACCTGCGGGTAATGGCGCATCAGGCGCGCATAGGCCTTGAGCCGGGCCGTGCCCTGCGGGACCGTGGCCATCTTCTTGAGCGTGGTGGGGAACACAGCACCCATGGCGATGTAGCTCGGGCTGGCACGGTCGGCGCGCACCATCTCGGCATAGCCGTGCGTGCTCACGCCCAGGCGCAGGCCCGCATCGCGGATGGCAGCCAGTTCGTCAGGGCGCAAAGCGTCCAGGTCTTCCTGGCCCAGGTGCACGCCGTAGGCGCCAGCGGCGATGGCCTGTTGCCAATGGTCGTTGATGAACAACAGGGCGCTGGTGCCTTGCACTGCCTGCACGGCGGCGGCCACTTCGCGCTCCACGGCCTGCGCGTCGGTGGATTTGAAGCGCAGCTGCACCGTGGGGACGCCGGCGCGGGCCATGCGGCCGACCCACTCGGCATTGGGCAGCACGGCGTACAGGCCCAGTGCGTCGGGGCATGCAGGAAACGGCTGCGCTGCGGGGCGAGGCTGCAGGCCGAAATCTTCGGGCGCATCAGGCCAGAGGGTGGGGTCGAAGCGGCCGCTGCGCCGGGTTTGCGCGGCCCAGGCATGGGCGAGCGTCTGCGCGTCGTGGGCAATGAAGCCCAGCGCGCTGCCGGCCTGCCGCGCGGCGCGGTAGGCCGCCACGCCGCCGGGTGGGGCCGGGGCCGGCGG
>JAEWPH010000184.1 GCA_023460715.1 Pseudomonadota bacterium | reverse complement strand
AGCCCCGGCCGCGTCCAATGGCTGGCCGCCCGCGCGAAGCTGCCTGACCGCGCCCGGCGCGGGCACGGTCAGGCGTGGAAGGGAGGTTCGGGAGGGCATGGCGGCCTGCTGTTCAGAACATCAAGAGGAAGCACTGACGGTGCGCTTGCGCGAGGTAGCGCTTCACCGAGGTCATCGACACGCCCAGCCGCTCGGCGATGGCGGCATAGGTCAGGCCCTCCAGATGCGCCAGCAGAAAGGCCTCGCGCGCCCGGGGCGCCAGGGCGTCCAGCACCTGGTCCACCGCCTGCAGGGATTCGAGGGCGATCAGGCGCTCTTCGGGCGACGGGGCCAGGCCGTCCGGCAGCAGCGCCAGCGCGTCGAGGTAGGCGCGCTCCAGCACGCGCCGCCGGTAATGGCGGATGACGAGGTGCTTGGCGATGGTGGACAGGAAGGGCCGCGGCTGCTCGATGCGCGCCGCCATGCCGGAGGCGATGACGTTGACGAAGGTGTCGTGCGCGATGTCCGAAGCCTCGAACGCATTGCCCAGCTTGCCGCGCAGCCAGGCCTGCAGCCAGCCGTGGTGCTCGACGTACAGGGTGTGGACGGGATCGGCCGGTGCGGCAGGCGAGGAGGCGGTCACGGGGAAAAGGCTGCGGCCACGCCGCGCGTCAACTTGAGAATGGTTCGCATTCTACGTGCCACCCTGCGGCACCGGGCAGAACCGCGCTACGGCGGCGATGGCCCGATGTACATTCGCTCACATGAACGATCGCGTGCCCCGCCCCGGCCCTGGCGGCCTCTCCGCCACCGCGCCGCATTTCCTGCCCGACGGCACGCCCACGCACCCGTTGCTGAGCGGGACGGACTGGGCCCACTCCTCGCTGGGCGATCCAGCCGCCTGGCCGCGGCCGTTGCGGGCGGCGGTGTCCCAGGTGATGGACTCGGTGGCGCCGATGTGGCTGGCCTGGGGGCCGCGCCTGGGCATGGTCTACAACGGGCCCTACGCGGACATGCTGGGCGGCAAGCATCCCCGGGCCATGGGCGCGCCGCTGGACGCCGTCTGGGCCGAGGTCTGGCCGGACGTGGGCGAGCTGGTGGCCACGACCCTAGCGGGTCAGGCGCTGTACCGCGAGGACCTGCCGCTGGTGGTGAACCGGCGCGGCCACGACGAACCCGCCTGGTTCAGCTTTTCCTACACGCCGCTGCGCGACGAGGACGGGCGCGTGCAAGGCGTGCTGTGCACCGTCTGGGAAACCACCGACAAGATGCTGGCCCAGCGCCAGCTGGCCGAGAGCGAGTCGCGCCTGAAGGCGCTGACGCTGGCCACCGCCAATGCCGTCTACCGCATGAACGCCGACTGGAGCCGCCTGCTCGAGGTCAACGGCCAGGGCTTTGTGGCCGACACCGCGGAGCCGACCGCCCACTGGGTGGAAGAGTACGTGGCGCCCGAGGACCGCGACCGCGTGCGCGCGGCCATCGCCGAGGCCATGGCGACGCGCGGCCTGCTGGAGCTGGAACACCGCGTGTACCGCGTGGACGGCAGCATCGGCTGGGTCCTGTCGCGCGCCATGCCGCTGCTGGATGCGCAGGGCGAGGTGACGGAGTGGTTCGGCACGGCCACCGACCTGACCGCCCGCAAGGCCACCGAGCTGGCGCTGTACGAGAGCGAACGCCAGCTGCGCACGCTGTTCGAGACCATCGACGAGGGTTTTTGCGTGATCGAGTTCCTCGACGGGCCGCACGGTCCGCTGAGCGACTACGTGCACGTCTCGGCCAACCCGGCCTACCAGGCCAACGCCGGCATCGCCAACGTGGTGGGCCAGCGCGTGCGCGACATGGTGCCCCAGGAAGCCGACGCGTGGGTGGAGATCTACCGCAAGGTGCTGGTCACTGGCGAGCCGGTGCGCTTCGAGCGCGAACTGGTGAAGACCGGCCGCTACCTGGAGCTGGCGGCCTTCCGCGTGGAGCCCGTGGAGCGCCGCCAGGTGGCCGTGCTGTTCCAGGACGTGACGCAGCGCCACCGCGCCGAGCGCGCGCTGCGCGAGCTGAACAACGAGCTGGAGCAGCGCGTGGCCAGCGAGGTGGCCGAGCGGCTCAAGACCGAGGAGGCCCTGCGCCAGGCCCAGAAGATGGAGGCCGTGGGCCAGCTCACCGGCGGCATCGCGCACGACTTCAACAACATGCTGGCGGTGGTGCTGGGCTCGCTGGAGCTGCTGGACCGCCGCTTTGCCGCCGGGGAGCCGCGCGCCAAGCGCTACATCGACGCGGCCCGCGACGGCGCCCGGCGCGCCGCGCAGCTCACGCAGCGGCTGCTCGCCTTCTCGCGCCGGCAGCCGCTCAGCCCGGTGCCGCTGGATGCCAACCAGCTCGTCGCCGGCATGTCGGACATGCTGCGCCACTCACTGGGCGGCGCGATCCGGCTGGAGACGGTGCTCGCCGGCGGCCTGTGGCGCATCCATGCCGACCGCAACCAGCTGGAGAGCGTCATCCTCAACCTGGCCGTCAACGGCCGAGACGCCATGGGCGATCTGACCGATGGCGGCGGGCGCCTGACCATCGAGACCGCCAACGCCCACCTGGACGAGCGCTACGCCGCGGAGCACCTGGGCGTGGCGCCCGGCCAGTACGTGCTGATCGCCGTGAGCGACACCGGCGCCGGCATGCCGCCCGAGGTGATCGCCAAGGCCTTCGATCCCTTCTTCACCACCAAGGAGGTGGGCAAGGGCACGGGGCTGGGCCTGAGCCAGGTGTACGGGTTCATCAAGCAGTCGAGCGGGCACGTCAAGATCTACTCCGAAGTGGGCGCAGGCACGACCGTGAAGGTGTACCTGCCGCGGCGGGTGGACCCGGCCCTCGAAGAAGAGGCCGCGCCCGGCGGCGACGCGGCGCTGCCGCGCGGCGATGCGCAGGAGTGGGTGCTGGTCGTGGAGGACGAGCCGGCCGTGCGGCAGCTGTCCGTGGATGCGCTCGGCCTGCTCGGCTACCGCGTGCTGGAGGCCGACGGCGCCGCGGCCGCACTGAAGCTCATCGACGCGCATCCGGAGATCGCCCTGCTCTTCACCGACGTGGTCATGCCCGACGTGAACGGCCGCAAGCTGGCCGAAGAGGCACTGCGCCGCCGCCCGCAGCTCAAGGTGCTGTTCACCACCGGCTACACGCGCAATGCCGTGGTGCACAACGGCGTGCTGGACGCCGGCGTGCGCCTGATCGGCAAGCCCTACACGCTGGAAGACCTGGCGGTGCGGGTGCGCGAGGCGCTGGACGCGCCCCACACCGGGCTCCAACCTGCGGGCAGCTGACCGGAGCGCTGCGCAAAGGCGGACCGCCTCAAAATTGATAGCTGCTTGCGCTTATTTTCTAAGGGATTCAATATCAAACGATGCTGAAGTCCTTTGCCAGCAAGCGCAAGTCGCTCCTCTTTTTGATCAGAACCGCTCGTTCGGCCCCAAGTAGCGCCACTGCCCCGCCGGCAGGTTGCCCAGCACCACGCCGCCGATGCGGATGCGCTTGAGGCCCACCACCTTCAGGCCGACCAGCTCGCACATGCGGCGGATCTGGCGCTTCTTGCCCTCCGTCAGCACGAAGCGCAGCTGCTCGGGGTTCTGCCACTCCACCTTGGCGGGCTTAAGCGCCTGGCCGTCCAGCGACAGGCCGTGGCACAGCCGCGCCAGCTGCTCGCGCGGGAAGGCGGCCTGCACGTCGGTGACCACATCGCCATACTGCACGCGCACCAGGTATTCTTTGTCCACCGACGAATCCTCGCCGATCAGGTGGCGCGCCACGCGGCCGTCCTGCGTGAGCACCAGCAGGCCGACGGAATCGATGTCGAGCCGGCCGCACGGCGCCAGGCCGCGCAACTGCGGCGGCGAGAAGCGATTGCGGCTCGGGTCCTCTCGCCAGTGCGTGCGCGGGTTGATCAGCGCCACGGCGGGCGTGTGGCCGTCCTCGGCCTGGCCGCTCACATAGCCCATGGGCTTGTGCAGCAGGATGGTGACCTTCTGCTCCTGAAAGCCCTGCGCCACGCGCTCGACCTCGATGCGGTCGGTGGGCGTGACCTGCAGCCCCATGGGCGCGACCACGCCGTTGACCTTGACCCACCCCTGGGCGATCCAGTCGTCCGCCTCGCGGCGCGAACACAGGCCCAGGTCGGCCA
>JAEWPH010000183.1 GCA_023460715.1 Pseudomonadota bacterium | reverse complement strand
GGGCCCCCCCCCCCCGGGGGGCGCCCCGCGGCGAGAGAAGGGGGAAGGCGCGCAGCGCCACAGGGGGATGCACATCAGAAGTACCCGTCTTTCTTGCGCTTTTCCATCGAGGCATCTGACGTCTTGTCGTCCATGCGCGTGGCGCCGCGCTCGCTCACGTCGGCAGCCAGGGTCTCGATCACGATGTCGGCCGCCGTGGCCGCCGTGCTTTCCACCGGGGCCGTGCAGGTGATGTCGCCCACGGTGCGAAAGCGCACGTCGCGCGTCTCGATCACTTCGCCCTCGCGTGGCGGCGTGAGCTCGGTCACCGGCATCAGCAGACCCTTGCGCTCGACCACCTGGCGCTTGTGCGTGTAGTACAGCGAGGGCAGGCCGATCTGCTCGCGCTCGATGTACTGCCACACGTCCAACTCGGTCCAGTTGCTGATGGGGAACACGCGGAAGTGCTCGCCGGGCGCCAGGCGCGTGTTGAACAGCGTCCACAGCTCGGGCCGCTGGGCCTTGGGCTGCCATTGGCCGAAGCTGTCGCGGTGCGAAAAGATGCGCTCCTTGGCGCGGGCCTTTTCCTCGTCGCGGCGGGCGCCGCCGATGAGGGCGTCGAAGCGGAACTCCTCGATGGCTTCCAGCAGCGTGACCGACTGGTGGACGTTGCGCGATTCGCCGGGGTGCGCCAGGCGCACGGTGCCGCGGGCCATCGAATCCTCGACGTTGCGCACGATGAGATCGGCGCCCAGCTCCTTCGCGCGGAAGTCACGGAAGTCCGTCACCTCGGGGAAGTTGTGGCCGGTGTCGATCATCAGCAGCGGGTAGGGAATGCGGCCCACGCCGAAGGCTTTCTCGGCGCACTTGAGCATCACCAGCGAGTCCTTGCCGCCCGAGAACAGCAGGGCCGGCCGCTCAAAGGCGGCGGCCACTTCGCGCAGGATGAAGATGGTTTCTTCTTCCAGTGCGTCCAGGTGGCGGTTGCTGAGCTGGCTCAGCACATGGGGTTCGGTGCGGGCGTTCATGCGGGCGGTCTCTTGGTGATCTCGGGGGCGTTCTGGCTCAGGCGGCGTCTCTGAAGTGGGGCAGCGGGTGTGCCACATCGCCCTGGTAGAACGCGTGGAAGCGATCGAATTGGCGTTGTGCGTCAGCCGCGTCCACGCCTTCGCGCAGCACGGCCACGTCGAAGCCGCAGCGGGCCATCTGCACCAGCTGGTCGATGAGCACGTCGCCCGTGGCGCGGATCTCGCCGGTGAACTTCAGGCGCTGGCGCAGCAGGCGCGCCTGGCTGTACGCACGGCCATCGGTGAACTTGGGAAAGTGCAGGTCGATGCGCGTGACGCCGGTGAGGTCTTGCACCAGCGGATCGGCATCGTTGGCCAATTCCAGAACGTTTTGGCCCTCTGCGCCCGTCGAATGGGCGCTGGCAGCTATTATTTTCATAGTATTTCAGTGGCGTGGGTTCAGGCGGTGGCTTCGGCGGCAGGGTGGCGCGCGGCGTTGCCGGCGGCCTTGAAGGGCTCGATGCCCACGCGGCGCACGGTGTCGATGAAGTGTTCGTATTTCTGCCCCTGCGCGGCACGTGCCGCGTCGGCGGGCAGCAGCTGGCGCTGGTCGCGGTAGGTGGCGAGCAGCGCCTCGATCACGCCGGGCACTTCGGCCGCGCTGAACGACGGGCCGATGATCTTGCCCGGCTGGGCGGGGCCCGACAGGTCGGTGCCGTCGGCGCCGCCCAGCGTGATCTGGTACCACTCCTTGCCGTCCTTGTCGACGCCCAGGATGCCGATGTGGCCGCTGTGGTGGTGGCCGCAGCTATTGATGCAGCCGCTGATGTGCAGGTCGATCTCGCCCAGGTCCCACAGCTCGTCCAGGTCCTGGTAGCGCTCGGTGATGGCCTCGGCGATGGGGAGAGAACGGGCGTTGGCCAGCGAGCAGAAGTCGCCGCCGGGGCAGGCGATCATGTCGGTCAGCAGGCCGATGTTGGGCTGGGCCAGGCCCAGCGCCTTGGCGGCCTTGTACAGTGCGGGCAACTGGTCGCGGCGCACCCAGGGCAGCACCAGGTTCTGCTCGTGCGTCACACGCAGCTCGCTGGCGGAGAAGCGGTCGGCCAGGTCGGCGGCGGCTTCCATCTGCTCGGCCGTGGCGTCGCCCGGCGCGTAGCCCAGGCGCTTGAACGACAGCACCACGGCGCGCAATTGCGGCAGGCGGTGCGGCAGCACGTTGCGGGTCAGCCATCGGCCGAAATTCCGGTCTTCCTCCGAGGCCGCGCGCAGCAGGGCGAGCGTCTCGGCCTCGGCATCGGCCGGCGACAGGTCGAGCGCGGGCTCCTGGAAGTTGGCCGCCACGCGGTCGTATTCGGCCTGCGTGATGGTGTGCGGGCCGCCTTCCACCTCGACGATCTGGCGGAACTCCTCGTTCACCTGGTCCACGTAGGTCTGGCCTTCGGACTTCACGAGGATCTTGATGCGCGCCTTCCACAGGTTGTCGCGGCGGCCGTAGCGGTTGTAGACGCGGATCACGGCTTCCAGGTAGTTCATGACCTGGTTCCACGGCAGGAACTCGCGCAGCACGGGGCTGATGACCGGGGTGCGGCCCATGCCGCCGCCCACGCGCACCTGAAAGCCCAGTTCGCCCGCATCGTTCTTCACCAGCTGCAGGCCCACGTCGTACCAGCCCAGGGCGGCGCGGTCTTCGCGCGCGCCGTTGAGCGACACCTTGAACTTGCGCGGCAGGAAGGCGAACTCGGGGTGCAGCGTGCTCCACTGGCGCAGGATCTCGGCGAAGGGACGCGGGTCGGCGATCTCGTCGGCGGCGATGCCGGCGAGCGCATCGCTGGTGATGTTGCGGATGCAGTTGCCGCTGGTCTGGATGCCGTGCAGCTGCACGCTGGCCAGCAGGTCCATCACGTCGGCGCTCTTGTCGAGCGGGATCCAGTTGTACTGCACGTTGGTGCGCGTGGTGAAGTGGCCGTAGCCGTACTTCAGGTGCGTGTTGATGCGGCGGCCGTCGGCCAGCGGGATGTCGCCCAGCTTCTCCTGCGTGGCCTGGGCTTCGGCCAGCAGGGCCGCGTCGGGCTGGTCGTATTCGCGGGCCACCTTGGCCAGCACGCGCAGCTGCGTGCTCGACAGCTCGCCGTAGGGCACGGCGACGCGCAGCATGGGCGCGTAGCGCTGCACATACCAGCCATTCTGCAGGCGCAGGGGCTTGAACTCGTCGCCGGAGATCTTGCCGGCGTAGTAGCGTTCCAGCTGGTCGCGGTACTGGTCCGCCCGCAGGCGGATGAACTGTTTGTCGAACTCGGTGTATTGGTACATGGTGGGGCGGGGCGTTGTCGGGTGACGCGCGGTCGTCTCAAAAAGCGTGGGGTGGCAGGCCGGTGGCCGCGCGCCGGGGCGCGCAGAAGCCAGCGCGGATTGGACCAGAACGGCCGCTCTCGTGCGCGGAGCGGCCCTGCACGGCGCGGGCGGCGCGCAGCACCTGCCGGAGGCAGGTGTCGGAAAAGTCGGAAGCGACGTCGGACGCAATGGATCGCATGAGGTGCGACTGTAGAGGGCGTCCTTATGGAAGCAAACTATTGTTTTGTGCTTCCTTTATGCAAATTGAGTTATTTGCATTCGCCTGGCCGGCTTGGAAAGAGCGGAGGCGCATGTCGGGCCCCGCGTCGCAGTGCTGCAGGCGCGCCGGGTGCAACCGGGCTGGCCGGGCGCGGCCAGCGCCTTTCAAGCCGGTGCAGCGAAACGTTCGGTGCCCAGGGCGCGCGCCAGCCGGGCGTCCAGCGGCAGGGGCTCGTCGTGCAGGCGGGCCGCCAGCAGCTCGCCGCACAGCAGCGCCAGCGTAAGCCCGCGCGCCCCCATGGCCGTGGAGACCCAGAGGCCGGGCAGGGCGAGGGCGTCCACCGGGCCGGCGATCGGCAGCCGGTCGCTGGAAGCGCAGCGTACGGCGGCCCAGTCGCGCACGGCGGGTTCGTCGGCGCCGCCGATGCCCTCGATAGCCCGGTGGAAAGTGGGCGCCAGTTGCTCGGCCATGGCGGGCAGCAGCTTGTGCAGCTTGGCCAGGTTGTCCCCGTGCGAGGCGCGGACTTCTTCGGGCAGCAGCGGCAGCCGGCTCTGGCCCCGCTCGAAGGTGGAGCCGGCGTGCCAGGCGTGGCCGCCCGGCACGGGGATGTGCGGTACCAGGCTGCCGCTGCCATTGACGGGGAAGGGCGGCCAGCCCGTGGTGTCCGGCGGCTGCAGGCCCCAGGACAACTGGCCGCGCAGAGGGCGCACCGTCCAGCGGTCGTCCAGCAGAGGCATGCTGCCCGGGCCGGCGGCCACGATGGCGTGCGAGGCACTGGCCAGCACGGTGCCCTGGGCATCGAGCGCCTGCCACAGGGGGGCGCCCGCGGCATCCGTGGCGCGACGCAGCGTGGCCACCCGGGCGCCGGGGTGCCAGGTGATGCGGGCCTGCGCCAAAAGCGACTGCACCAGCCGTGCCGGGCGCACCCAGCCAGCGCGCACGTGCCAGCAGGCCGCCGTGTCGGCCGGCAGGCCGGCGCGCTGCAGGGTGTCGGCGTCTGCGCTGCGGCTCCAGTCGTTCCCGGGGCCGCCGGGCCATTCGGGCGGCAGGCCGGGGTCGCCGTCCACGCGGTGTTCCAGCACGCCGCACGGGCTCCAGTCCTCCCCGGAATGCAGGGCCGCCAGGGCCTGCAGGGTGGTGCGCACACCGTTGCGTGACAGCCTCGACAGCACGCTGTCGTCGCGCGAGACATGCGGTGCGAACAGTCCGGCCGGCAGGCCCGAGGCGCCGGCCGCAGGCGCATCCCCTTGGTCCAGCACCTGCACCTGCCAGCCGCGGCGTGCCAGGCTGGCGGCCGCGGCGGCCCCGGCCAGCCCGGCGCCGATCACCAGGGCCTGCCCCGGCGCGGCGACAGCGACCGTGGGGGCCACGTCGCGTGCGGTGCGGGGCTCCCAGCGCGGGTCGAAGGTGGCTTGCAGGTTGTCGCGCTTGGGGGGCACCCCGGCCACTTTGCGCACCTCGAAGCCGCACTGCGCGAGGGCATCCCGCACGGCGCGGGCGATGGTCCAGGTGGCCAGGCGCGTGCCCCGCCGGCAGCAGCGCGCGACGGCCTTGAGCGTCTGCGGCTCCCAGATCTCGGGATTGCGCTGGGGGCTGAACCCATCGAGGTAGATGGAGTCGGCCGTGGGCGCCTGCTGGCGCAGCATGGCCTGGGCATCGCCCACATACAGCGTGAGCAGCACGCGGCCCTCCTCGAACGACAGGCGGTGCACGCCGGGCAGCAAGCCCCAGAACTGGTCGTGGAGTTGCTGCGCCAGCGCCAGCAGATGCGGGTGGGCATGCGCCGCACGCAGCAGATCGGCCGGGCTCACGGGCCAGGCTTCGCAGGACATGAAATGCAGGATCTGGGGGCGCTGCGGGTCGTGCCGCCACGCGTCCCAGGTCACCAGGAAGTTGAGCCCGAAGCCGAATCCGGTCTCCAGAATGCGCCACTGCGATTGACCGGCCCAGGCCGCAGGCAGGCCGCAGCCTTGCAGAAAAGTGTCTTGCGCCTGTTGCAGGCCGCCGTTTTCGCTGTGGTAGCGGTCCTGAAAGCGCGGGCTGTAGGGCGTGCCGTCAGGCATCCAGTCGATGGGTTCGGACATAAGGCGCCGATTGTCCGCGCCCGCAGGAGGTGACCGGGCGAGCCGAACACGAAGGGTTGCGCGATGTCAGAGGGACTGCGCTACGCGTTGAGCGCGGCGCGAAAAACTGCGCGGCCCAGGCCAGCAGACGCCAAGCAAGGGCCGCCCCGCCGCGACGGCGTCGTCCCCCTTCCGCATCGCGCAGCGATGCCAGAGAAGGGGGAAGGCGCGCAGCGCCTCAGGGGGATGCCGTCATCAAGCGCTCGGGGGCACGTAGCCCTGGGCGGCGTCGGCCCCATCGCCGAAGAAGTGCTGCTCCATCTGGCGTGCCAGGTACTGGCGGGCGCGGGCGTCGGCCAGGTTCAGGCGGTTTTCGTTCACCAGCATCGTCTGGTGCTTGAGCCAGCCGGCCCAGGCTTCCTTGCTGACGCTTTCCCAGATGCGCTTGCCCAGCTCGCCAGGGTAGGGGGGAAAGTCAAGGCCTTCGGCTTCCTTGCCGAGCTTGATGCATTGAACGGTACGTGCCATGAAAAGAACTTCCTGAATCGATGGGTTAGATGTTTTGGGTATTAAGAACTGAAATTTCAGTAGTTCCAGTTTTGAAGAGCGACTTTCAGAATGCGTTGCATCGGTGGATTGCACCGGTTCACATCGACACCAGAAAGCCTCTCATGAAAGTTCGCCGTCACTTTATCAAGTTTCCCCTGGCTGCCGCCCTGATCAGCACCTTGGCCCTGACGGCACTGCCGTCGTTCGGCCAGACCAAGCAGTTCCTGAACGTGTCGTACGACCCGACGCGCGAGCTGTATGTGGAATACAACCAGGCGTTCGGCAAGCACTGGAAGGCCAAGACGGGGCAGGACGTGCAGTTCAAGCAATCGCACGGCGGCTCGGGCAAGCAGGCCCGCTCGATCATCGACGGCATCGACGCCGACGTGGCCACGCTGGCCCTGGGCGGCGACATCGATGCGCTGGCCAAGCACGGCCTGCTGGCGGCCGACTGGCAAAAGCGCCTGCCGCACAACTCGGCGCCCTACAGCTCGACCATCGTCTTCCTGGTGAAGAAGGGCAACCCCAAGGGCCTGAAGGACTGGGACGACCTGATCAAGCCCGGCGTGCAGGTGATCACCCCCAACCCCAAGACCTCGGGCGGCGCCCGCTGGAACTACTTGGCTGCCTGGGAATTCGCCAAGCGCAAGTACGGCGGTGACGCCAAGGCCAAGGAATTCGTCGGCAATCTGTACAAGAACGTGCCGGTGCTGGACACGGGCGCACGCGGCTCCACGATCACCTTCGTGCAGCGCGGCGTGGGCGATGTGCTGCTGGCGTGGGAAAACGAAGCCTTCCTGGCGCTGAAGGAGTTCGGCCCCGAGAAGTTCGAGATCGTCGTGCCGTCGCTGTCCATCCTGGCCGAGCCCAGCGTGGCGGTGGTGGACAAGGTGGTGGACAAGAAGGGCTCCCGCGCCCTGGCCGAGGAATACCTGAAGTACCTGTACTCGGACGAAGGCCAGGACATCGCCGGCAAGAACTTCTACCGCCCGACCAGCGAGAAGGCCAAGGCCAAGTACGACAAGCAGTTCCCCAAGCTCACGCTGGTGACCATCGACCAGGCCTTTGGCGGCTGGACGAAGGCCGACAAGGACCATTTCGCCGATGGTGGCAGCTTCGACCAGATCTACACCAATAAGTAATGAAAACAGGCTGTAGCGCTTATTTAATAAGCGCATTAAGCTATCATTAAAATAGCAAAAGCAAGGCCCCGCATGTCCGTCCTCCTGATCGCTGGCAGTCCCTCGGAGCGCTCCCGGTCCGCTGCGCTGCTGGACGCCGTGGCCCGGCGGCTGGCGCTGCGCGGGGCGCGCACCGAGCGGCTGGACGTGCGCAGCCTGCCGCCCCAGGCCTTGCTGTGGGCCGATGCCAGCCACCCGGACCTGGCCCGCGCGCAGCACCAGGTGGCGAGCGCCGACGTGGTGGTGGTCGCCACGCCGGTCTACAAGGCGGCCTACAGCGGGGTGCTCAAGGTGTTTCTGGACCTGCTGCCCCAGACGGCCCTCAAGGGCAAGACGGTGCTGCCGCTGGCCACTGGCGGCAGCCCGCACCACATGCTGGCGCTCGACTATGCGCTGCGGCCCGTGCTGCAGTCGCTGGGCGCCAAGCACATTCTGCCCGGCATCTACGCCACCGATGCCCAGGTGGTGCTGACGCCGGAAGGCGCCAGCCAGGTGGGGGCGGAGGTGGCCCAGCGCATCGACGAAGCCGTGCATCTTTTGGCCACCGAAACCCTGCGCGCCCCGGAGCCGGCCCCTGCGGCGGCGGGGCGGTTCTCGCCGGTGCACTTCTCGCAGGTGCGATGTAGCGTCTGACGCCGCGCGGCGCCCATCGGCGTTCGCGCTTTCCGCCTGACGTCTCCGTTCATTTTTTTGATCGTCCGTGTTCGCACGGGCAGGGCGCAGCTTTGTCTGGCCCACCTCTCCACCGGAAGGATTCCCGATGCCGCACAGCCCCTCGACCTTCGCGCAGTTGCCCGACTCTGGCTCCGGCGAGGCCGCCGCCCCCGCGCCGGCCGGCAGCCCCTGGCTGCGTGCGCTGCGCGCCGTGGGCGTGGCGGCGCTGGTGATCGCTGCGCTGTTCGTCATCGCGGCCTTCCTTCTGCTGCCGGTCGTTCCCGCCTGAGCGGACACGCCGGTTCACCGCCCTTCCTCGCTCTTCTTGCCTTTGCGGAAAGACACCACACCATGACTTCGCCCTTCCTGCACTCCCTGGCCTCCGCCCCGCGGGGCGACGCCGTCCCCGTGTCCCGCCGCCGTGTGCTGGCCTCCGCTGCCGGCGCCGCTGCGGTGCTGGCCGCCGGCGGGGCCGCCTGGGCCCAGCCGAAGGGCGAGCGCGTGCTGCGCGTCGGCCACCAGAAGGGCTGGCTGTCGCTGCTCAAGGGACGCGGCACGCTGGAGAAGAGCCTGGCGCCGCTGGGCGTGAAGGTGACCTGGACGGAGTTCAATGCCGGCCCGGTGCAGCTGGAGGCACTGAACGTCGGCTCCATCGACTTCGGCGACGTGGGCGAGGCCCCGCCGATCTTTGCCCAGGCCGCGGGTGCGCCCCTGGTCTATGCGGGCGCCACCGTGCCGCGCCCGCAGCTGGAAGCGGTGATCGTGCCCAAGGGCTCGCCCATCCGCAGCGTGGCCGACCTGAAGGGCAAGCGCGTGGCCTACAACAAGGGCTCCAACGTGCAGTACTTCCTGGTCAAGCTGCTGGAAAAGCACGGCCTCAAGTACGCGGACGTGCAGTCCGTCTTCCTGGCGCCGCCCGATGCCCGGGCGGCTTTCGAGCGCGGCGCGGTGGACGCCTGGGTGATCTGGGACCCGTTCCTCGCTGCCGCGCAGAAGACGCTCGACGCGCGCCTGCTGGCCGACGCCACGGGCGTGGTCAACAACCGTGCGTACTACTTCAGCTCGCGCGACTTCGCCACCAAGAACCCCGACGTGCTGCGCATCGCCGTCAAGGAGATCGATGCGGTGGACCAGTGGGTGTCGAAGAACAGGGGGGAGGCCGCGGCCGAGCTGTCGGCCGTGCTGGGGCTGGACCGGGCCATCACCGAGCTGTTCGTCGGCCGCGCAGGCTATGGCACTTCGGTGGTCACGCGCGAGATCCTGGCCGAGCAGCAGGCGATCGCCGACACCTTCTTCGCGCTCAAGCTCATTCCGAAGCAGCTCAACCTGCTGCACGCGGCCCCCGTCGACCTGCTGTGAGAACGCACGCCATGACCGCGCTCCTTCCCGGTTCTCTGCACCCACGCTTCGACCGCGTGCTGGCCGTGACCGCGGCCGCCTGGGGACTCTCCTTGCCCTTGCCCCTGCCGGCGCATCGCGTTGCGCGTGCGCTGGGCGCGCGTCCTCCCGTGGCCCGCGTGCGCACCACCGCTGCCGCCCCCTTCAGCGGCTTTGCCATTTCCTACTGACCCGACGCGCCGCGTCAGGAGACTTTTCCATGCAAGTGTTCTGGTTCATTCCCACCCACGGCGACAGCCGCTACCTGGGCACCTCCGAAGGTGGCCGGGCCCTCTCGCACGACTATGTCAAGCAGGTCGCCGTGGCGGCCGACAGCCTGGGCTACGAGGGCGTGCTCATTCCCACGGGCCGCTCCTGCGAGGACCCGTGGGTGATCGCCTCCAGCCTCATCGGCGAAACCAAGCGCCTGAAGTTCCTGGTGGCCGTGCGACCGGGGCTGCACCAGCCCAGCCTGGCCGCGCGCATGGCGGCCAGCTTCGACCGCCTCAGCGGCGGGCGCCTGCTCATCAACCTGGTGACGGGCGGTGACCAGACCGAGCTGGAAGGCGACGGCGTGTTCCTGGACCACGCCGCGCGCTACGAGCAATCGGCCGAGTTCATCCGCATCTGGCGCGAGATCCTGGCGCGCAGCCATGACGGCGGCACCTTCGATTACGCAGGCAAGCATCTCAACGTGAAGGGTGCCAAGCAGCTGTTTCCGCCGCTGCAGAAGCCTTATCCCCCTGTGTACTTCGGCGGCTCGTCGGCCGCGGCGCACGATCTGGCGGCCGAGCAGGTCGATGCCTATCTGACCTGGGGCGAGCCCCCCGCCGAGGTGGCCAAGAAGGTCGCCGACGTGCGCGAGAAGGCGGCCCGCCATGGCCGCACGGTGAAGTTCGGCATCCGCCTGCATGTCATCGTGCGCGAGACCGATGCGGCAGCCTGGGCCGCCGCCGAAGACTTGATCAGCCGCGTGAAGGACGAGACGGTCGTGCAGGCGCAGGCCGTCTTCGCGCGCATGGACTCCGAAGGCCAGCGCCGCATGGCCGCGCTGCACCAGGGCGGGGCCAAACGCGCCCGCACGGATCTGGAGATCAGTCCCAACCTGTGGGCCGGCGTGGGCCTGGTGCGCGGCGGCGCGGGCACGGCCCTGGTGGGCGATCCGCAGACGGTGGCGGCACGCATCGAGGAGTACGCGGCCCTGGGCATCGACACCTTCGTGCTTTCGGGTTACCCGCACCTGGAAGAGGCGTACCGCTTCGCCGAGCTGGTGTTCCCCCTGCTGCCGCTGCGCGTGCAGGAACGGCTCACCGGCGGCCACGCCCTCGGGCCCTTCGGCGAGACCGTCGGCAACCAGTACGTGCCGCGCGCGGCCCAGAGCTGAACGGCGGCAACGCCTCAACGAACAAGGAAAGAACGCACCCATGGCCATCCATTCCATCAACCATGTGCAACTGGCTTTCCCGGCGGGCGCGGAAGGGCAGATCCGCAACTTCTACGCCCAGCTGCTGGGCCTGACCGAACTGCGCCATGCGGCGACGGGACCGGCGCTGCACTTCGCGGCCGGCCCGCAGCGCATCGAACTGGTGCCCACGGAGCGCTGGGCGCCCGCGCCCGCGGCCTCGCACCTGGCTTTCGAAGTGGACAACCTGCCCGAGTTGCGCGGCCGCCTGTTGCAGGCCGAACTGCCTCTGGTGGAAAACCGCGCGCTGCCCGGCTACCTGCGCTTCTACGTCAAGGACCCGGCGGGCAACCAGCTGGAGTTCCTCGAGGCCGATACCGAGCAGGAGCTGCCCGTATGACCGCCAGCACTTCCGCGGGGACCGTGCGCGAGCTGCAGGTTTCCCCCGTGCCCGAGTCGCCGGACGGCCCTGCCAGCGG
>JAEWPH010000182.1 GCA_023460715.1 Pseudomonadota bacterium | reverse complement strand
GAGCTGCTCTGCAGCGCAGTGAGTTCCACGGCGGCCCTGCCTGCGCGAGCATCGCAGGCTGCCCCGTAGCGCAGCGCAGGGGACACGGGCAGCAGGGTCGCCCTTTCTTTGCTTACTTTCTTTCGGCGAAGCGAAAGAAAGTGAGTGCGCCGCCGGGCGCACACCCCGGCCTCGGGAAGCAAAGGCCCTGCATCCCCCAAAAAGCAGCTCGAAGCCAACCTCCGGCCCATCGTAAGAAAGTCCTCGTCCACCAGACTGAGATCCGGCGCGGAAACATCCCAATGTCCCGCCATCGCACCGCCCCCGAGCGCAAGAGCGCGCCGCACGACCAACGACAATACGCCCCCATGAAAACCCTCCGCCTGCGCCCCGGCAAAGAACGCTCCCTCCTGCGCCGCCATCCCTGGATCTTCGAATCCGCCATCGCCAAGGGCGGCGGCGACAGCGGCGAGACCGTGCGCGTCGAATCGGCCGAGGGCCAGTTCCTCGCCTGGGCCGCGTTCAGCCCGAATTCGCGCATCCGTGCGCGGGCCTGGAGCTTCGATGAGGCGCAGCGCATCGATGCTTCTTTTTTCATAGCTGCTTGCGCAAACGCAGTCAGCGCCAGAGCCCGATTTGCCATTACCAGCGATGGCGTGCGCCTGGTGCATGGCGAGTCCGACGGCCTGCCGGGTTTGATCGTGGACCGCTACGGCGACACGTTGGTCGCCCAGTTCACCAGCGCCGGCACCGAGCGCTGGAAGAACGTGATCGCCGACGCGCTGCTGCAGGCCACGGGCCTCACGCACCTGTACGAGCGCTCGGACGCCAACGTGCGCCAGCTCGAAGGGCTGGAGCCCGCCACCGGCTGGCTGCGTGGCGGCGGCGAGGGCGTGCCGGTGGAGCTGACCATCCGCGAACACGGCTGGAAGCTCACGCTCAGCATTGCCGACGGCCACAAGACCGGCTTCTACCTGGACCAGCGCGACAGCCGCCAACGCTTTGCCGAGACGGTGCGCCGCCTGCAATCGCAGCGCGTGCTCAACTGCTTCTGCTACACGGGCGGCTTCTCGGTGGCCGCGCTGGCGGGCGGGGCAGGGCATGTGACGTCCATCGACTCGTCCGGCCCGGCGCTGGAGCGGGCGCGGGCCCACGTGGCGCTGAACGCCTTCGACGCGGCGCGGGCCGATTTCCTGGATGCCGACGTGAACGCTTCCCTGCGCCAGTTCCTGAAGGAGGGCCGCACCTTCGACGCCATCGTGCTGGACCCGCCCAAGTTCGCGCCCACCGCAGCGCATGCAGAGCGTGCCGCACGGGCCTACAAGGACATCAACCGCCTGGCCCTGCAACTGCTGGAGCCGGGCGGCGTGCTGTTCACCTTCTCGTGCTCGGGCGGCATCAGCGCCGACCTGTTCCACAAGATCGTCGCCGGCGCCGGTGCCGACGCGCATGTGGACGGCTACATCCTGGAGCGCCTGTCCGGCGCGCCGGACCACCCCATGACGCTGGAGTTCCCGGAGGGCGAGTACCTCAAGGGCCTGGTGGTGATGCGCAAGTAGCGCGCACGCCGGGCCGCCAGCGGGGCGGAAGGGCGCTCCGCAGAGCAACGCAGTGCGGGCCAGCCGGCACTCCCGGTGCGGCCGCGTGCGGGCTGCTCCGCTCCCTTCCCTTCAGGCGTCTGCGCCAAACACTTCCACGCGCCCGCGGCCGTTGCGCTTGGCTCGGTAGCAGGCCACGTCGGCGTCGTGCAGCACCACGTCCGGGCTGTCGCTGTGGCCCGAGAAGATGCGCACGCCCGCGCTGGCGCCCACGTGGAAGGGCATGCCTGCGGCCGTGAAGGGCTGCCGGGCGATCGCCTCGATGAGCTTGCCGCCCACCGCGCGCGCCTGGGCCGCGTCGCAGCCCTGCAGCACCACCACGAATTCGTCGCCGCCGATGCGCACCAGCGTGTCGCCCTGCCGCACGGTGTGGCGCAGGACGCCGGCCACCTGGCACAACACCTCGTCGCCGGCCTGGTGTCCGGCGGCATCGTTGACGGCCTTGAACCCGTCCAGGTCGATGTACAGCAGCCCGTGCGGGCCGGCCTCGTCCGACAGCGACTGCACCATGCCGTGCAGCCCGCGCCGGTTCTGCAGGCCGGTGAGGGCGTCGTGCCGGCTTTCCTCCCGCAGCTGGTCGGTCAGCGCGCGCAGTTCGTCGTGGCGCCGCCGGTCGGTGCTGATGTCGGTGTGGAACGCGCAGGTCTGGCCATCGGCCAAGCGGTTCATCGACACCCGCACCCAGCGGCCGCCGGGCAGCGGCACATCGAACGGCACCCCGGCAAACAGCAGGCTGTCGTTCAGTGCGGCGGCCAGGTCTTCGGCGCGGGCGCCGTGCTCCTGCGGGGTGCCGTCTTCTGCCCAGCGCTGGCGCACCAGCTCAGGATAGGTGCGGCCCAGGGCGCAGGCCTTGCTGGCCAGCCCATACAGCGACAGGAAATGCGCATTGGCGAAGAGGATGCGCCCGTCGCCGCCGTGCACCGAGGTGCCGTCGCCAGCGTGCTCCAGCACCTGCAGCACCTCGCCGAAGCGGGTGGCCGGCAGTGCCTGCGCCGCGTCGACAGCAGTAGCAGTCGCAGCGGCGGTGGTAACCGCTCCGGGCAGCGGCGCTGCCGCCGGGACCTGCTCCGCGGCGCCCGACAGGTCCACCCACACGCGCACCCGGTGACCGTCCTCCGCCGAAGGGGCGGCGGCCACGCGCAGCCAGCGGCCGAGGTGCTGGAAGACATAGGGCCGCCCCTGCGAGGCATGCCGGGCCACGCCATCGGCCACGTAGCGCTCCAGGTACTGCTGGTCCTGCGGGGCGAGGCGCCGGCGGTAGAAGCGCCGCAGGTTGTCCGCGTACGGTTCGCCAACGTGGACCTGCCCCTCATGCTCGGGAAAGAATTCCAGGAAGCACTGGTTCCACAGCACCGTGCGGTGCTGCCGGTCGAAAACGCACAGGGCGATGCCCAGGGAATCGAGGAGCGCGGCGGTCAGGCGGTAATCCATGGCCAGAACGGGTCAATTGACTTCTAGGTATTGATAGCCACTGTATAGCAGCCTCTGCCCATTTCTGCAGTGCCGTCAGGCGCTTGACAGCCCCGCTACACTGGCAGACAGCCCTGCCGGCGGCCCGCGCGCCGGCCGTGCAGACGCAGGCGCGGCGCGCCTGGGCACGCTGCGGCACCCGCTGTTTCATTCAAGGTTTTCCCCATGTCCCTCATCCCCGTCACCATCCTCACCGGCTTCCTGGGCTCCGGCAAGACGACCCTGCTCAAGCGCCTGCTGTCCGAAGCGCACGGCCAGAAGATCGCCGTGATCGAAAACGAGTTCGGTGAAGAGAACATCGACAACGACATCCTGGTCACCGAGTCCAAGGAGCAGATCGTGCAGATGAGCAACGGCTGCATCTGCTGCACCATCCGCGAAGACCTGCGCGAGACGCTGCAGCTGCTGGCGGCCAAGCGTCGCAAGGGCCTGCTGGACTTCGAGCGCATCGTGATCGAGACCACTGGCGTGGCCGATCCCGGCCCGGTGGCGCAGACCTTCTTCATGGACGAGGAGATCGCCGAGACCTACCTCATCGACTCCATCATCACGCTGGTGGATGCCAAGCACGCGGCCCAGCAGCTCAACGACCGCCAGGAGGCACGCCGCCAGGTCGGCTTCGCCGACCAGATCTTCCTGTCCAAAACCGACCTCGTCTCCAAGGAAGAGGCCGACGCGCTGATCCACCGCCTCAAGCACATGAACCCGCGCGCCCCGATCAAGGCCGTGCACTTCGGCGAAGTGCCCCTGGCCGAGGTGCTGGACCTGCGCGGCTTCAACCTGAACGCCAAGCTGGACATCGACCCCGACTTCCTGAAGGAAGACGAGCACGACCACGATCACAGCCATGGGCACGACCACCACGACCATGACCACGAGCACGGCGAGCACTGCAACCACCCCTCGCACGCGCACGACCAGGGGCACGGCCACCACCATCACCACGACGACGATGTGAAGAGCTTCGTCTACCGCGCCCAGCGGCCGTTCGATCCCGCCAAGCTGGAGGACTTCCTGGGCGCCATCGTCAACATCTACGGCCCACGCATGCTGCGCTACAAGGGCGTGCTCTATATGAAGGGGACGGAGCGCAAGGTGATTTTCCAGGGCGTGCACCAGCTCATGGGCAGCGACCTAGGACCGCAGTGGGGCGAGGGCGAAGAGCGCATGAGCAAGATGGTGTTCATCGGCATCGATCTGCCGAAGGACATCTTCCTACAGGGATTGGAGCAGTGTCTGGCATAAGCGGGCTGCGGTTTCGGACACCATAGCGCCCTGCCGTGGCAGGCCTGGAGCCTCTGGCGGGCGTGTTTTGTCAGATATCCGCAACGAGTTCGCCACCCGGAGCGCAGGTCGATACAATCGCGCCCCGGTAAAACCCCGGAAGGCTTGCCATCCATCCCGGGCTGCAGTAGCAGTTTGGGTTCGCCCCGTTCTACGAGGAGACAGGAAGTGAAAGCCGAAGCCAGCAAATCCAAGGCGGTAGCGAAGGCCTCGTCCCCTGCGGGCGGCGGCCGAGCGACTCCCGCGGCGGCATCCTCTTCCGTGTCCGCGCCTGCGGGGCGGGCTTCCTCGCACCGTACCGGGCCCGCTTCCCGGGCAGTGCAATTGACCGTACCATCCCAGGCAACCCCGGAGGCCTCCGTGGCCTCTTCAGCCAGCTTTACTCATACCATGCCTACGACCCTGCAAGCGCAATCCCCTGTGGCGGCCGCCAAGAAAGACCCCAAGCTGGCCAACAACTGGAAGACCAAGTCGGCCGAGGAACTGAGCGACGCCGAGGTGCTCGCCATGCCCGACTCCGAGTACATGAACGACAAGCAGATGGCGTTCTTCCGCCACAAGCTGGTGCAGCTCAAGCAGGACATGCACAACAACGCGGGCGAAACGACCGAGCACCTGCGCGAGGACACCGTGGTGGTGCCCGACCCGGCCGACCGCGCGACCATCGAGGAAGAGCACGCCCTCGAACTGCGCACGCGGGACCGCGAGCGCAAGCTGCTCAAGAAGATCGAGCAGTCCATCGCCCGCATCGACGCCGGCGACTACGGCTACTGCGACGAGACTGGTGAGCCCATCGGGGTCGGCCGCCTGCTGGCCCGCCCCACGGCCACGCTGTCGCTGGAAGCGCAGCAGCGCCGCGAGCTCAAGCAGAAGATGTTCGGGGACTGATGGGTCCCACTGCTTGCACGCCGGCACTTCCTGGGCCTGGCGCGCCAAGCGCCCCCTTTGCAAGCGCCTGAACGCCCCTCCATGAGCAAGGAAGACACTTCCCCCGGCCTGCTGTCCAAGATGGTGAGGTTCGTGCGCAACCCGACCGTCCACTGGACGGATCTGGACTCCGTCGAGGCGGACCGCGAGAGCCAGTACAGCAAGCAGATGCTCAAGGAGATGATCGAGCGCAAGCGCCGCAACGACTTCGTGCGGCGCCGCGAGTTCGATCAGCTGCGCAAGCTGCGCCAGCGCGAGGCCCTGCAGGGCCAGCGCACCGAAGACCCGACAGCGCGTCCCTCGTTCTTCCAGAGCAGCATGGCCTCGCCCGACGAGCGCGCCGTCACGCTCAAGAAGATCGACGAGATCGAGGCGCAGATGTCCCAGCAGTGGTGGAAGAGCAAGCAGCAGGCCGGCGATGGCCGCGCGGCGGCTGCCGCATCCGCTCCTGCCGCGGCCGATGGCGACGCACCGTTGCCGCCGATGTCCGACACGGCCTATGCACGCGCTTTCGCGCCCACGGCCCCCCTGAGCCTGCCGCCCTCGGTGGAGCCG
>JAEWPH010000181.1 GCA_023460715.1 Pseudomonadota bacterium | reverse complement strand
CCAGCTAAATCGCGCCCGGCCGCGGCGGCGAGCCGCCGCCAACGAGAGCAATCGCGCTGCAGGTATGGTGCGGATGGCTCGTGTTCCGGTGCATCCACAGGCCGGGCGTGAACCGGCCTGCCAGGCTGGCAACCGCGGCACTCTCCAGCGCCTCGTCTACCGTCATGGGCGGCAACAGGCCGGCGAAGCGGTGGGCCAGCATGGATTTGCCGGATCCGGGCGGCCCTACCAGCAGCAGACCATGGCCGCCGGCCGCAGCGATCTCCAGGGCCCGGCGGGCACTGGCCTGGCCCTTCACGTCGGCCAGGTCGGCGCTGGGCGCCGAGGGGGGCGGGGCGGTGGGCTGCATCCGGCACCAGCCGGCGTCCGTGCCGTCGTCCGGGGCGGCTTGCTGCGCGCCGCTGCCCGGTGGCAGGAATTGCCGCACCACGTCCAGCAGATGGCGCGCGCGGTAGACCTCGGCTCCCGGCACCAGCGCCGCCTCCTCCGCGCTGAGCGGCGGCAGCACCATGCGTGCGGGGATCGCCTGCGCGCGCAGGGCCAGGCTGGTGGCCAGGGCGCCGCGCACGGGGCGCAGCTCACCCGACAGCGACAGCTCCCCGGCGAACTCATAGCCCGCCAGCCGGGCCGCGTCGATCTGCCCGCTGGCAGCCAGGATGCCCAGCGCGATGGGCAGGTCGAAGCGGCCGGAATCCTTGGGCAGGTCGGCCGGGGCCAGGTTGACGGTGATCTTCTTGTTCGAGGGGAATTCCAGCCCCGTGGTCTGCAGCGCGGAGCGCACGCGCTCGCGTGCCTCCTTGACCTCGACCTCGGCCAGGCCGACGAGCGTGAAGCTCGGCAAGCCGTTGGCCAGATGCACTTCCACCGCAACGGGCGGCGCCTGCAGGCCGAGCAGGGCCCGGCTCTGCACCAAAGCGAGACTCATGTTCCGCGTCCTCCCCAGGTCGGTGCGTGGTGCGCAGGGGCGTGCCAGCGGCGGCCCATCTGCACCAAATTTGTGCAACTTGTGTCGGCGTGCGTTCGGTGTAACCGCGAGCCCACCACCCAACTGTACCTGCTCGGTCTGCCCGGGCCTCTGACCTGCCGCATGGCACGGTCCATGCTTTGTGGCTGTCGGACGCCTGTTTACAAGCCCTGGAGAGACCATGAGAAGCCCATCCACCCTGCCCGAAAGCGCTGCCCGGCCCGGCATGAGCCCGGCCCAGCCGCCGCTTCGCCGCAGCGTGGACCGGCAACCGCTCATCGTCACGCTCGCCAACACCCTGTAAGTCACAGTGGGCGCACGGCGCCCCATCGGAGGAACCGCAAATGAAAATGGTGACAGCCATCATCAAACCCTTCAAGCTCGACGAGGTGCGCGAAGCCCTGTCGGACATTGGAGTCCAAGGGATCACCGTGACCGAGGTGAAGGGCTTTGGCCGCCAGAAGGGCCATACCGAGCTCTACCGCGGCGCCGAGTACGTGGTCGACTTCCTGCCCAAGGTGAAGATCGAAGCCGCGGTGTCCGATGACCTGGTCGAGCGCGTCATCGAGGCCATCGAGGGGGCCGCCCGCACCGGCAAGATCGGCGACGGCAAGATTTTCGTGTGCCACCTCGAACAGGTGGTCCGCATCCGCACCGGTGAAACCGGCAAGGAAGCCCTGTAAGGGCGCGACGGTCTTCGAATACGACAAAGAGTATCGCCATGAAAAAACTAGTTGCTTCCTTCATCCTGGGGCTGAGCCTGATGGGCGCCGGCACCGCTACGCTGGCCCAGGCGCCGGCCGCTTCCGAACCTGCCGCCGTGACGGCCCCCGCTGCCGAGGCTCCCGCCGCCGCAGCCCCTGCAGCCGCAACCGCGGCAGCACCTGAGACCGCCCCCGCCGCAGCGCCCGCCCCCAAGATAGACTCCGGCGACACCGCCTGGATGCTGACCTCCACGCTGCTGGTCATCCTGATGACCATCCCTGGCCTGGCCCTGTTCTACGGCGGCCTGGGCCGCTCGAAGAACATGCTGTCCGTGCTGATGCAGGTGTTCGTGATCTTCTCGCTGATCTCGCTGCTGTGGGCCATCTACGGCTACAGCCTGGCGTTCTCGGGCGAAGGCAAGTTCTACGGCGGCTTCGAGAAGGTCTTCCTCAAGGGTGTGAACCAGGAAACCTTCGGCGCGCTGACGACCATCCCCGAATACGTGTTCATCGCGTTCCAGGGCACGTTCGCCGCCATCACCGTGGCGCTGATCGTGGGCTCGTTCGCCGAGCGCATCAAGTTCGCTGCCGTGCTCATCTTCTCGGTGCTGTGGTTTACCTTCAGCTACGTGCCCATGGCCCACATCGTGTGGGGCGGCGGCCTGCTGGCAGCCGACGGCGCGCTGGACTTCGCCGGCGGCACCGTGGTGCACATCAACGCCGGTATCGCCGGCCTGGTGGGCGCCTATGTGATCGGCAAGCGCATCGGCTTCGGCAAGGAAGCCTTCACGCCGCACTCGCTGACGCTGACCATGGTCGGTGCCTCGCTGCTGTGGGTGGGCTGGTTCGGTTTCAACGCCGGCTCCGCCGGTGCGGCCAACGCCGGTGCCGGCCTGGCCTTCGTGAACACCGTGCTGGCCACCGCGGCTGCCACGCTGTCGTGGATCGCCGGTGAAGCCCTGTCCAAGGGCAAGGCTTCCATGCTGGGCGCCGCCTCCGGTGCCGTGGCCGGCCTCGTGGCCGTGACCCCTGCCGCCGGCTTCGTCGGCCCGATGGGCTCCATCGTGCTGGGCCTGCTGGCCGGCGTGGTCTGCCTGTGGGGTGTGGGTGGCCTCAAGCGCATGCTGGGTGCCGACGACGCGTTCGACGTGTTCGGTGTCCACGGCGTGGGCGGCATCCTGGGTGCCATCCTGACCGGTGTGTTCGCCTCGCAGAGCCTGGGCGGCACGGGCGGCCTGACCCCCGACACCTTCAACATGGGTGCCCAGGTCTGGGTGCAGATCAAGAGCGTGCTGTTCACCATCGTGTGGTCTGGCGTCGTGGCGTTCATCGCCTACAAGATCGCCGACCTGCTGGTGGGCCTGCGCGTCAGCGAAGAGGCCGAGCGCGAAGGCCTGGACATCACTTCGCACGGCGAGACGGCCTACCACCGTTGAGCCTTGCAAGACCGCTGCGGTGTCTGGTGGCACCGCAGCGGGAATAACGCTAGCGAGTTACTCCTCTGGACATTCGGCCCGCCCGCAAGGCGGGCCCTTTTTTTGTGGGCTCCCCGGGCGCCCTGCGCAGGCCCGCCCGCGCTGCGTCCCCCAGCGCTCCCGGGCCAAGGCCCTGCGCAACACTGCGGCTTGTCCGACGCGCGCAGGGCGCGGGGTGCGAATAATCAGGGCCATGCACCCACGATCCACCGACCCGCAGACGCCCGCGGCCTGGACCCGCGCCACCACCGAGCCCTCGCAACTGGGCGAGTCGCCGTTCTGGCATCCGGACGAGCGCCGCCTGTACTGGGTCGATATTGCCGGCCGCGCGCTGCTGCGGCTGGACCCGGCCAGCGGCGCCGTCGACCGCTGGGCCATGCCCACCGAACCCGGGTGCATGGCGCCCGCACGCCGGGCCGGCGCGCCGGACGGCTTCGTCATCGCGCTGCGTGCCGGCATCTTCCGCGCCCGCACGTGGGGCGGCGCGCTGGAGCCCATCGCCGACCTGCCGTTTGACCCGGCCACGCAGCGTGCCAACGACGGCAAGTGCGACGCGCTCGGCCGCTTCTGGGTGGGCACGGTGCACGAGCCGACCGAGGGGCCGCGCCAGCCCGTGGGTGCGCTGTACTGCGTGGATGCCCGCGGCCCCGGCGCCACCACGGTGCGCAAGGTGCTCGATGGCGTGGCCACGGCCAACGGCCTGGCTTGGTCGCCCGATGGTGCCACGCTGTACTGGAGCGACACACCGGCGCATGCCGTGCGCGCCTGGGACTGCAATGCCGACCGCGAGCCGGTGGGCGAGCCCCGCGTGCTGCGCCGGTTCGAACCCAAGCCGGCCGGCTGGAAGCCCGGCCAGCCCGGCTACGGCGGCCGCCCGGACGGCGCAGCCGTCGATGCCGAGGGCGCCTACTGGTGCGCGCTGTACGAGGGCGGCCGCGTGCAGCGCCTGTCGCCCGCGGGCGAGGTGCTGGCCGACATCGCCCTGCCCGTGCGCTGCCCCACCATGCCTTGCCTGGGCGGGGACGATGGGCGCACGCTGTACGTGACCTCGGCGCGCGAGGGCCGGCCGGCGCACGAGCTGGCCGAGCTGCCGCAGTCGGGCTGCGTGTTCGCGCTGCGCGTGGACGTGCCGGGCCTGCCCGTCGCCTGGTTCGAGGACGGGCGCGCGGCGGGCTGACCGTCGGGGCAGGGCGTAGCTCACGCCGCCCGTTCAAAAAATTCAAGCGGCGCGGTGGCCGCCGGCCGAGGGCCCGGCAGTACCATGCAGCCATGGATTCAGCCCTCAGCCAGACCATCGAGCGCGTGCGCGCCAGCATCGCATCGCAGACCGCGCTGCGCATCCGCGGTGGCGGCACCAAGGATTTCCATGGCGCGGCGTTGCAGGGCGAGGTGCTTGATACGCGGGCACTGCAGGGCGTGGTCAGCTACGAGCCGAGCGAGCTGGTGGTGACCGTGCGCGCCGGCACCCCGCTGGCCGACCTGGAGGCGCTGCTGGCCGAACAAGGCCAGTGCCTGCCGTTCGAGCCGCCGCATTTCGGCCCGGGCTCCACGGTGGGCGGCATGGTCGCCGCGGGGCTCTCGGGCCCGGCCCGCGCCAGCGTGGGCGCTGTGCGCGACTACGTGCTCGGCCTGGAGCTGGTCAACGGCCGTGCCGAGCTGCTGCGCTTCGGCGGCCAGGTGATGAAGAACGTGGCCGGCTACGACGTCTCGCGCCTCATGGCCGGCGCCTGGGGCACGCTGGGGCTCCTCACCGAGGTCAGCCTCAAGGTGCTGCCCGTGCCCCCGGCCGAGGCCACGCTGCGCTTTGCCTGCAGCCAGGCCGATGCGCTGCGCCAGCTGCACGCCTGGGGCGGGCAGCCGCTGCCGCTCAACGCCAGCTGCTGGGTGGACGATGGAAGCAGCGGCAGCGGCATCCTTTACGTGCGCCTGCGCGGCGCCACCGCCGCCGTGGAGGCCGCCTGCCGCAGCATGGGCGGCGAACGGCAGGACAACGCGGTGGTCGCGCCCGACTGGAACGCCTGCCGCGACCACACGCTGCCCTGGTTCGCCGACCGGGCCGCTCGCCCCGGCCATGCGCTGTGGCGTGTGTCCGTGCCGGCCACGGCGCCGGTGCTGGCCCTGCCGGCCGGCGTAGCGCCGCCTCTGGTGGAGTGGCACGGCGCGCTGCGCTGGGTGCAGGCGCCCGTGGCGCAGGCCGCAGCCCTGCACGAGGCCGCGCGCCAGGTAGGTGGAAGTGCTTCTCTTTTCATAGCTGATAGCGAAGAAAGGACGGACGCTGGGGTGGCTTTTGATGCGCAATCCGCGGCCCTGGCGCAGATCCACGCGCGGCTCAAGCAGGCCTTCGATCCGGCCGGCGTATTCAACCCGGGCCGCATGGGCGGCGGCTGGTAGCGCCCATGCGCCTGCTGCGCCACCTGACGGGCCTGCACCGCACGCACGCCACCAACCGCGTGCTGGGCCTGCTGCTGGCGTTCAATGCCGGCGCCATCAACGCGGGTGGCTTTCTGGTGCTGGCGCGCTACACCTCGCACATGACGGGCTTTACCTCGCAGGTGGCTGACTCCCTGGTGATGGGCGACATGGCGCTGCTGCTGGGCGCGGTGGGCGCCATCCTGGCCTTTCTGGCGGGGGCGGCCACGGCGGCCATCCAGATCCACTGGGGCCGGCAGTACCGGCTGCGCCACCTGTATGCGCTGCCGCTGCTGCTGGAGGCCGTGCTGATGCTGCCCTTCGGCCTGATGGGGGCGCTCACGCTCACCTGGCACACGCCGTTCGCGGTGCCGCTCACCGTGCTGCTGCTGTCGTTCATCATGGGGCTGCAGAACGCGCTGGCGTCCAAGGTCTCGGGCGGCAAGATCCGCACCACGCACATGACCGGCAACTTCACCGACCTGGGGATCGAGATCGGCAAGGCGCTGTACTGGAACCGCTACCGCACCGAGGCCACGCGCGTGCGTCCCAACGGCGACCGGGTGCGGCTCTTCGGCGGACTCATCCTCGCCTTCGTGCTGGGGGGCATCGCGGGCGCGGCCGGCTTCAAGTACGTGGGCTTCATCTGCGTGCTGCCGCTGGCGGCCCTGCTGCTGTGGCTGTCGCTGCCGCCCTACTTGGACGACCTGCGCCACAACCGTGCGCTGCGGGCCTGGACTTTCGGCTGGGTGGACCGCCTGCGTCCGCGCCGCCGCAAGGCCGGCGCCGCCTCCCACGAAGGCCCGCCGCACTGACCGACCCGCAGGCCCCGTGCTCGCCCCGCGCCCCCTTCCTATTACAGAGACTTAGCCCACGATGCAAACCCAGCTCGCCCCCCAGTACCAGGGCACGCCCGAAGGGCAGGAGGCCGAAGCCATCCTGCGCAAGTGCGTCCACTGCGGCTTCTGCACCGCCACCTGCCCGACCTACCAGCTGCTCGGCGACGAGCTGGACGGGCCGCGCGGCCGCATCTACCTCATCAAGCAGGTGCTGGAAGGCGCCACGCCCACGCGCAAGACGCAGCAGCACCTGGACCGCTGCCTCACCTGCCGCAACTGCGAGACCACCTGCCCCAGCGGCGTGCAGTACGGGCACCTGGTGGACATCGGACGCAAGCTGGTCGACGAACAGGTGCCCCGCCCGCTGGGAGAGCGTGCCGCCCGCTGGGCGCTGAAGGAGGGCCTGCCCTCGCCGCTTTTCGGCCCCGCCATGAAGGCCGGCCAAGCCGTGCGCGGCCTGCTGCCCGCCGCGGTGCGCGCTAAGGTGCCCGCCCCGCAGCAGGCCGGTGCCTGGCCGGTGCGCGAGCATGCCCGCAGGGTCCTCATGCTGGCGGGCTGCGTGCAGCCGTCCATGCTGCCCAATGTCAACCGGGCCACGGCCCGCGTGCTGGACGCGGCCGGCATCCAGACCATCGTCGCGCCCCAGGCCGGCTGCTGCGGCGCCGTCAAGTTCCACCTCAACGACCAGGAAGGGGGGCTGGCCCAGGCCCGCGCCAACATCGACGCTTGGTGGCCCTACGTGGACTCGCCAGCCGGCGTGGAGAGCATCGTCATCAACGCCTCGGGCTGCGGTGTGATGGTCAAGGACTACGGCCACCTGCTGCGCGGCGACGCGCACTATGCCGAGCGCGCCGCGCGCATCAGCGCCCTGGCGCGCGACCTGTGCGAGCTGCTGCCCGACATGCTGCCCGAGCTGGCCGAGAAGCTGCAAGGCCGCGTCGCCCCCACCGAAGCCCTGCTGGCCTACCACCCGCCCTGCACGCTGCAGCACGGCCAGAAGCTGCGCGGCGGCGTCGAGACGCACCTGGCCGCGCTGGGCTTTCGCGTGACCACCTGCCGCACCGAATCGCATCTGTGCTGCGGCTCGGCGGGCACGTACTCGGTGCTGCAGCCCGCGCTGGCCTACCAGCTGCGCGACCGCAAGCTGAACGCGCTGGGCGATGCCTGCGGCGGCCAGGCGCCCGACGCCATCCTGTCGGCCAACGTGGGCTGCATCACGCACCTGCAAAGCGGCACCGACGTGCCCGTGCGCCATTGGGTCGAGGTGCTGGACGAGGCCCTGATCGGCCGCTGAGGCGCCCTGGCCGGCCGGCCCCGCATCCTTGCGCAGGGTGCCGCAGCGGGGCGTGCGGCAGCGGGGCTGGCATGATGGCGGGTTTTGACCGCTGCGCAGCCGCGCCCCAACCGCGTATTTCTTCTCGCCATGACCGACCCCGTGACCGCACCTGAACCACAGAACCCCGCTCCCGTGCCGGCGGCCGAAGCCCCTGCTGCCGTGCCTGCGGACCACGCCGTGGCCGCGCAGAAGCCCACGCTGGCCGATGGCAACGCGGCCGGTGCGCCGGCTGCCGCGCCCCGTGCC
>JAEWPH010000180.1 GCA_023460715.1 Pseudomonadota bacterium | reverse complement strand
GGCGGCAGTTCCCGGCGGGCGCGCGCCGCCGGCCGCCCACGACGCGGCGCGGCCGCGGCTGGTGCTCTTCCACGGCCTGGAGGGCTCGTCGCGCAGCCACTATGCCGAAGCCTTTGCCGACGTCGCGCGCGAGCGGGGCTGGCGCTTCGCCGTGCCGCACTTCCGCGGCTGCAGCGGCGAGATCAACCACGCGCCGCGGGCCTACCACTCGGGCGACCACGAAGAGATCGGCTGGCTGCTCGCGCGCCTGGCGCAGGGGCAGGCGCTGCCGGGCGGTGGCCGCGCGCCGCTGCTGGCCGCCGGCGTCTCGCTGGGCGGCAATGCCTTGCTGCGCTGGGCCGCAGAAGCCGGTGCGGGGGCTGCACGGCAGGCCGATGCGGTGGCGGCCATCAGTTCGCCCATCGACCTGGCGGCCGGTGGTGCGGCCATCGGGCGCGGCTTCAACCGGCAGGTGTACACGCGCATGTTCCTGCGGACCATGGTGCCCAAGGCCCTGGCCAAGCTGGCCCAACACCCCGGGCTGTTCGACCGGCAGGCATTGCTGGCCGCGCGCGACCTGTACGCCTTCGATAACGTCTTCACCGCGCCGCTGCACGGCTTTCGCGATACCGACGACTACTGGCGCCGCGCCTCCGCCAAGCCGCTGCTGGGCGACATCCGCATTCCGGCCCTGGTGCTCAATGCGCTGAACGACCCCTTCGTGCCTGCCGACAGCCTGCCGCGGCCCCAGGCGGTGCGGGCAGCGCCCGTCACGCTCTGGCAGCCGGCGCACGGCGGCCACGTCGGCTTTGCGCACGGCGGCTGGCCCGGCAGCGTGCGCGGCATGCCGGAGCAGGTGGCCGACTGGCTGGCGCGCCAGGGCGGGGCAGCGGACTACGCCTTGCCCGCTGCGCACGGGGCAGAATCGCTGCATGGATGACATCGTCAGGCAGGCCATCGCCAAGTGGCCCAACGTTCCGGATTGCTTCGGCTGGCTCGGCCTGGATGCGCGCGGCCAGTGGTACATGCGCGATGACGCCACGCAGGCGCAGGGCCCGTTCCCGCAAGCCCGCGGCGCGGTGCTGCGGCACGAGAAGCTGATCGATTTCATCCACCGCAACTACGAGTCGGACGCGCAGGGCCGCTGGTTCTTCCAGAACGGGCCGCAGCGCGTGTATGTCGAGCTGGAGGCCACGCCGCTCGTCTGGCGCCTGGGTACGGACGACGTCCCCGTCGCGCACACGGGCCTGCGCATGCCCGACGCGGGCGAATGCCTGCTGGACGAGGCGGGGCGGGTCTACCTGGCGAGCGGCGCGGGGCTGGGCCTGGTGCACAGCCTGGACGTGGGCCTGGTGGCCGAAGCCATCGAACAGGGCCGCTGGACGCCGCAGGAGGTGCAGGCGGACCGCCTGCCGGAGCGCTACGGATTCGTGCGGAGCCCGGCCGCGGCGCAGTAGGCGGGCGAGAGACTCGGCGGGACGCCGCCGGAAAGCAGCGCAGGTCGCCCTGGCGGTGCCATGGACGCGGGGCGCTGCAGGGCTCTCGCTTCTTCCTGCACGGCTTGGCACAGCCGGTTCCTTGGGGGTGAGAGGGGCTTCGGCTGCCTCATCCCGGTCTCGCAGGGCAGCGGCCGCGATGAAGCAGGCAGCGCATGGCTAAAGAGACTGCCCACGATACCGCCCCACGTCGTCGCAGAAACGGTGTCCTGCACTCCCTCCAACGCCCCATTGCTCGCCTCAAAAACTATAGCTATTACCGCTGAACGGGCGGCGCATTAAAGCCTTTAGAGCGTTGAAGTCCTTTGGTGATAAGCGCATCGCGCTCTCGTTCTAGGAGCGGTGCACTTTTTCCCTGCTGCGGGCATCCCAGAAACGACGAAGCCGGCGCAGGGCCGGCTCGGGAGGGACGCAGTATGTTTTGGGGGCCGGGTCAGCCGCCAGAGGCTGCGGGGGCCGGTGCAGCAGCGCCGTCGGCCGCGGGGGCATCGGGACGGTTGGGTTCCTCGAACTTGCCGCCGGAGGCGTTGGCCATGTAGGCCACGCCACGGGCGATTTCCGTGTCGTCGAAGTCGCCGCCGCCCTGAGGCGCCATGGCGCCCTTGCCCTTCAGGGCCGATTGCACCAGGGCCTCGAAGCCCGTCTGGATGCGCGGTGCCCAGGCCGCGGCATCGCCCAGCTTGGGTGCACCGGCCGCGCCCGTGGCGTGGCAGGCGGCACATTGGCCCTTGAAGACTTCCTCGCCGGGACGCAGCGGACGGTTGGCATCTCGCACCTCCACCATGCCCACCTTCTGGATGCGCTGGGCGATGGCCATCTCGGGGTTGGCCACGCCTTCTGCGGGCTTGTTGCCCGACGTCACGAACACGACGAGGCCGATGATGGCAAAGACGGGCAGAACGAAAGACAGGAAGACCGTGAGCAGCAGTTGCTTGGGATTCTTGATCGGGCCGGTGTGCGCTTCTTCGTGGGTGTCGCTCATGACGTCCTCTGAGGTATCGGGGGCTTGTGGGGGATCAACTCTTCATTATAGGAAGCGGTCCCCAGGGCTGGCCGTTAGGGAAAACGGCCAGCCGCGCCCTCTTGCGCTACATCAAGAACGTGGTGCTTGCTGCGGCGGCTCGGTCCATCCGCCGCCCAGCACCTTGTACAGCGTGACCTGGTTCTGCAGCTGCAGCAGGCGGGTCTGCACCAGCGTCTGCTCGGAGGCGAACAGCGAGCGCTGTGCATCCAGGAAGTCGAGGTAGCTGGACACGCCGTTGCGGTAGCGCAGGTCCGACAGCTCGGTGCGGCGGGCATCCGCCTGGCGCGTGGCGCGCTGGGCGTCCAGCTGTTCCTGCAGCGTGGCCTGGCCGGCGAGCGCGTCGGAGACTTCGCGGAAAGCCGTCTGGATGGACTTCTCGTACTGCGCCACCGCGATCTCGCGGCCGGCGCGGGCCGATTCCAGATTGGCCTGGTTGGCGCCGGCATTGAAGATCGGCAGCGTCAGCTGCGGCGCCAGCGAGAAGGCCCAGCTGCCGCTCTTGAACAGGCCCGACAGTTCGTTGCTCACCGTGCCGGCCTGGGCCGTCAGCGCAATGCGCGGGAAGAACGCGGCGCGCGCCGCGCCGATGTTGGCGTTGGCGCCGACCAGCAGCTGCTCGGCCTGGCGGATGTCGGGCCGGCGGGTGAGCAGATCGGAGGGTATGCCCGCGGGAAGGCCGGGCATGGCCGGCGCGTCGGCCAGGCGTGCCTGTCCCAGGCTGGCACGGATGTCCGCCGGCAGCTGCTGGCCGAGCAGCAGCACCAGCGCGTTCTCGTCCTGCATGCGCTGGCGTTGCTGCTGGGCATACGTCGCGCGGGCGGTCTGCGCCAGGCTCTCGGCCTGGCTGTTGTCCAGCTCGGAGCTCACGCCGTTCTCCAGGCGCAGGCGCGTCAGCTTCACGGACTCGTCCCGGGTGCCGAGCGTGCGGCGCGACAGGTCGAGCAGCTCTTCGTCGGCCAGCAGGTTGAACCAGGCCTGCGCCACCGCGGCCACCAGGCTGATCTGCGTCGACTTGCGCGCCTCGTCCGTGGCGAGGTACTGCGCCAGGGCCTGCTCCTTCAGCGCGCGCACGCGGCCGAAGAAGTCGATCTCCCAGGCCGACACGCCCAGGCCGACCTGGAACAGGTTGCTGTACTGGCCGGTGGCCGTGTTGGGCTGGCGGGTGGCCGAGGCGATGCCGTTGACGGCGGGGAACAGGTCCGCGCGCTGGATCTGGAACTGCGCCCGGGCCTGCTCGATGTTGAGCACCGCCACGCGCAGGTCGCGGTTGTTCTCCAGCGCGATGCCGATGAGCTGCTGCAGGCGCGGGTCGGCGAAGTACTCCTTCCAGTCGATGTCCGACGCCGCCTTCGCGCCCACGGGGGCTGCGGCTTCGGCAGCGTTGAAGGCGGTGGGCACCGGCGCTGCCGGGCGCTCGTAGGTCGGGATGAAGCTGCAGCCGGCCATCAGGGCTGCCGCCGCCACGACCGTCAGCACCAGGCGCGGCATGCGCGCGCCGGAGTGCAGAGGGGAAATGTGTTGCATGGTTTCTCTCTCCAGCAAATGGGGCTTATTCCAGCGCTTCCGCATCGCGGCGGTGCTGTTGGTTGACCTTGGCGTCGTGGTCCTGCTGGCGCTTGCTGCCCTTGAAGAAGGTGCGCACCAGCACGAAGAACACGGGCACGAAGATCACCGCGAGCACGGTACCCGTGATCATCCCGCCGATCACGCCGGTGCCGATGGCCCGCTGGCTTGCCGAGCTGGCACCCGAGGCGATGAACAGCGGCACCACGCCCAGCGTGAAGGCCAGCGAGGTCATGATGATGGGACGGAACCGCAGGTGGGCGGCCTCCAGCGCCGCCTCCAGCACGCTCTTGCCCTCGGCCTGCAGATCCTTCGCGAACTCCACGATCAGGATGGCGTTCTTGGCCGATAGCCCGATGATGGTCACCAGCCCGATCTGGAAGTACACGTCGTTGGACATGCCCCGCATCAGCGTGGCCAGCAGCACGCCGAGCACGCCCAGCGGCACCACCAGCATCACCGAGAACGGGATCGACCAGCTTTCGTACAGCGCGGCCAGGCACAGGAACACGGCGAGCAGCGAGAAGGCATAGAGGATCATGGCCTGCGAGCCGGCGAGCTTTTCCTCGCGCGACTGGCCCGTCCACTCGAAGCCGAAGCCGGGCGGCAGCTGGCCGGCCAGGCGTTCCATCTCGTTCATGGCCTCGCCGGTCGTGTAGCCGGGGCCGGCATCACCGGCGATCTTCATCGACGGGTAGCCGTTGTAGCGCACCGTCTGCATGGCGCCGGTGATCCAGCGCGTGGTGGCGAAGGTCGACAGGGGCACGGTCTGGCCGCGGCTGTTCACCACCGGCAGGTCCAGCACCGACTCGGGCCGCATGCGGGCGGCGGCGTCCGCCTGGACGACCACGCGCTGCAGACGTCCCTGGTTCGGGAAGTCGTTGATGTAGGCCGAGCCCAGCGCCGTGGACAGCGCGCTGCTGATGCTGTCGAAACCGATGCCCAGGGCGTTGGCCTTGTCGCGGTCGATGTCGATCTGCATCTGGGGCGCGTCTTCCATGCCGTCGGGGCGCACGCCTGCCAGGATCTTGCTCTGCCCGGCCATGCCCAGCAGCTGGTTGCGCGCGTTGACCAGGGCGTCGTGTCCCTGGCCGGCACGGTCCTGCAGCCGGAAGTTGAAGCCGGTGCCGGTGCCCAGTTCGGGAATGGGCGGCGGGCTCAGCGCGAAGATGAAGGCATCGCGGATGCCCGACAGCGCCATGAAGGCGCGGCCGGCCACGGCCGAGGCCGTGCTGTCGGCGCCGGAGCGCTCTGCCCAGTCCTTCAGGATCACGAACGCGAGGCCGGCATTCTGGCCTTGGCCCGAGAACGAGAAGCCTGCCACGGTCACGATGTTCTCCACCTCGGGCTGCTTCAGCATGAAGCCTTCCACCTGCTGCAGCACCTCGCTGGTACGCGACTGCGCGGCACCCGGGGGCAGCTGCACGTTGGTGATGATGTAGCCCTGGTCTTCGTTGGGCAGGAACGAGGTGGGAAGGCGCGTGTACACCAGCGCCACGGCGCCCAGCAGCACGGCATAGATGATCATCATGCGGCCGCCGCGGCGCAGCAGCTTGGCCATCCAGCCTTCATAGCGGTGCGTGGTGCTCTTGAACGAGCGGTTGAACCAGCCGAAGAAGCCTTTCTTCTCGGCGTGGTGTTCCGGATCGATGGGCTTGAGCAGCGTGGCGCAGAGCGCCGGCGTGAGGGACAGTGCGAGGAAGGCCGAGAACGCGATCGAGGTGGCCATCGTCGCGGCGAACTGGCGATAGATGTTGCCGGTGGAGCCGGCGAAGAACGCCAGCGGCACGAACACCGAGATCAGCACCACGGTCACGCCGATCACGGCGCCCGAGATCTGGCCCATCGCCTTGCGCGTGGCCTGCAGCGGCGGCAGGCCTTCCTCGGCCATGATCCGCTCGACGTTCTCCACCACCACGATCGCATCGTCCACGACGATACCGATCACCAGCACCATGCCGAACATGGTGAGCACGTTGATCGAGAAGCCCATCGCCAGCAGGGCGCCGAAAGTGCCCAGCAGCGCCACGGGCACCACGATGGTCGGGATGATGGTGTAGCGGAAGTTCTGCAGGAACAGGAACATCACGATGAACACCAGCACCACGGCTTCGATCAGCGTGTGCACCACCTTCTCGATCGAGACCGAAACGAATTTGGAAGTGTCGTAGGGAACCACGTAGTTCACGCCCTGCGGGAAGAACTTCTTGAGCTCTTCCAGCTTGGCGCGCACGGCCTTGGCCGTCGCCAGCGCGTTGGCCGATGGGGTGGGCTGCACGCCCAGGCCCACGGCCTGCTTGCCGTTCAGACGGGCGCTGGTGTTGTAGCTCTGCGAGCCGAGTTCGATGCGGGCCACGTCCTTCAGGCGCACGGCGGAACCGTCGGTGTTGGCGCGCAGTACCACGTTGCCGAATTGGTCGGCATTGGTCAGCTGGCCTTGCACGACGATGGTGGCCGCTACGGGCTGGCCCTGTTCGGACGGCAGGTCACCCAGATTGCCGGCCGACACCTGCACGTTCTGCGCGCGGATCGCCGCATTCACCTGGTCGAGCGACAGGTTGAAACCCTTGAGCTTGGCCGGGTCCACCCAGATGCGCATGGCGCGCTCGGAGCCGAACTGGGTGAGCGTACCCACGCCGGCCACGCGCTGCAGTTCCGGCACCACGTTGCGGGCGGCATAGTCGTTCAGCGCCTCGATGCTCACGTCGGGGTTGTCCGTGGAGAGCATGGCGAACATCAGGAAGTTCGAACGCGACTGCTCCACGCGCACGCCCTGCTGCGTCACTGCGCTGGGCAGCCGCGGCGTGGCGCGCGAGAGGCGGTTCTGCACGTCCACCTGCGCCAGATCGGCGTTGGTGCCAGGCTCGAAGCTCAGCACGATCGAGCCGGTGCCGTTGGCTTGGCTCGTCGTTTCGATGTAGGCCAGCCCGCTGGCGCCGTTCATCTCGCGTTCGATGACTGCGAGCACGCTGTCTTCCAGCGTCTGCGCGTTGGCGCCCGGGTAGGCGACCGACACCTGGATGGTCGGTGGCGCCACCGCCGGGTACTGGGCGATGGGCAGCTTGGCGATGGAGATTCCCCCCATCACCATGATGAAGATCGTGATGACCCATGCAAAGATGGGCCGTTCAATGAAGAACTTGGCCATGTGCCGCGCTCCTGGTTGTCTTACTTATTGCTTGGCCGGAGCCGAAGCGGCAGAGGCGGGCGCCGCAGCGGGCTTGGCACCGGCGGGTTGCCAGGGCACGGGCTTGACGACGATCGGATCGCCGGGCTTGCCGCGGGGCAGCTTCTGGAAGCCGTCCACCATGACCTTTTCGCCGGCCTTCAGGCCTTCCAGCACCACCCAGTTCGTGCCTTGTGCCGGGCCCAGCTTGATCGGGCGGGGCGTCAGGTGGTTGTCTTCGCCCACCACCATGACCGTGTCGCCCTTGGCCGAGCGGGTCACGGCCTGCTGGGGCAGCAGGACGCCGTTGCCCACCTGGGCCTGCTCGACGCGCACGCGCACGTACAGGCCGGGCAGCAGCTGGCGGTCGGGGTTGGGAATTTCAGCGCGCAGCGTGACCTGGCCGCTGGTGGCGTCCACCGTCAGATCGGTGAACAGCAGGCGGCCCGTGCGGCCGTAGACGCTGCCGTCTTCCAGCACCACGCTCACGCCGGCGGCACCGTTGCCGGCCTGCTTGTATTTGCCGCTGGTCAGGGCTGCCTTCAGCTTGAGGGCGTCCGACGCGGACTGCGTGAAGTTCACGTACAGCGGGTCGATCTGCTGCACCACGGCGAGTTGGGTCGGTTCGCCCTGGCCCACCAGGGCGCCTTCGGTCACCAAGGCGCGGCCGATGCGGCCGGAGATGGGCGAGGTCACCGAGGCATAGCCCAGGTTGATGCGCGCGGTGGTCACCGAGGCCTTGGCGGCTGCCAGGTTGGCCTCGGCCGTCTTTTGGGAAGCGACCGCGTTGTCGTATTCCTGCTTGCTCACCGCGTTCACGGCCACCAGCGGCTTGTAGCGCTCGGCGAGTGCACGGGTCTGGGCCACGTTCGCTTCGGCCTGGGCGACGGAGGCCTGCGCGCTTTCCAGCGTGGCGCGGTAAGGCGCGTTGTCGATAGCGAACAGCGCCTGGCCGGCCTTCACATCACTGCCTTCGGTGAACAGGCGCTTTTGCAGGATGCCTGCCGCCCGGGCCCGCACCTCTGCCACGCGTGACGCCTCGAGGCGGCCTGGCAACTCGGTAACCAACCCGACGTCACCGGGGGTGACCGTCACCACGCCCACCTCGGCCGGCGGGGGCTGCTGGGGCGCGCCGCCCTGGGCATCAGCGTCCTTCTTGCCGCACGCCGACAGGGCGAGCACGGCTGCGCAACCGATGGACAGTGCGAGAAGCCTCAAGGAAGGGGGTTGGGAGACGGAGCGGACGGAGTGGTCGTCGTTCAGGCGCTGCATGGAAATCCCTTTGAGAAAAGGCAATAAGCGAAAGGTGCAGAAACAGAAATTCCCGATGCCGGACGCATGCAGCTGACCGGCATCAAAGAAGAGGGCAAACGAAAGTGGGCGCCATTGTACATACAAACATGAATGTATAATTGCGATTACATCGTTACCAGGCCAACACCTACAGGAGACAACCGCCCCTATGGCCCGTCGTACCAAAGAAGATGCCGATGCTACGCGCAACAGCTTGCTGGATGCGGCCGAATTGGTGTTCTACGAAAAAGGCGTTGCCCGAGCGTCGCTCAACGACATCGCTCAGGCGGCCGGCGCCACGCGCGGGGCGATCTATTGGCATTTCAAGGACAAGCTCGACCTGTTCAACGCCATGATGGATCGCGTGACCTTGCCGCTCGAGCAGGCGACCGAAGACGACGATTTCGCCGCCGGCCTGCCGCCGCTGGAGCGCTTGCGCCGCCTGATCGATTTTGTGCAGCGCAGCATCGCCCATGACGAGCGGACGCGCCGGGTGTTCGAGATCGCGATGTACCGGATCGAATACGTCAACGATCTGGCAGACGTGCGGGATCGCCACATCGAGGGCTGCGCGGGATTCCAGTCGCAGATCGAACGCTTCGTCCGCGAGGCGGCAGAGCAGTACCAGGTGGCCCTGCCCATGGACCCGGCCACGGCGGCCATCGGATTGCGCGCCATCTTCGAAGGCCTGATGCAGGCGTGGTTGCTGAGCCATTCGAGCTTCAATCTGGTGGCGGTCAGCCAGGTCAGCGTGGACACCTATCTCAAGGGTTTGGGTTTCCGGGTGGAGTAGCGTGCGATAATCCGCTGCTGTTTGCGGCCACCCGGCCCGCAGATGTCCAGCGGCTGTAGCTCAGTGGATAGAGTATTGGCCTCCGAAGCCAAGGGTCGTGGGTTCGATCCCCGCCAGCCGCACCACTTCGCCTTTCGGCGAAGCGTTTTTCACGCCACATTCCCCCGGTTCTTTTGCCCTTCCGGTCAGGCCGTCGTCTGATCGGCGTTGCCGTGCGCGTGGCGCAGCACGTACAGGCCCACGTCCACGCGCCCCGTGCGAAAGCCCGCCTCGCAGTAGCTGAGGTAATACGTCCAGAGCCGCCGGAAGGCGTCATCGAACCCCAGCGGTTCGATGGTGGGCCATGCGGCGAGGAAGCGTGCCCTCCAGGCGGCCAGCGTGAGCGCATAGCTGGCCCCGAAAGTCTCCGCGGTCTCCAGCGTGAGTCCGGCGCGCGCAGCTTCTTTGCCCAGCGCGCGCACCGTCGGCAGCATGCCGCCCGGGAAGATGAAGCGCTGGATGAAGTCCGGATGCCGGCGGTACTGCTCGAAGCGGTCCTCGGCGATCGTGATGACCTGCACGACCGCCGTGCCGCCCGGCTTCAGCCGTGCCCGCAGGGTGTCGAAGTAGGCCGGCCAGTAGCGCTCGCCAACGGCTTCGAGCATTTCGATGGACACGATGCGGTCGAAGTGCCCCTCGACATCGCGATAGTCCTGCAGGCGCAGGTCCACGCGGTCCTGCAGCCCTGCGGCGGCAACCCTTTCCCGCGCATGCGCCAGTTGTTCGGTCGAGAGCGTCAGGCCCGTGACCCGGCCTGCAGGCGCGGCCTGGCCCAACTCGGTTGCCAGGGCGCCCCAGCCGCAACCGATCTCCAGCACCTCGGCGTCTTCCGGGCAGTCCAGCAGCGCGAGGATGCGTGTCAGCTTGCGCGCCTGCGCTTCCTCCAGCGTGGCGCCGGGGTGGGCATACAGGCCGCTGGAATAGAGCATGGTGCGGTCCAGCCACTTGCCGTAGAACGCATTGCCCAGGTCGTAATGGAAGGCGATGTTCTGGCGGCTGCCCGTGCGGGTGTTGGCGCGCAGGCGGTGCGCCAGCTGGTGGAACCAGCGTGCCGGCGCGCTCGCCTGCAGGGCGGCTCCCCAGGCCTGCTCGTTGTGCAGACCCAGTTCCAGCAGCGCCGTCAGGTCGGGCGTCATCCAGTCGCCGTCGCGGTAGGAGCGGGCCAGGCCGATGTCCCCGTGCAGCAGCATCTGCCATACCGGGCGCCAGGAGTGCAGGACCACGGCGGCGGCCGGGCCGGGGGCCGCGCCATGGCCCTCCAGCCGCTGGCCGCCGGGCAGGCTGATCGACAGGCTGCCGCACTGCAGATGGCGCAGCAGCCTGCGGAGCAGGCCGTGCAGCGGGCGCAGCGGGCTGCCGGCCCGTACGGCATGCGTTGGCGAAGCGCTGGGCAGGGACGTCGAAGTCGGCGGGGAAATGCGCATGTCAGGTGTCTTTGCGGGCGATGAAGCTGATGGCATGGGGCGGCGGTGGCGGCTTGCGGTGCAGGGGAACCCGCTTGAACCAGAGCCGGAGCGCCTCCCAGTGGATGGCGGCCACGACCTTGAGGGTGAGCAGCGGGTGGGTGCCGAAGGCACGCAGCAGAGCCGCATCGGTGAGGGCGCTGCGCCGGGCGAGCCAGCGGGCCGCCAGCACCGGGCCCTGCGCATCGTGCACGGTGACGCCCACGCGCAGATGGTCCTGCTCCGGTCGCGGGGGCGCGATGTCGAAGGCGTACTGCATCGCCAGTTCCATGAACGGCGAGACATGGAAGTCCTTGCCGCAACCCTGGCGCAGCCGCGGGGCGAAGGCTTCATCGGAGACGGCGGGGATCACGTAGCTGTGGCGCTCGCCGAAGGTGTTGTTCACTTCGTAGACGATGGCTTTCAGGCCGCCGTCCGGCCGGTGGCAGAAATAGACGCTGAGCGGGTTGAAGGCGTAGCCGAGGATGCGCGGCATCGTGAGCAGCTGCACCGGTCCGCCGGTGGGGAGTCCGGCCTGCGCCAGTGTGCGGTCGATGTGCGCGCGCAGTCCGCCGGCCTCGCCCGCGCCATAGTCCGCTTCGTGCAGGCTGAACAGATTGCGCCGGTTCAACGAGAACCAGCGCAGCCGGCTGTCGAGCGCCGGCAGTTCGTCCAGATCCACCAACAGGGAAAAGATGCGGTACTCCAGCCGGTGCCTCGCCGGCCGCAGGCGCTGGTGCATCACGCGCCCGGTGTACAGCGCGGACGCTGGTGTCATGCCGCGCGCTCCTCGCGCAGCGTGGCCGGCGGCACATGGATGCGGCCGGACTCGTCGCTCACGTTCCACGGACGCCGCACGCCGCCCAGGGCTTCGGCCACGGCCAGCCCGGCTTGCAGGCCGTCCTCGTGGAAACCAGAGCCGAAATACGCGCCGCAGAACCAGGTCCGGCGCTGCCCTTGCAGGCTCCAGAGCTCGCGCTGGGCGCGCAGGGCCGCCGTGTTGAACAGGGGGTGTTCGTAAACCTGGCTGCGGATGAGCTGGTCCGGCGCGGGCTCGAGCAGCGGGTTGAGCGTCAGGAACACCGGCTGCTGCGTGGGCAGAGGCTGCAACTGGTTCATCCAGTAGGTCACGCACAGCGCGTCGCTGCGGCTGCGGTCGGCCAGGTAGTTCCAGCTCGACCACACCGACCGGCGGCGCGGCATCAGGCGCGGGTCGCTGTGCAGCACCGCGCGGTTGCGGCTGTATTCGAAGGCGCCCAGCAGGCGGGATTCTTCAGGGGATGCATCGGGCAGCAGGCGCAGCGCCTGGTCGGCGTGCGTGGCCACGACCACCTGGTCGAAACGGCCGGATTCCCGTGCGTCGGCAGAGCGGACGAAGACGCCGGCGGGCGTGCGGCGGATTTCGACGGCGGCGTTCTCCAGCCGCAGGCGGGAGCCCAGCCCTTGCGTCATGCGCTCGACGTAGACACGGCTGCCGCCGCGCACGGTGCGCCAGGCCGGACGGTCGCCCAGCACCAGCAGATGGTGGTTCTCGCAGAAGCGGACGAAGGCCTCCACCGGGTACTCGCCCACCCGCGCCGCGGGGGTGGACCAGATGGCGGCGGCCATGGGATAGAGGTGGTCCTCCCGGAAGGCGCGGCTGTAGCCGCGCTGCGACAAGTACTCATCCAGCCGCATCAGGCCCAGGCGCTCTGCCTCGGCCGGCGCCTGGCGGTAAAAGCGCACCAGGTCGCGCAGCATGCGCCAGAACCGGGGGCGCAAGGCGTTGGCGCGCTGGGCGAAGAGCCCACCCAGGCCGGAGCCGGAGTACTCCAGCGCACCCTGGTCCAGGCTGACCGCGAACGACATGTCGGTGGCCTCCGTCGGCACCTGCAGGTGAGCGAACAGCGCGGTGAGGTTGGGGTAGGCCGACTCGTTATAGACGATGAAGCCCGTGTCGACCGGGAAGGTGCCGCCAGCATTCGGCACGTCGACGGTGTGGCTGTGCCCGCCGGCGCGGTTGTCCGCCTCGAAGAGCGTCACCCGGTGGCTGTGAGACAACAGCCAGGCGGCGGAGAGACCCGAAATGCCGCTGCCGATCACGGCAACGTCCATCACAGGTCGCAGGTGAGCTGGGGGCCGCCCCGTCGTTGCGGCGAAGGTCATGGCGTCGGTTCCTTGGTCTGTGGGCTCGCTCGCGTGGCGGCACGCGCTTGCGCTGCCTGCTGTGTACGCACCGTCCCGCGCTTTGGATCGGTCCGGCGGTGCGCTGTGATCTAATGGGCCGAGCGCTGCGTACCAGCAGCATGAACACTGTCCATCAGCCATCGGCGTGGGCTCGCGAGCCGGCCACGCCATGGCCTCCCTATCTGTCGATCGTGACACCGCACCACACCGGATTGATGCCGACAGGAGAAGACCTGGCCGCCTGGATCACGGCGGTGGCCGCGCATGAAGACCGGCAGGCTTTCGCCGCGCTGTTCAAGTATTTCGCGCCGCGCGTCAAGGCCTACCTGATGCGTTTGGGCAGCGCCGAGGCGCAGGCCGAGGACCTGGCGCAGGAAACACTGGTGAGCGTGTGGCGCAAGGCGCCTACCTACGATCCCCGCCATGCCGGCGCATCCACCTGGATCTTCACCATCGCCCGCAACCTGCGGGTGGACCACTTCCGCCGCAAGGGCCATGCGCTCATCGCCGATGGTGAGGAGTGCGACGACGGGCAGATGCCCGATACCGCCCCCGAGCCCGACGAGCAGTTGAGCATCCGCCAGCGCGAAGAGCATGTGCGGGAAGCGATGAAGCAGCTGTCGGTCGAGCAGGTGCAGATCCTGCGACTGTCGTTTTTCGAAGAACATCCCCACGCCCAGATCGCACAGGAGCTCGGCATACCGCTGGGCACCGTCAAATCCCGCGTTCGTTTGGCCGTGAACCATCTGCGCCGCCTGCTCGGCGCTCTAGAGCCATGATCCGTCACCATCCCGATGATGCCCTGTTGCTGGCCCACGCGGCCGGCAGCCTGCCTGCGGGCGCCGCCATCGTGGTCGAGAGCCATCTGGAGGCCTGCCCGACCTGCTGCGACCGCCTGCATGTGCTGCAGGCCGTGGGTGGCGCGTTGCTGGAGGACATCGAGCCGGTGGCCCTGCAGCCCGACGCGCTGACGCGGGCGCTGGCCGCGATCGACGGCACGGCGCTCGTGCACGTTGCGGCCG
>JAEWPH010000179.1 GCA_023460715.1 Pseudomonadota bacterium | reverse complement strand
CTGGTGGATAGCCGAGCTATCCACTGCGCACCGCGCCTTGCATCCCCTCCCGCAAACGCCGCTGCCCGGCCCTGGGAGATCGTAAACACGTTCTAACAGGCCAGCGCACCGGCCCGGGACCCACCGCCCGTCAGCGCACGGCGGCAGGCGCAGCCGGGGCAGCCACGGCGTCCGAGCGATCCCGCGCGGCCAGGATGCCGGGCAGGTTCCCGCCGATCCAGTCCGCCAGCGACTGCACGTGCCCGCTCACCTCGCGGCCCATCGGCGTGAGGCTGTATTCCACATGCGGCGGCACCACCGCGTAGGCCTTGCGGGCGACGAAACCGTCCCGCTCCAGGGTCTGCAGCGTCTGGGCCAGCATGCGCTCGCTCACCCCGCCCACCGTGCGGCGCAGTTCGCTGAAGCGCAGCGTGCGGTCATGCAGCGCCACCAGGATCAGCACGCCCCAGCGGCTGGTGACGTGCTGCAGGATGTCGCGCGACGGGCAGTCCGGCGTCAGCATCTCCCCACGCCGCATCAGCTCGGCGATGGACGGCACCGGTGCGGCGGCGGGGGCATCCGCTGCCGTCGCAGCGGGCTCGGCCACCGGGTCGGCCACCGCATGGCTCAGGGCGTCCGAGGCGAAGGCATCCATACACTTACCTTTTTGTTGGTACTTACGAAAAGTTTGCTCAGGCGGTATTGTGACGCTTCTGTTCACCACCTGTCAGGACATCCGACCATGATCGTCATCACCGGCGCCTCCGGCCAACTGGGCCGCCTCGTCATCGCCTCCCTGCTCCGCCGCGGCGTGCCCGCTGCGGGCATCGTCGCCGCCGTACGCAACCCGGCCAAGGTCGCCGACCTGGCCACCCAGGGCATCGTCGTGCGCCAGGCCGACTACGCCGACCCCACCGGCTGGGACGCCGCGCTGCAAGGCGCCCGCCAGGTGCTGCTGATCTCCAGCAGCGAAGTGGGCCAGCGCACCGCCCAGCACCGCACCGTGATCGAGGCCGCCCGCCGAGCCGGCGTGGACCTCATCGCCTATACCAGCGTGCTGCACGCCGACACCTCCCCTCTGGACCTGGCGCAAGAGCACCGCGAGACCGAGGCTCTGCTGAAAAATACCGGCGTACCGCATGTGCTGCTGCGCAACGGCTGGTACACCGAGAACTACCTGGGCAGCGTGGGTGCGGCGCTGCAACACGGCGCCCTGTTCGGCAGCGCGGGCGAGGGCCGCATCGCCTCCGCCGCGCGGGCCGACTACGCCGAAGCCGCCGCCGCCGTGCTCACCGCCAGTGGCCAGGCCGGGCGCGTGTACGAGCTGGCGGGCGACACGGCCTACACGCTCGCCGAGCTGGCGGCGGAGATCGCCCGCGTGGCCGGCAAGCCCGTGCCCTACCGCGACCTGCCTCAGGCCGACTACGCCCAGGCGCTGCAAGGCGTCGGCCTGCCGCCGCCCTTCGCGGCCATCATCGCGCAGTCCGACGCGGCGGCCGCCGGCGGCGCGTTGTTCGACGGCAGCGGCCAGCTCGGCCGGCTGATAGGCCGGGCCACCACGTCGTGGCAGGCCCAGGTGGCCGAGGCCGTGCACGCTGCCACAGCCGCTGCCTGAGCACCACCACGCCCTGCGCGGCGGCCCCGCCAGCGCACGGCCCGCGCCGGCCCGCCGCGCTGGTACGCTCGGGGGTCATGTCTACCCCCTCCTCCCTGCCGGCGACCGGGCCCGTGGCGCCCGCCGTGGCCCCGGGGCTCGCGGTGGTCGTGCTGGCGCTGCTGCTCAGCATCCAGCCCGTCACCACCGATCTGTACCTGCCCGCGCTGCCGGCCCTCACCCTCGATCTGCAAGCCCCTGTGGCCTCGGCACAGCTCACGCTGAGCGCGCTGCTGCTGGCCTTCGGCGGCTCGCAGCTGGTGTGGGGCCCGCTGTCGGACCGGTTCGGCCGCCGCCCGGTGCTGCTGGCCGGGCTGGTGCTGTATGTGGCCGCATCGGTCGGCAGCGCCGCGGCGCCCGGCATGGAGGCGCTCATCCTGTGGCGCATCGCCCAGGGCGTGGCGATGGGCGCGGTGGTGATGGCGGCGCGCGCCATCGTGCGCGACCTGTACGCGCCGCTGGCGGGCGCACGGGCCATGTCGCGCGCGCTGACCGGGCTGGGGCTGATCGCCTGCCTGTGCGCGCCGCTGGGCGGGGCGCTCACCGAATGGCTGGGCTGGCGCGCCGCGTTGTCGGCGCTGGCGGTGTACGGTGCCGGCACACTGGCGCTGGTCGCCTTGCGCATGCCGGAGACGCTGGCCCGGCGCAACCCGCACGCCCTGCGGCCCGCCACGCTGTGGCGCACCTGGCGCACCGTCCTCGGGCACCCGACGTTCTGGGCCTTTTCGCTGCTGACCACAGCCTCGTACGGCGGCCTGTTCACCTTCCTGGCGTCGTCGCCCTTCATCTTCATCGAGGTGCTGGGCACATCGCGCACGTCTTTCGGGCTGGCGCTGCTGTCCACCGCATTCGCCTACCTGCTGGGCACGCTGCTGTGCCGGCGCCTGCTGGAGCGCCTGGGCCTGCGCCGCACGGTGGCGGCGGGCGCGGTGCTGTCGGCCACGGCCGGCGTGCTGCTGGGGGCGCTGGCCCTGGCCGGCTGGCACAGCCCCTGGGCGTTGCTGCTGCCGTTCTACCTGTACATGCTGGGCCACGGCGTGCACCAGCCCTGCGGGCAGACGGGCGCCGTCGGGCCCTTTCCACAGGCCGCCGGCGTGGCGTCGGCGCTCAATGGCTTCATGATGATGCTGGCCGCCTTCGCCGTCGGCCGCTGGCTGGGCTGGCGGCTGGACGGCAGCGTCTGGCCGCTGGTGCAGGGCGTGGCGTTCTGGGCGCTGGCCCTGGCCGCCGTCGCCTGGACGCTGGTACAACGATTTGGAGACCCCCGTGAGTCGCGCTGACGCTTCCCCCCTGACCTCGCTGCCTGCCGGGCCCGCCTACGTGGCGCTGGCCGGGCCCACCGCCTCGGGCAAGACCGCGGGGGCGCTGGCGCTGGCCGATGCCCTGGCGCCGCACCTGCGGGTGGAGATCGTCAGCGTCGATTCCGCGCTGGTCTACCGCGGCATGGACATCGGCACCGCCAAGCCCACGCCCCATGAGCTGGCGCGGGTGCCGCACCACCTGATCGACATCCGCGACCCGCTGCAGGCGTACAGCGCGGCCGAGTTCGTGCAGGATGCCGAGCGCCTGATCGCCGACATCCGTGCCCGCGGCGCGCTGCCCCTGCTGGTGGGCGGCACCATGCTGTACTTCAAGGCGCTGTTCGATGGCATCGACGACATGCCCGCCGCCGACCCCGCCGTCCGCGCCCGGCTGGACGCGCAGGCCGCCGCCATCGGCTGGCCGGCCATGCACGCCGAACTGGCCCGCGTGGACCCGGCCACCGCCGCCCGCCTGGCGCCCGGCGACAGCCAGCGCATCCAGCGCGCGCTGGAGGTGTGGAACGTATCCGGCCAGCCGCTGTCGAGTTTTCACACTACCAAAAATATAGCTGGCAGCGCTTACCCAGAAAGCGCTGGAGCCCTTTTTTCCTTGGAACCCACCGACCGGGCCTGGCTGCACGACCGCATCGCCCGCCGGTTCGACGCCATGCTGCAGGACGGCTTCCTGGACGAAGTGCGCCGCCTGCGCGCCCGCGGCGACCTGCACCTGGATCTGTCCTCCATGCGCTGCGTGGGCTACCGGCAGGCGTGGGAGGCGCTGGACTTCGAGGCCGCCACCGGCACCTTCCCGGCCCGGGACCTGCGCGAGCGCGGCATCGCCGCCACGCGCCAGTTGGCCAAGCGCCAGATCACCTGGCTGCGCAGCATGCCCCAGCGCCGGGCCATCGCCTGCGATGCGCCGGACGCCACCGCGCAGCTGGTGCACGCCGTCACGCAGCGCCTGCGCGGCACCGGGGAGACGCCATGAACCGCGCCGCGGCCGCCGCAGACCGAAGCGCCGACACCGACGGCACCGTTCTGCAGGTGCAGGGCCTGACCAAGCGCTACGGCGACGCCACGCCGGTGTTCGCGCAGGTGGACCTGGCCGTGCGCCGTGGCGAGTTCGTCGCCATCGTCGGCGAGTCGGGCGTGGGCAAATCCACGCTGCTCAACTGCCTGGCCGGGCTGGACACCTGGAGCAGCGGCCGCGTGCTGCAGGGCGCCACGGACGTGGGCGCGCTCACGGACACCGAACGCGCGCTGTGGCGTCGCGCGCACGTGGGCTTCGTCTTCCAGGCCTTCCACGTGCTGCCGCACCTGGACGTGGCGCAGAACGTCGCCCTGCCGCTGATGCTGCTGGGCCGGAGCGAGCCCGAGCGCGTGGCCGGCATGCTGGACGCCGTGGGCCTGCAAGGCCGGGGCGACCG
>JAEWPH010000178.1 GCA_023460715.1 Pseudomonadota bacterium | reverse complement strand
GTGTGGGGCGGCCCGGCCGCACCGGCAGCGGCGCAGGCGGGCAGCGGTACGGCGCCCGGCGCGGCGGCCCCGCGTGAATCCGCGGGCGCCTACAAGCACCTGATGACCGGCGTGTCGTTCATGCTGCCCTTCGTGGTGGCGGGCGGCCTGCTGATCGCGCTGGCGTTCGCGCTGGGCGGCATCTACGTGTACGACGACGCGCACAAGGGCACGCTGGGCTGGGTGCTGTTCCAGGTGGGGGCCAAGGCGGGCTTCGCGCTCATGCTGCCGGCGCTGGCGGGCTACATCGCCTATTCCATCGCCGACCGGCCCGGCATTGCGCCCGGCATGATCGGCGGGCTGCTGGCCGGCACCGTGGGGGCGGGCTTTCTGGGCGCCATCGCGGCGGGGTTCATCGCCGGGTATTCCGTGCACTGGCTGAACCGGTGGATCCGCCTGCCGCGCGGGCTCGACGGGCTCAAGCCCGTGCTGATCCTGCCGCTGCTGGGCGCGGCCATCGTCGGCGTGCTGATGATGATGGTGATCGGCGCGCCCATGGCCGCCGTGATGGGCGCGCTGACCGACTGGCTCAAGGGCCTGCAGACCGGCAGCGCCGTGCTGCTGGGCATCATCCTGGGCGCCATGATGGCCTTCGACATGGGCGGGCCGGTGAACAAGGCGGCCTACGTGTTCTCCACCACGCTGATTGCCAGCGGCGTGGCCAACCCCATGGCCGCGGCCATGGCGGCCGGCATGACGCCGCCGCTGGGCATCGCCCTGGCGTGCTGGCTGTTCAAGAGCCGCTTCACGGCCGAGGAGCGCGAGGCGTCCAAGGCGTCGGCCGTGCTGGGCCTGGCCTTCATCACCGAGGGCGCCATTCCCTTCGTGGCGCGCGATCCGCTGCGCGTCATTCCGGCCTGCGTGCTGGGATCGGCCGTGGCCGGCGGCCTGTCGATGGCATGGAACATCGGCCTGCAGGCGCCGCATGGCGGCATCTTCGTGCTGGCCATTCCCAACGCCGTCAACCACGTGCTGCTGTATGCCGCCGCCATCGTGGCCGGGTCCGTGGTGACGGGGCTGGCGCTGGGCGTGCTCAAGCGGCGGCTGCCGCCGGCAGCGGCGGCGGCAGCCACAGGGCCCGCGGCATGACGCTGCGCCTGACGAAGGACACGCAGCTGTGCATGTCCCTGGCCGCGCGGCCCAGCAGCATCGGCACGCGCTTCCACAACTTCCTGTACGAGGAACTGGGGCTGGACTACGTCTACAAGGCGTTCACCACCACCGACCTGTCGGCGGCGATCGCCGGCGTGCGCGCCCTGGGCGTGCGCGGCTGTGCCATCTCCATGCCCTTCAAGGAGGCGGTGATCCCGCTGGCCGACGCGCTGGACCCGTCGGCCGCGCGGCTGCAGTCGGTGAACACGCTGGTGAACGAGGGCGGCCGCCTGGTGGCCTACAACACCGACTACCTCGCCGTGCGGGCCTTGCTGGCGCAGCACGGCGTGCCGCCGGGCCTGCGGGTGGCCGTGCGCGGCAGCGGCGGCATGGCGCGTGCGGTGCTGGCCGCGCTGGTCGATGCCGGCCTGCTCCAGGGCACGGTGGTGGCCCGCAACGCGGCTGCCGGCCGGGCACTGGCCGCCGCCCACGGCTACGCCTGGCAAAGCGAGGCGCAGGGCGACTCCGCGGCCGACGTGCTGGTCAACGCCACGCCCATCGGCATGGCGGGCGGCGCCCAGGCCCAGGCGCTGGCCTTCACGCCCGCGCAGGTGGCGGGCGCGGCCTGGGTGTTCGACGTGGTGGCCCTGCCGGCCGAAACGCCCCTGATCGCCGAAGCCCGCCGCCAGGGCCGCCCGGTCCTTACCGGCGCGGAGGTGATCGCGCTGCAGGCGGCCGAGCAGTTCGCCCTGTACACCGGCGTGCGGCCGACGGTGGACCAGGTGGCGCGGGCTTCGGCCTTCTCGCGCGGCGCGTAGCCGTCGGTGGGCATTTGCCAGCCGCCCCTGTAGCGTATTTTGCTATGTAATTAATAGCTGCGTGCGCTTGATGAATAAGCACTGGAGGCCAAAATGCCTTGAATCCGGTTTCTGCGGCCCGCGTGGCGCGGGTGGGGCTGCTGCGCTGCCCGCCGTGTCCCTGCCGCCTGCAGCGCCTGCCCGTCCCAGGCCCGCGCTTTCCGCACAGGTGCCGGCGGGCGCGAAGGCGGTGTGCGGTAAGATGAGAAGGATTCTCAAACGCAATGGCGGTCCGCGAGCGGACTGGAGGTGGCAATGTCAGCGGTGGACGCGGCCGCGCAGCAGCACCGGCTGCAAATGCAGGCGCTGTATGGCGAACATCACGGATGGCTGTTTGGCTGGCTGCGGCGCCGGCTCGGCTGCGGCCACCATGCGGCCGACGTGGCGCAGGACACCTTCGTGCGCATCCTCGGCTCGCGCGATGCGCTGCTGGGCGTGCGCGAGCCGCGCGCCTACCTGGTCACCACGGCCAAGCGGCTGCTGATCGACGAGGCCCGCCGCCGCCTGATCGAAAAGACCTACCTGGACGAACTGGCCGCCGCGTCCGCGGCCACCTTCGACGCCGCACCGTCGGCCGAAGAGGTGGCGCAGACCGTCGAGGCGCTGCTGCAGATCGAGGCCGCGCTCGACGGGCTGGCGCCCAAGGTACGCCAGGCCTTCCTGCTGTGCTACCTGGAAGGCCACACCCACGCGGTGGCGGCGGCCGAGCTGGGCGTGTCCACCAAGATGGTGCAGAAGTACCTCATCCAGGCGCTGGCCCACTGCCAGCGCGTGCTGCAGGGCTGACGGCAGTGCGGGCTTGGGACGACGCACCGCCGGCCGATCTGGCCGAACAGGCCGCCGGCTGGATCGTGCGGCTCGACAGCGACGACGCGGACGAGCGCGCCCGGGCGCAGCGCGGCTTTGCGGCCTGGCGCGCGCAAAGCCCGCAGCATGCCGAAGCCGCGGCCCGGCTGGAAGCCTTCATCGGCCGCGTACGGCTGGCCGCCGGCCCCGGTGCTGCCGATGCGCAGGCCGCCCGGGCAGCGCTG
>JAEWPH010000177.1 GCA_023460715.1 Pseudomonadota bacterium | reverse complement strand
CCTCGACCCTGCCGCCCGAGCGCCGCCAAGCCGTGCCCGGCGCGCTGCCGCCGCGCAGCAGCCTGCAGCGCGCGGCCGATCTGCTGTCCACCGCCCGCCGTCCGGTGTTCTATGGCGGGGGCGGCCTGATCAACGCGGGCCCGCAAGCCTGCGAGGCCTTTGCGCAACTGGTGCGGCGCATGGGCGCGCCCTGCACGCTCACGCTGATGGGCCTGGGCGCCTTCCCGGCGTCGGATGAGCGCTTTCTGGGCATGCTGGGCATGCACGGCACGCTGGAGGCCAACCGCGCCATGCACGCGGCCGACCTGGTGGTCTGCGTGGGCGCACGCTTCGATGACCGCGTCACCGGCAAGCTTGAAGAGTTCTGCCCGCAGGCGCGCAAGATCCATATCGACATCGACCCCAGCAGCATCAACAAGACCGTGCGCGTGGACGCGCCCCTGGTGGGCGACTGCGGCGACGTGCTGGCCGCGCTGCTGGCCTTGCCGGACCTGGCCGCGCCCGATCCGGCCCGCCTCGCGCCGTGGTGGGAGCGCATCGCCGTCTGGCGCGCGCAGCGCTGCCTGGCGTTCACGCCGCGAGCCGATGCCATCCTGCCGCAGCTGCTCATGGCGCAGCTGAACGCGCAGCTGGCGGGGCGCGATGCCATCGTGTCCACCGACGTGGGCCAGCACCAGATGTGGGCCGCGCAGTACCTGGGCTTCGAGCGCCCGCGCCGCTGGCTGACCTCGGGCGGGGCCGGCACCATGGGCTATGGGTTGCCGGCCGCCATCGGCGCGCAGATCGCCCACCCGGGTGCGCTCACCGTGTGCGTGAGTGGCGATGCGTCGGTGTTGATGAACATCCAGGAGTTGTCCACCGCCGTGCAGCACCGCGCGCCGGTCAAGCTGGTGCTGTGCAACAACGGCTACATGGGCATGGTGCGGCAGTGGCAGGAGCTCAACCACGGCAACCGGCTGAGCCACAGCTGGAACGAGGCACTGCCCGACTTCGTGGCCCTGGCACGGGCCTTCGGCTGGGGCGCGCGGCGCGTGACGCAGCCGCAGGATCTGGCGCCGGCCCTGGCCGAGTGCCTGGCCGCGCCGGGCCCGTTCTTCCTCGACGTGCAGGTGGCTGCGCAGGAGAACTGTTTCCCCATGATGCCGGCTGGCGTGGGGCACCACCGGATGATGCGCGCCAAGGACGTCTGGTTCGACGAGACGGTCTGACGCAGCGCCGCGACCGGCCCAGCGCGTGCCCCGCGCGCCAAGCCCGAACTGCGAGGCGCCAGCAGAGGCGTCTGAGTCAGTCGCGCGGCAGGGCGTCGGCCGCGTAACGCGCGGTGAGCCGGCGGCATCCGCCGGCCATCGCCGCGTCCTCCGGCGGCACGGTGGCCCCATCCGATTCGGCCATGCGCAGCATGGTCGCGCAGACCTGCTCAAAGTGGCGGGCTGCCACGGTATCGCGCGCGAAGTGGTGCCCGTACGCCGCACGGTAGGCCGCAGCCTGGGGCGATTGCTCCGTCAGGGCGTCCAGAAATCTCGCGTAGTCGGTGGCCACAGGGGCTTCGAGCTGGTAGTCCGTCCAGGCCCGGAACGCCACCAGCAAACTCCCCACCACCCCCACCACGGCGATGGGGACGGCCCAGCGGCGCCAGCCGTGTGGCGCCGCAGTGGGGGCGGGTGGGGAAGCGGGGGTATGCACGGACGGGCAGCCTGGGGATCGCGTTGGAGTGTGCCAAGTCTACGCGTCGCGGGGGAGGGCCTCCCCACCAAAGCCCGGCGGTTGGCCTTCGCGTCTGCCAGACGTACTGCGAGCCTGCCGCGCGAGTTGAGACCGTACCGTCCAACAAAACAGGCGGCCCTGGGGCCGCCTGTGGTGAAACGACTGTCGCTCGGTCTGTGAGCCAGCCCGGGTGTGCCGCGCTCCGGTCAGTCCGTCGAATTCTTCAGGGACTGCTTGGCCTTGTCCGCCGAGTTCTTCGAGCGGTTCTTGTGGTAGTCAGACTTCACATTGTTCACGGCCTTGCCGACAGGGCCGCTCTTCTCGGCCTTGTCATCGGCGCGCTTCTGCTCGATCTTGTGTTCAGCAGCATCCGAAGCCTCGGCAGCGGCTTTGCCGACCTGGGCAGAAGCGGTGCCGGCGCTGAAGACGGCCAGGGTAGCGGCGATGGCGATCAGGGATTTCTTCATGGAACAACCTCCAGATAAGGCAAATACGATGGATGCAATCGTGCCTGCAGCCACGTACCGGGCGTGTCAGCCGATGCCCCACCGCCTGGGCGGGGGCTGCCTCACGGTCGTGCAGGAGGGCGGGCTTTCAGTGCGTGATAGCGAATTGCTATTCCTGAGAGTCATCCACACCGGGGGCTGCTGCGTATGAAGGATTCAACCTGTACCCCGCATGCACGACTCCCACCCTCTGACTGCCTCGCCCGTGTATCTCTTACCGGCCGCATCCTCACCTGACAGCGCCGAAGCCGTCGCCCAGGCTGTGCTGCCCGCAGGCTTTCCCGATGCCGCCTGGATCCACGAGCAGGAACGCCTGTTTTTCCTGCGCTCGACCGGCCTGCTGGACAGCAAGGCCAGCGAGGCCTTCGACCGCATCACGCGGCTGGCCGCCGAGCTGTTCCAGGTGCCCATCGCTCTCGTTTCGCTGGTGGAGGACAAACGCCAGTGGTTCAAGTCGTGCGTGGGCCTCGACACCCGCCAGACCGAACGCAGCGTGTCCTTCTGCACCCACACCATCGAGCGGGGCACCGCGTTCATCGTGGAGGACGCGTTGCAGGACCCCCGCTTTGCCGACAACCCGCTCGTCACCGGCCACCCCGGCATCCGCTTTTATGCGGGCGTGCCGCTGCGGCTGCCGTCCGGCCATGCCCTGGGCAGCCTGTGCGTCATCGATTCCCAGCCCCGCGGCTTCAGCGACCACGAACTGCAACGGCTGCAGGACCTGGGCGCGCTGGTCATGGCGCAGATCGACCTGCACCAGATGGCCGGGCGTGTGAATGAGGTCACGCGCCTGCCCAACCGTAGCCAGTTGGGAGAAGACTTGTTGGAGGCCTGCGCGGCCGAACCCGGCGCGCCCCGTGTGCTGATGCTCCTCGATGTCGTGAGCCATGCGCAATTGCAGGCCGCCGTGCGCGCGGTGGGGGTGGTCCCGCTGGAGTCGGCCCTGCGCACCATTGCCGCCAAGCTGGTCGCAACCATTCCGTCCGATGCGGCGCTCTACCACGTGGGCGAGACCCGCTTCGCCATCGTGATGGCCGGCGGCTTGCAGGAAGACTTGTCCGACGTGGCCGCGGGCCTGATGCTGCGCATGGCAGAGCCCTTTCGCACCGGTGCGGTCACGGTGCAGCTGGAACTGCAGGCCGGGCTGGCTCCGTTCACGCTGGTAGCCGAGTCATGCCACGACGTGCTCCGGCGCGCTACGGCTGCGCTGTACCAGGCTGGTACCGAGCAGCGGCCCATGGTCTGGTACGGCGAGCAGTTCGACGTACCCCACCGCCGCGCTTACGCCCTGCTGCGCAGCATTCCGTCGGGCTTGATGGCCGGTGACTTCCGCCTGGTGTTTCAGCCCAAGATGAATCTGCACACCGGTCGCGTCACGGCGGTGGAAGCGCTGGCGCGCTGGCGCCACCCCCGCCATGGCGATGTGCCGCCGAGCGAGTTCATCGAGATCATGGAGCGCACGACGCTGATCCACGATTTCACCGAGTGGATACTGCACCGTTCCCTCGAGCAGCTGTCGGTGTGGCGCACCCAGGGCATCGAACTCAGCATGGCGGTGAATGTGTCGGCGCGCAATCTGGAACATCCCCGCTTTCTGCAGGCGCTGCGCAATGCCTGCGCCCTCTACCAGGTGCACCCGCAGAACCTGCATATCGAATGTACCGAGCATGCCGTGATGACGGGCACGCGCACGGCGGCCACGCTGGAGGCCGTGCGCGCGATGGGCATCGGCATCTCGCTGGACGACTTCGGCGTGGGCTACAGCAACCTGGCTTGTCTCCATTCGCTGCCGGTGCAGTTGCTCAAGCTCGACCAGTCCCTCATCAAGCCCATTGCGACGGACGTGCGTGCGCTCAAGCTCGTCCGGTCGCTGCTCCACATGGGCCACACGCTGGGCTACCGTCTGCTGGCCGAGGGCGTGGAGAGCAAGGAAGTCTTCGACATCCTCAAGCGCGAAGGATGCGATGCCGTGCAGGGCTACTACCTGTCCCGCCCGCTGGAGGCCGAGGACGTTCCGCATTTTCTGCAGGCCGCGCCCCGGGGCTGACGCGCCCGGGCGGTCAGATGGACGGCTTGTTCGCGCCGGGGCGCACCTCCATGGGCGCGGGTTCGCCTGGCACGGGGTCCTGCTCTGTCGCCGCCACGTCGGGCCCTACGGTGGCGCTGGCGGCTGCGCCGCACAGGGCGCCGGCCACGCCGCCCAGCGTCCCTCCGACGACGACGCCCACGGGCCCCGCCACCGCCACGCCGACAGCGGCACCCGTGGCGGCGCCCGCCATCACGCCGCCGCCCATCAGCACGGACTTGGACTCCCGCGCGGCCTCGTCCGGCGACAGGGCCTGCTGCGCGGCAGGGCGGGGGTCTTGCGAAGGCACGCCGTAGCCGGGCCTGGCCTGTTCCGCCAGGTCAGGATCCACGGGTGCAGCAGGGTTGTGGGGGGTGATCGGTGCGTTCATGGGGCTCTCCTTCTCAACAGGGGTGGATGCGGCCGCTCGGGTCGCGGCCGGCTGGTATCTCTGTTGTAGAAGGGCCGTCTCACCAAAGCCGCCGTCCATCGGGCTCTACGCCTGTCGGACAACGCCCGGTGGCCGCGTCCTACGGCCGTGAGTTCATGACCTGTGTCAAGAAAATGCCCTTGGGATGTTGCTGCCGGTATGGCGCCGCTCCGGCTGAAGCGCCGCGCCGCGTAGTGGGCGGATCCTCTGTCGAAGGTCCGGCGTGGCGTCACTTGGGAAGGCCAGCACTGGTCGACCGCGTGGGTTACGCGTTCTGCAGACGTCAGCGGTCGTGACCTTGGCGATACCGTCTTATTCGTCCTTGAGCGTGACGGTGTCACCGGTCGCCTTCGCCGCGAGTCTGCTGCCCTGCGCCGTCTTGGTGGCGGCGCTGTCATTGCGGTATGAGCGCCTCTTGACGCACGTGGCGGCGGCCCACTTTCCTGGAACGAGGTCCCGGCAGCCAGTCCGGCGGACGCCGCATTGGCGAGCGCGAACATGGCGAGGGGACGGGGCCTTTAGGGTTTTGAAGGGAAGCTGTCCGATGCGGAGGACGGGCCGCCTTCGCCCGTTGCCAGGCGTCGGCTGCATCATCAGGGCAGCTCGGCTATGGGGTGCCCATCGCTCCTGTGTTCGCAGACAAGGAGGTGGGCGGACCGGGTATGCAGGGGGGCGGCTCCATCCTCAATGGCTGGAGTCGAGCGATCGCGCCGAATCAATCACGGCGGGCTCGGAATATCACTACCAAGGGCATGGTACGACCCGGCAGAGCTGCGGGGTGGGGAGGAACGCGGCATGAGAGGCCGGCCTGTGATGGGTAAAGGATCCCGGAAAGAAATCCAAAATTAAAAGGCGCTGTAACCATCACAGTTGCAGCGCCTTGAAATGAGTGGTGGGTCCTGAGTGACTCGAACACTCGACCTACGGATTAAGAGTCCGCTGCTCTACCAACTGAGCTAAGAACCCACTTCTTTCGAAACTTGGTCTGCATCGCTGCAGAGCCTCGAATTATGCACTACTTTTTACGCCCGTGGCAATAGGGGCGCTAAAAATTTTGCGTTCGGGCTGCAGGAGGGGCTTCAGCCACAGCTCAATCGCTGCCGTGTGCCTCCGCCCGGCCTCACATCAGCAGATGCTCGCCCGCGTTGTCACCGCCCAGGATCACGTAGTTCACCTTGCGGATGTCCAGCAGCTTCTTGCCTCCGGCGTAGCTGATGGAGCTTTGCACGTCCTGCTCCATCTCGACCAGCGTGTCGGCCAGCTTGCCCTTGATGGGTTCGAGGATGCGCTTGCCTTCCACGTGCTTGTATTCGCCCTTGTTGAAGTCGCTGGCGGAGCCGTAGTACTCCTTGTACGGCTCGCCATCCACCTCGACGGTCTTGCCGGGCGATTCCTCGTGGCCGGCGAAGAGCGAGCCGATCATCACCATGGTGGCTCCGAACCGGATGCTCTTGGCGATGTCGCCATGGCTGCGGATGCCGCCGTCGGCAATGATGGGCTTGGTGGCCACGCGGGCGCACCACTTGAGCGCCGACAACTGCCAGCCGCCCGTGCCGAAGCCCGTCTTGAGCTTGGTGATGCACACCTTGCCCGGGCCCACGCCCACCTTGGTGGCGTCGGCGCCCCAGTTCTCCAGGTCGATCACGGCCTCGGGCGTGGCCACGTTGCCCGCGATCACGAACGACTGCGGCAGTTTCTCCTTGAGGTAGCCGATCATGTTCTTCACGCTGTCGGCATGGCCGTGGGCGATGTCGATGGTGATGTACTCGGGTACCAGGCCCTCGGCCACCAGCGTGTCCACGGTGGCGTAGTCGGGCGACTTCACGCCCAGCGAGATGGAAGCGAAGGTGCCTGCGGCATGCATGTCGCGCACGAACTGGACGTTGTCCAGGTCGAAGCGGTGCATGACGTAGAAGTAGCCGTTCGTCGCCATCCAGCGGCAGATCTTTTCGTCCACCACCGTCTTCATGTTGGCGGGCACCACGGGCAGGCGGAACGTGCGCGAGCCCAGCGTGATGCTGGCGTCGCACTCGGACCGGCTTTCCACGCGGCACTTGCGCGGCAGCAGAAGGACGTTGTCGTAGTCGAAGATTTCCATGAGATTTCCAAGCTCCTGTGAAAGGTCGCAGAGGACCTATTTCCCCCGCGATGGGGCGCTTGGCTTGGAGGCCGGTTCTGCGGGTGGGCCGTGGCGGCCATCACCGAACCCTGCTGTGCGCAGGCGCAAAAAAACCGGACGTCAAGAAACTTGGGCCCGGTGATTGATTCTACCCCTGCCGCCCGCGGCCATCGGCCCGGGGGTGATTGGCGCGGTGCGGCGCAGGGTTACTGTGCCGCGCTGCCCGGGGCTGCGGCGTCTGCACCGGCGGCGCACTGCGCATGGGCCGCCGCAATCACCGTACCGTCCGCGTCTTGCAGCCAGCCGGCCACACCAAGCCGCTGCACATCGGCGCCGTCCGGCACGCGCATGGGGCGCAGTTCGGACCAGCCGCTCTGCACCCGGCTCGCTCCAGCGACCCAGCTGCCCTGCAACGCATTGCGCACCAGATGGCGTGGCGCGGCATTGCCTTCGGAGCCGGCGGGCACGGTTTGGATGAGCAGCAGGGTGTAGGTGTAGCGCGCGCCGGGGCGCAAGGGCCGGGCGGCGCCGTGGGCGCGCGCCGGCACCAGTGCGATGGTGGTACCGACATAGTCGTTGAGCGGAGGGCCCAGGGACACGCGAAGCCGGCCGGGCGCAGCGCCTGCAGGCGCCACATCGCTGACGGCCGTATCGGTGGTGCCGGGCGGGGTGCGGCCCAGGGCCTCCAGCCGATCCAGGGCATCGCGTGTGACGGCGGCAGACAGCGGTGCGTCATCGCCGGAACGGCCGGGCACGATCCAGTCGAGCAGCAGCGCCGCATCGCCCGGCGCCGCCGCGGGCGCATCGGCCCAGCAGCTTTCGCAGTCTGCGCTCAGAAAGCGCTCGTACAGAGCGCGCGGCGGCGGCTGTCCGTCGCTGCTGCAGACGGCCATCTGGGCCATGGCAGCCAGGGGCGCGCCGGCGAGCAGGGCGGCCGGCGCGAGGGAGCGCAAAAGGGTAGGCAGAGGGCGCATCAAAGGTCCATCCTGGGGCGGTGCGGTGGGTCCGCGCATGTTCCCACAAGACGGCCGCCGGTGCGCCGCTCGGCCCGCGCCGGCAGCGCTTACTCGGGCTTGATGTTGGCCTTGCGCACGACTTCGCCGTAGCTCGCCAGGCGGTCGGACATCATTTTCTCGAAGGCGGCCGGCGTCATCTCTTCGGGCGGGATCACGCCGCGGGCCTTGAGGTTCTCGATCATCGCGGGCTCGGTCGCCGCCTTGCGGATGGCCTTGTGCAGCGTGGCCACGATGGCGGCGGGTGTGCCGGCCGGGGCGGCGATGCCGGTCCACGACGACTGGTTCAGGTCGGGGAAGCCTAGTTCCTTGAAGGTCGGCACATCGGGCAGCTGCGCCACGCGCGTGTCCGACGCCACGGCCAGGGCGCGCAGCTTGCCGGCCTGGATGTGCTGCAGGAACACCACCAGGTTGTCGAGCGCGAACTGCACCTCGCCCGCGAGGATGGCCGTCACGTAGGGCGAGCCGCCGCGGTACGGGATGTGCACGCCCTTGGCGTTCACGGCCAGCAGGAACGCCTCGGCGTTGATCTGGCCCATGCTGCCGGCGCCGGCGGTGGCGAAGTTGACCTGGCCGGGGTTGGCCTTCAGGTAGGCCACGAACTCGGCGAAGTTCTTGGCAGGCACGCTGGGATGCGCTACCAGCACGTTGGGCTGGCGGCCCATGATGGCGATGTTCTCGAAGTCCTTGATCGGGTCGTAGCCCAACTTGGGCTGCACCAGCGGGTTGGCCAGGTGGCTGCTTTGCGACGAGGCCACCAAGGTGTAGCCGTCGGCCGGCGCACGCGCCACGAACTGCGTGCCGATGGAGCCGCCCGCACCGGGCTTGTTGTCCACCACGATCGGCACGCCCAGGATGCGGCCCAGCGCTTCGGTGTACTGGCGGGCCATCACGTCGACCGAGCCACCGGGCGGGAAGGGCACGACCAGCGTGATCGGGCGGCTGGGGTACTTGTCGCCTGCGGCGAAGGCTGGCAGGGCGGCAGCGCCGGCGAGGCCCAGGCCGGTGGCGAGCAGTTGGCGACGGGTGGTGTGCATGCGTTCGAAGGACATAGGTCTCGGAGGGGTCAGAAAAACGAAAAGGGGAGGGAGCCGGCTCAGCCCAGCGCCAGCAGCGTGAGCGCCAGCGCCTGGGCGCGCGGCACGAAGGTGGTCAGGTCGCAGAACTCGCGCTCGCTGTGCGCGTAGCCGCCCACGGGGCCGAGAGCGCAGAGCGACGGGATGCCCATGTTCGACGTGATGCCGCTGTCCGCCGCGCCGCCGGTGGATTCGCCCTCGACGGCGAAACCCACCTGCTGTGCGCAGCGCTGGTAGGTCTGCAGCAGGTCGTCCGGCGTGCGGGCCATGGGCAGGGTGCCCGTCTTGGCGACGATGCGGCCGCTGGTGCGCGGTAAGGATTCTTTTTCGATGATCGCCTGGATGCGGGCGAGCACGCCGTCCAGGTCGTTCTCGGCCGTGTAGCGCAGGTCCACATGCGCGGCGGCCAGCGGGGCCACCACGTTGGACGCCATGCCGCCCTGGATGAAACCGACGTTGACGGTGATGCCGGGCTCGCAGGCGTTGAGCGCATGCAGCGCCAGGATCTTGCGGGCCAGCGCGTCGATAGCGCTCGCGCCCTGCGCGGGGTTGATGCCTGCGTGCGCGGCCACGCCCGTCACCTCGAAATCGATGCGGTACGAGCCCTTGCGCTCATTCACCACGTTGCCGCTGATGCGGCCCGGCTCGGCGTTCAGCACAGCGCGGGCGCCCTGGACGTGCTCGCGGATCACGGTGCGGCAGGCGGGCGAGCCCACTTCCTCGTCGGCCGTGAACAGCAGGTGCACCGGCGTGGCGTTGCCGCCAAAGCGGGCCAGGGCCTCGGCCACGAAGACGTTCATCACCAGGCCGGACTTCATGTCGGCCACGCCGGGGCCGTAGGCCTTGCCGCCCTCCACGCGCCAGGGGCGCTGGGCGGCCGTGCCCAGCGGGAAGACCGTGTCCATGTGGCCCATCAGCTGGTAATGGCCTGCGGCCGCGGTATCACTGCCCGGCACCTTGGCCAGGATGCACTCGCCCCAGCCGGGTTCCGGAAAGGTCTGCACCGGGATGCCGGCGGCCTCCAGGCGGCCGCGCAGGGCCGCGGCGACCTGGCGCACGCCTGCTTCATGGCCGCTGCCGCTGTCGATGTTGACGATCTGCGCCAGCAGATCGGCCATGGCCTGTTCCTGCGAGGCAAGCCAGTCGAGCAAGGGCTGGGCGGAGGCGGGAGCCGCCGAGGCGGCGATGGCAGGCGCGGTGTGGGACATGGCGGTCGGTGCGGGAATTGAAATGAAAATTTCACAAATCATATTGCCTTGCAATGTGCGTTGCAATTGAAGGCCGCTCTGGAGGTGGCGGGCCATGCACAATCGGTCCACGCAGCGCCTGCCGCGCGCCGCTTCTGCCTCTGCCGCCCACGCCACCATGCTCCTGACCGAACGGCTCGCCGCCCGCGCCGCCTCCCTCACCGCCAGCGAGCGCGCGCTGGCCGACGACCTGCTGCGCCACTACCCCGACGGGCTGATGGATTCCGCCAGCGCCATCGCGGCCCGCACGGGCACCAGCGCTTCGACGGTGGTGCGCATGTTCTCCAAGCTGGGCTACGACAGCCTGGCCGAGGTGCGGCGCGAGGCGCGCACCGAGGTCACCTCGCGGCTGCAGACCGCCGCGCAGCGCGCGCCGGCCACGCTGGGCGCCGAGCGCAGCCTGGCCGAGTGCGTGGACGACGCCCTGCTGCACGACCAGCACAACCTGGCGGCCACGCGCCAGGGCCTGGACATGGCGGCCTTCGAGGCCACGGCGCGCCTGCTGGGCCAGGACGGTGGCCGCGTCTTCGTGATGGCCGAGAAGAACAGCGCTCCGGTTGCCAGCCACCTGGCCACGCACCTGAACATGTGCCGCCCCGGCGTGCAGGACCTGGGCGCGGGCGCGCCTTTTGCAGTGGACCGCATGCTGTGGGTGGAGCCGCAGGACGTGTTGCTGGTCTTCACCATCCGCCGCTATTCGCGCGGCGGCCTGCTGGCGGCGCAGCACTTCCGGGCGCAGGGCGCCACGGTGGTGGCGCTGACCGACAGCCCGGTGGCGCCCATCGTGCAGCACGCGCAGCACACGCTGGTGGTGCGCACGGCCAATGCGTCGCCGTTCGATTCCTACACCGCCGCGTTCTTCCTGTGCAACGCGCTGGTGTCGGCCGTGACGCAGCTGCGCCATGGCGCCGTGGGCGAGGCGCTGCAGCGGCGCGACGCGCTGTGGACGCGATTCCAGTCCGACGCGATCGACGGCGTGCTGACGTGATGGCAATGCTATTGAAAAAATAGCTGCTTGCGCTCGCATTCATTCGGTTTCACGGTGATTTGTATCTGGATGCCATGAAGGAAAAGCGCAAGCTGCTATCAAAGTAGTAGGGCTTGACCCTGCGGCGCGGGCTGCGCGGCCGGGTTTCTACAATGGCGGGATGCCTTCTCAAGACCTGTTTTCCGGCGCGCACGATGCGCCTTTCGGCGCTGGCCAGGCCGGCCCGGCGCCGCGCGTCGACCCTGCCACGTCGCCCCTGCTGCAGAACCTCAACGACGAGCAGCTCGCCGCCGTCACGCTGCCGGCGGGCCACGCGCTGATCCTGGCCGGTGCCGGCTCGGGCAAGACCCGCGTGCTGACCACGCGCATCGCCTGGCTGCTGCAAAACGGCTACGCCACGCCCGGCGGCATCCTGGCCGTCACGTTCACCAACAAGGCTGCCAAGGAAATGGTGGCGCGCCTGTCGGCCATGCTGCCGGTGAGCGTGCGCGGCATGTGGATCGGCACCTTCCACGGCCTGTGCAATCGCCTGCTGCGCGCGCACTACAAGCTGGCGGGGCTGCCGCAGTCGTTCCAGATCCTGGATACGCAGGACATGCTCTCGGCCGTCAAGCGGCTGTGCAAGCAGTACAACATCGACGAAGAACGCTTTCCGCCCAAGCAGCTGGCCTATTTCATCGCCGGCTGCAAGGAAGAGGGCCTGCGCCCCGGCGCGGTGGACGCGCGCGACGCGGACACGCGCAAGAAGGTCGAGCTGTACCAGCTATACGAAGAGCAGTGCCAGCGCGAGGGCGTGGTCGACTTCGGCGAGCTGATGCTGCGCAGCTTCGAACTGCTGCGCGACAACGCCCCCATCCGCGAGCACTACCAGCGGCGCTTTGCGCACATCCTGGTGGACGAGTTCCAGGACACCAACAAGCTGCAGTACGCCTGGCTCAAGCAGCTGGCCGGCAACCTGGAGGCCGGGCGCTTCGTGGCGCGCGGCAGCGTGATCGCCGTGGGCGACGACGACCAGAGCATCTACGCCTTCCGCGGCGCGCGGGTGGGCAACATGGCCGACTTCGTGCGCGAGTTCGACGTGCAGCGCCAGATCAAGCTGGAGCAGAACTACCGCAGCTACAGCAACATCCTCGACTCCGCCAACGCGCTCATCAGCCACAACAGCAAGCGCCTCGGCAAGAACCTGCGCACCACGCAGGGCCCGGGCGAGCCGGTGCGCGTGTACGAGTCGAACACCGACCTGGCCGAGGCGCAGTGGATGGTCGACGAGATCAAGCAGCTGGTGCGCAGCGACGGCTTCGAGCGCAAGGAAATCGCCGTGCTCTACCGCAGCAATGCGCAGAGCCGGGTCATCGAATCGGCGCTGTTCAATGCCAGCGTGCCCTACCGCGTGTACGGCGGCCTGCGCTTCTTCGAGCGGGCCGAAATCAAGCACGCGCTGGCCTACCTGCGCCTGCTGGAGAACCCGCACGACGACACGAGCTTCTTGCGCGTGGTGAACTTCCCGCCGCGCGGCATCGGCGCGCGCACGATCGAAGTGCTGCAGGACGCAGCGCGCAACGCGGGCTGCTCGCTGCACGACGCGGTAAGCGCCGTGCCCGGCAAGGCCGGCGCCAACCTGGGCGCCTTCGTGGCGCTGGTGGATGTGATGCGCGAGCAGACGCAAGGCCAGAACCTGCGCGGCATCATCGGCCAGATGCTGGAGGCCAGCGGCCTGCTGGAGCACTACCGCAACGAGAAGGAAGGCGCCGACCGGATCGAGAACCTGGACGAACTGGTGAATGCGGCCGAAAGCTTCGTCACGCAGGAAGGCTTTGGCCGCGACGCGGTCGCGCTGCCGGTGGACGAGCACGGCGCCAACCTGTCTCAGAGCCCCGCCAGCCAGGGGCTGGATCCGTCGCTGCCGCAGACGGACGAGCCGCTGGCACCCGTCGCCGGCATCGTCGATGCCGACACGGGCGAGACGCTGTCGCCGCTGGCCGCCTTCCTCACCCACGCCGCGCTGGAGGCCGGCGACAACCAGGCCCAGGCCGGCCAGGACGCCGTGCAGCTCATGACCGTGCACGCCAGCAAGGGCCTGGAGTTCGACGGCGTGTTCATCGGCGGCATGGAAGAGGGCCTGTTCCCGCACGAGAACTCCATGAACGACCGCGAGGGCCTGGAGGAAGAGCGCCGCCTGATGTACGTGGCCATCACGCGCGCCCGCAAGCGCCTGTACCTGAGCCATTCGCAGACCCGCATGCTGCACGGCCAGACGCGCTACAACATCAAGAGCCGCTTCTTCGACGAGCTGCCCGAGAGCGCGCTGAAGTGGATCACGCCCAAGCAGCAGGGCTTCGGCTCGTATGCTCCTAATCCAGGAGCTGGAAGCGCTTATGGGGCGGGCGCCAAGGGCGGTTTTGGCTATCGGTCGGAAACCTTTGCCAGCCCACCGGTGCCGGTGCAGAAGGCAGCGCCGTCGCACGGCCTGCGCGTGGGGCTGGCGGTGTTCCACACCAAGTTCGGCGAAGGCAAGGTCAAGGCGCTGGAGGGCACGGGCGACGACGCACGCGCGCAGGTGGACTTTCCCCGCCACGGCACCAAGTGGCTGGCCCTGAGCGTGGCCAAGCTCACCATCGTCGACTGAGCAACCGTCTTGGCTGTCAAGCGTTATGCATAGCCGGATCCCATGTGGAGCCATGCTTGGCTATGGCGTTGAGCATGGTCAGTAGCTTGCGCATGCAAGCGACCAGGGCAACCTTCTTGCGCTTGCCCACTGCCAGCAGGCGTTCGTAGCA
>JAEWPH010000176.1 GCA_023460715.1 Pseudomonadota bacterium | reverse complement strand
CTGAGCGCCGGCTCCATCACCCTGGCGCTGCGAACCTCGCGCCGGGGGGTGCCCGCCGCGCGGGCCACGCCGGCCGCCCTGCCGCCCAAGGAATGACGGCAGGCACGGCCCACCGCAGGCGACCCCGACGATGATGCAGTCCCTGTGCACCCTGCGCCGCTGGCTGCGCGGGCTTGAACCCCGGGCCCGCGCCCTGATGGGCGGCAGCGGCTCGCTGCGGCGCATGCAGCCGTGGCTGGAGCGGCGCCAGCTGTTCCGCTTCCAGCGCCAGCCGCTGGCGCGCGGGGTGGCGGCCGGCGCGTTCTGCGGGCTGATCCCCGGTCCGCTGCAGCTGCCGGCCACGGCCGTGGCCTGTGCCTGGGTGCGCGGCAATGTGGTGGCCGGCGGCGTGACCACCTTCTATACCAATCCGCTCACCACCGTGCCGCTGTATGCGCTGGCCTTCCAGATGGGGGCCTTGGTGCTGCCGGGTGAGCAGGTGCTGCCGGCGTGGCAGAGCGTGGCACCCGGGGGCGACTTCACGGTGCACGCCCTGGCGGCGTGGATCCAGGCGCTGGGCCTGCCGCTGCTGGTGGGCCTGCCGGTGCTCGGCCTGCTCTTTGCAGCGCTGGGGTATCTGGCCGTGCAGCTGCTGTGGCTGGCGCCCGCCGTGCAGCGCGGACGCCGGTGGCAGCGGGCACGGGCCGCGGCCCTGCCGCTGCAGGGGCCGGGCGGATGAGGCGGTGAACGCCAGGCAGGGATGGACAGAACAGCCGGCGGCAGTGGGCCATTGCCAAAATGCCCCGCAGCGCTTGATTGGCAAGCGCAGTGCGCTATTAATTACATAGCGATTGCCGTCGGCTGGCCGTGGGGGCACGGCGCAGCCCGTGTTCTGCAGCGCGGCGCGGTGGCCGGGGGCGGTCAGGCCGCCGGCTTGTATTTGATGGTGCAGCCATAGGGCTGCGTGGTGGCGGCCGCCACCGGCTTGCCGGCGGCGATGTCCGCCAAGGCCGCCTTCACGTAGTTGGTGGCCTTGTCGATGTCGGCCGGCCGGGCCGACGGAATGCTGTCGATCGCGCCTGCATACGCCAGCGTGCCCTGCGCGTTCACGATGTACAGGTGCGGCGTGGTGCGCGCGCCGTAGGCCCGGCCTATGCTGCCGTCCTCGTCCATCAGCACGGCGGTGGGTACGGCCTTGCGCTCTTTCAGCCAGCCGGTGAGCTGGGCGGGCTCCAGGTAGTCGCTGGCGGCTTTCTCGGTGGAGTTCACGGCCAGCCACACCACGCCCTGGTCCACGGCGCCCTTCTGCGTGGCGGGCAGATTGCCGCTGTCGTAATGTTTGCGCACGAAGGGGCAGCCGGGGTTGGTCCATTCCAGCACCACGGTCTTGCCGCGGAAGTCGGACAGCCGCACGCTCTTGCCGGCGGTGTCGCGGGCGCTGAAGTCCGGCGCCGGCTGGCCGACGGCAGGTGCCGCCTGGGCAGTGGTTGCGGCCAGCACCAGCGTGGCGGCCATCACGGTATGTCGAAGCAGCATGGCAGGGGTCCTTGCAAAGAACGGATGACGGCGCAGTATGGGCGCAGCAACCCCGCGCCGCCAGAGGCAACCCTGGGACCGGCACCGGTTTGGTTGCTAACCCTCCACTTGGCGCAGTGCGTGGGCAGAAAGGGGTCGTGTCCGGCACCGACTGGAGCCAAAGTGCCATACGGATGGGTTCGCCTTTCCTACAGGACAGGGGCGAAGTGCCTTCTACGGTGGGGTGAAAGACCCTTTCAATCCGCCCCACCATGCCGCCTCTCCAGCCCCCGTTCCTCATCCGCGCGTCCCTCCCGGCCTGTGCCACCTGCAGCCTTTCGGCACGGCGGGCGGCGCGATGATCGGCGTACTCATTCCCGTGCACAACGAACAGGAGCGGCTCGGCGCGTGTCTGCGCGCCGTGGCAGAGGCCGCGCGGCACCCCGCGCTCGGCGGCGAGCCGGTGGCCGTGGTGGTCGCTTTGGATGCGTGCACGGACCGCTCCGCCCGCATCGCCTTGGCGGGCGGGGCGCAGGCCGTGGCGGTGCACGGCCGCAACGTGGGCGCGGCGCGTGCGGCCGCTGCGGCGCAGGCGCTTGCGCTGGGCGCACGCTGGCTCAGTTGCACCGATGCCGACAGCGAGGTGGCGCCCGACTGGATCGTGGCGCAGCTGGCGGAAGGTGCGCAGGCCGTGTGCGGCACGGTCGAGGTCGCGGACTGGCGGGGCGAAAGCGCCGCCCTGCGTGCGGTCTACCAGGCGGGCTATACCGATGCGCCCGGCCACGACCACATCCACGGGGCCAACCTGGGCGTGTGCGCGCAGGCCTATGTGCGGGCGGGCGGCTTTGCGCCGCTGCGCACGCGGGAAGACGTGGCGCTGGTCCACGCGCTTCAGGCTGGCGGCGCACGCATTGCCTGGTCCAACCGGCCGCGCGTGCGCACCAGCGCCCGCCGCAGCTACCGCGCGCCGGAAGGCTTCGGCGCCCATCTCGAACAGTTGCGCCGCTGCCTCGCCGCGCCCCCAGGGCCCCTGGCCGAGGTGGCAGCGTGACCGCTGGCACGCCCCCTTGGCCCGCGGACCTGCGGGACGCGCTGGCCCACGGGGCCGGAGACACGCCCGCCGCGCAGCTGCTGCGCCTGGTGCGCAGCGGCAGGGACCGGCTGCCGCTGCCTGGGCACGGCGCCACGCTGCAGCGCTGGCAGGCGCTGAGCGCGGTGGCGGCGGCCGATCTGTCGCTGGCCAAGCTGTTCGAGGGGCATACCGATGCGCTGGCCATCCTGCAGGAAGTCGCCGCCCTGCGGGGCGCGCAGGACGTGCCTGCGGGACCGGCGCCCGCGGCGGGAGACGATGCGTCGGACGCCGGCCCCGCGCTGTGGGGCATGTGGGCGGCCGAGGCGCCCGGCGGGCGGGTGGAAGTGCACCGTCAGGCGGGCGGGCAGACCGTGCTGCGCGGCGCCAAGCGCTGGTGTTCGGGGGCGGAGCACCTCACGCATGCCCTGCTCACCGCCTGGTGGCCTGGGGTGGAATTGCCCCAGCTGGTGGCCGTGGCTTTGCAACAGCCGGGCGTGGCGGTGTCTGCCCAGTCCTGGCAGGCCGTGGGCATGGCGGGCAGCGCCAGCGCGGACGTGACCTTCGACGACACGCCTGCCACGCTGGTCGGCGTGCCGGGCGACTATCTGGGCCGCCCGGGCTTCTGGCACGGCGGCGCCGGCGTGGCGGCCTGCTGGTATGGCGGTGCGATGGCCGTGGGCCGGGCACTCCACCAGGCCACGGCCGCGGCGCAGAAAGGCCCCGCCGGCCAGCCCTTCAAGGAGGCCGCCCTGGGCAAGGTGGACGTGGCGCTCGCCGGCGCGGCGGCGCTGCTGCGCGAGACCGCGCAGTGGATCGACGCCCATCCGCAGGTCGACGCGCAGGCGCCCGTGCTGCGCGTGCGCCAGGCCGTGGAAGCCGTGGCGCGCCAGGTGCTGGACGAGTCCACCCGCGCCCTCGGCCCCACGCTGCTGTGCCGCGATGCGGCGTTTGCCCGGCGCGCGGCAGACCTGCCGGTGTTCATCCGGCAAAGCCATGCCGAACGGGACGACGCAGCGCTCGGCCGCCTGCGCGCCGCGGAACCGGAGGCGCCATGGGCCTTGTGAGCGCAGCGCCCTTGGAGTACCAGCATGCCGACGCAGGCGCGGATGCAGATGCCGCGTCGCGCCATATCGACACGCCGCGCCATGGCGCGGCTGCGTGGCACGCCTGGCTGCAGGCGCAGGCGCAGGCCCTGCAGCCGTTGACGGAGGCGGTGCCGCAGGCACTCGCCGCGCAACGGCTGGTGGTGGTGGCGCCCCATCCCGACGACGAACTGCTGTGCTGCGGCCTGCTGATGCAAGCCCATGCCCGGCGCGGCGGGGCGGTGCACATCGTCGGCGTGACGGACGGCGAGGCCAGCCATGCGGACGCCCCCGGCTGGCCGCCCGAGCGCCTGGCCCGCGTCCGG
>JAEWPH010000175.1 GCA_023460715.1 Pseudomonadota bacterium | reverse complement strand
CGGCGGCCGCGCAGCCGCTGGGCCAGCCTTCCACCGGCGGCCAGATCCAGGCCGACCAGGCCACCAACTCGCTGATCATCACCGCGCCCGAGCCGCAGTACCGCCAGCTGCGCGCGGTGATCGACCGGCTGGATTCGCGTCGCGCCCAGGTGTTCGTGGAAAGCCTGATCGTCGAAGTCAACGCCGACAAGGCGGCCGAGTTCGGCATCCAGTGGCAGAACGCCTTCGGCAAGAGCGGCGACAAGAACATCGGCGTGCTGGGCACCAACTTCAACGCCGGCGGCGCCAACATCATCAACCTGCAGCTGGGCGCGGCCAGCGGCAACATCACCGCGCCCTCGACCGGCATCAACCTGGGCCTGCTGCGCAACATCAACGGCACCTACATCCTGGGCGCGCTGGCGCGATTCCTGGAGTCGAACGTCGACGCCAACATCCTCTCCACGCCCAACCTGCTGACGCTGGACAACGAGGAAGCGCGCATCGTCATCGGCCAGAACGTTCCGTGCGTCACCGGCCAGTTCACCAACACCGGCGCCACCAACGGTTCCGTCAACCCGTTCCAGACCATCGAGCGCAAGGACGTCGGCCTGACGCTGCGGGTGCGCCCGCAGATCAGCGAGAACGGCACGGTGAAGATGCAGATCTTCCAGGAGACCTCCAGCGTCCAGACGGCCTCCATCACCTCGCCCACCGGCCTGATCACCAACAAGCGCTCGATCGAATCGAACGTCCTGGTGGACGACGGCGCCATCGTGGTGCTGGGCGGCCTGCTGCAGGACGAATACAACGGCAACCAGGAGAAGGTGCCAGGCCTGGGCGACGTGCCCGTGCTGGGCAACCTGTTCAAGAGCGAGGCGCGCAGCCGCCGCAAGACCAACCTGATGGTGTTCCTGCGGCCGGTGGTGATCCGCGACGCCGCCACCAGCGATGCGCTGATGATGGACCGCTACGAGGCCATCCGCGCGCTGCAGCAGGTCACGCAGCCGGCGGACAGCAACGTGATGCGTGGCGTGTCCGCCGCCCCGGTGCTGCCGCCGCTGGCCCCCAACGCCACGCCCGCGGGCGCCCCCACGGTGCCGCTGGCGCCGCTGCTGCCGGGCCAGTCCGCTCAGCCGCCGCAGCCCGCGGCCGCACCGGCCCCGGCGCCTGCCGCACCCTCCGTGTACAGCCCGCAGTAAGTAAGGCCTGCCGCCACCATGCGCCACCCCCTGCCCTACGCGTTCGCGCGCTCCACGCAGCTGCTGCTGGAAGACGACGGCCAGCAGCTGGTGCTGTGCCACGGTCCGGCACCAGACACCAGCGCCATCTCCGAGGTGCTGCGCAAGCACACCGTGCAGGCCATGGCGCAGATGGACGCGGCCACGCTGGCCCAGCGCATCAGCACGGCCTATTCGCAAAACGAGTCGAGTGCCGCCATGGTGGTGAGCGAGGTCGAGTCCGATGCCGACCTCTCCCGCATGATGCAGGAGCTGCCCGCGGTCGAAGACTTGCTGGAGTCGGCGGGCGATGCGCCCATCATCCGCATGCTCAACGCGCTGCTGACGCAGGCTGCCCGCGACGGCGCGAGCGACATCCACATCGAGCCGTACGAGCGGCATTCCAGCGTGCGCTTTCGCGTCGACGGCACGCTGCGCGAGGTGGTGCAGCCCAACCGCGCGCTGCACGCCGCCCTGATTTCGCGCCTGAAGATCATGGCCGACCTGGACATCTCCGAGAAGCGCCTGCCGCAGGACGGCCGCATCAGCCTGCGCTTAGGGACCAGGGCCATCGATGTGCGCGTCTCCACCCTGCCCAGCGCCCATGGCGAGCGCGCCGTGCTGCGCCTCTTGGACAAGAGCGGCAACAAGCTCACGCTGGAAATGGTGGGCATGCAGGGCGACACGCTCGACCGCTTCGAGGGGCTCATCACCCAGCCCCACGGCATCATCCTGGTGACCGGACCCACGGGCTCGGGCAAGACCACCACGCTGTACTCCGCGCTGGGCCGGCTCGACGCCACCAGCAGCAACATCATGACGGTGGAAGACCCCATCGAGTACGAGCTGCCGGGCGTGGGCCAGACGCAGGTGAACAGCAAGATCGACCTGACCTTCGCCAAGGCCCTGCGCGCCATCCTGCGCCAGGACCCAGACGTGATCATGATCGGCGAAATCCGCGACTTCGAAACCGCGCAGATCGCCATCCAGGCCTCGCTCACGGGCCACCTGGTGCTGGCCACGCTGCACACCAACGACGCCGCCAGCGCGGTCACCCGCCTGACCGACATGGGCGTGGAGCCGTTCCTGCTGTCCAGCTCGCTGCTGGGCGTGCTGGCGCAGCGTCTGGTGCGCAAGCTCGACCCGGCCGACCCCACGGGCTACCGCGGCCGCACGGGCGTGTTCGAGATGCTGCTGGTGGACGACACCATGCGCGCGCAGATCCACAACCGCGCCTCCGAGGCCGACATCCGCGCCACGGCCCTGGCCGGTGGCATGCGCCTGATGCGCGACGACGGCGAGCGCCTGGTGCAGACCGGCGTCACCACGCTGGAAGAGGTGCTGCGCGTCACGCGCGACTGAAAAAGCGGGGCGCGGACGGCAGCCGGTACGTGCGGCGTCTGCGCGTGCGCCAGAGACCTTCCGTTGGGGCGGCACGGCGCGGCGGCGGACAACCAGCCACCGCAGCGACCCGCGCCGCCGGGCACGCCCCATCACCATTAAAATTGATAGCGCCGTGCGCTTATTCCATAAGCGCTGGCGGCCATTTTTACTTCAAATCGCCACCACGCCGCTCAGCGCCCCTGGCCGAGCCCGCGCTTGAGTTCCTTGAGCAGCAACACCACCTGGCCCGAGGCATGGCGGCAGCTCTTGAAGGCCTGCTCCGCCTGGCGCAGGTCGCCGGCCGCCAGCAAGGTCAGCATGGCTGCGGCCTGCTGGTGGAAGTAGCGGTTGCGGCGCACCAGCATCTCGAAGGCGGGAAAGTGTCCCAGGGCGCGCTGGCCGCTGCCGTGCAGCCACTGGCCGAGCTCGGAGCAATCGTCCTTACAGATCACCTCAGGCCGCAGCTGCTCGTCCGGCTGGCCCTGCAGCGCACGGTAGAGCCAGGGCACCCAGCGCTCGTGGCTGGCAATGGCGGCGTCGATGTCGATCTCTGCCAGCAGCTTGGCCGCCTGATCGCCGTGAAGCACCAGTTCACTCGCCTGGTCGCCCGGCAGGGACGTCCAGTCATCGGCCACCGGCGTGCCATCGGGCCGGGGCTGGAACAAACGGCTGAAGAATCCCATGAACGTCCCTCGCTCTCCTCGCATCGGCCCTGGAGGCGCCTGCAGCGGCCTCTCGTTCGTTTTGCGCAATGAATCAGGGCGACATCATAAGCAACAGCTATCGAAAGGCGTCAAGCCCGGCCGTCTGAAAGCGCATCACGGCGGGGCCGCTGGCTGGCGCAACCGCCTCGCGGCCCGCTCAGGCCCGGGTTCCGGACACATGTGTCCCGCGCCTCCATCCGGCCCCAGTGGGTTGCCTCATGCAAGCGATAGTGCATTTGCATCATTTTGATTTGAATCGTTGCGATCTATGGTTGAGTTGTAACCAATTTGCAAGGGCCTATCCATGATGTCTTCCCCCGTTTCCCCCGTCTTCTGCGGCTCGCGCAGCCGCCTTGTCCAGGGCTTGCTGGCCACGGGGCTGCTGTCACTCGTGGCCGCCTGCGGCGGCGGTGGCAGCAGTGACACCACGGACCCCGGTGCCACGCCGCCGGCTACCCCCGGCACGCCCACCACGCCGGTCACGCCCGTGGCACCGTCCAGCTATGCCTTCTCGGGAACCGCGGCGACCGGCGCTGCCTTCACGGGGGCGGTCGTGACCGTGGCGGATGCCAGCGGGCAGATCGTGGGCACCAGCGATGCCGTGGGGGCGGATGGCAAGTTCACCGTCACCGTTCCCGCCACCGCCCGGGCGCCCTTCGTGGTGGTGGCGACCCGCACCGCCGCCAGTGGTGAAACCGAGAAGCTCGTCAGCGTGAGCGGCGCCTTGAGCGACCAGACGGTGAACGTCACCTCGGTCACGACGCTGATCGCGGCCCGGCTGAGCCCCTCCGGCAATCCGTCCCGGCTGGCCGCCGAACTGGCCGGCGGCACGGCCACCCTGACCGCGGAAAAGATCCAGGAAAAAGCGGCCGAGATCCAGAACCTGCTGGCCCCGCTGCTGGCCGCCGCACAGGTCAGCGGCACCAATCCGCTGAGCGACACCTTCGCCGCCGACGGCGCGGGCTACGACCGGTTGCTGGACTCCCTGCTGGTGCGCATCACGCCCGCATCCGACACCACGACCAACATCGAGGTCGCCGTGCGCCAGCAGGCCGCCTCCGACGGCGCAGCCCCCATCTCGGTCCAGTTCAACAGCAGCGAACCATGGAAGCCACTGCCCTCGACGGAGCCCTACACGCTGGTGGAGGAAGGCACGGCCGCGAAGATCGCGGCACTGCTGGAGACCTTGACCGCCTGCTATGCGCTGCCGATCGAGCAGCGCATCAGCAGCCCGGCAACCAATGGCGTGGCCGTCGGCGGCGCCAGCGCCATCACGGCTTCGGAGTGCAGGGGCGCCTTCGCGGGCAACGACCCCGCGAGCTTCTTGAACAATGGCGCACGCGTGGGCCGTGACAGCAGCAACAACGGCGCGTTTGCCGGCATCTTCCGCAGCGGCTCCCAGGGCGTCAAATTCCACAAAGGCAATTACGAGTACTCACGCGCTAACGGAGATATCGTCATCTCGTACAAGCTGGTTGATCCACAGAACGTGGAGACCTCCGAGTCGCTCGTCCTGCGCAAGGACGCCGACGGCAAGCTGCGTGCGATCGGCAACCAGTATGTCTATACCGGCGGCGTTGCACCCTTCCATCAGCTGAGAATGTTCCCCACGCTGAACCAGTCCGCGTACAACTACTACAGCGCCGGCTACACGCTGAACGTCATCAACGAAACAGAGGTCGTCAATGGCCAGCCGGTGCTGAAGTTCGACCGTGTCGAAGTGGACACACCTTTCAGCACCACCGTCACGCTGTGGGCAGACCAGAATTACTCGAACCTGAACTTCAAGCGCGCGGACGGGCGCGTCTCGGGCACAAACTTCATCCGGATGGGCGCTGCCTTCGTCGATCCAGCGGCACCCGTGTCGTCGCCGGACTCCGGGATCGAGCGAAGCATGTACTTCGCCAGCCCCTTGCTCACGGACGCCCAGCTGTACCAATCGGCGTCCCAAAGCTCTTGGACGTTCAAGTACTTCCTGCGCGGCAACACGGGCCCCACGCCGGACGGCGTGCAAACCTACCGGACGCTCGCGCGTGCGCACAACATCGCCGAGCTGAAGCAGAAGCGCTTTGCGCTGCTGAACGAGGCGTTCATGCAGGAGGCGTTCAGCGCCGGCTCCGACATTCCCACCACTGGCCCGGTGGCCGGAGCCCTGCCCATGTACAGCCAAGAGGACGGTCCGCAACCGGCCATCATCGATGTGAATGGCGGCGGCGATGCCTGGACGGTGCCCGGCGATGCGGCCTTCCCCACGACCGTGACGGTCAACGGCAGCTATGCGCCCCAGAACACCGTCCAATTCAGTTTCAACGACTCCGTCCGGGTCGCCAGCTCTGCCCGGAAAGCCACCGTGTTCTGCACCCCGCCGCTCACCAGCGGTAACGGCCAATGCACGGACCGCACTTCCGGAAGGTACGCGCCAGGCAGCTACCTGACCGGGCTGCAGCTCTCCGGTGCGGCCCTGGACGGACGCGTATTCGGAACGCAGTACTCCACCTACCGGCTCAACCTGCCGAACTGAGCGGCCGGCACGGCTCCAGCCTCGAAAGCCCGCCTCGGCGGGCTTTTTTCGTTCCGGCGCGCCTCCCGCGCAAGCCTTGCTCACGCGGGTCTACCCCACTATTCCCCATGGCTGCACGGCTTTGGCCATCGGCCCACAATGGGCCACATGACTTCTGTCCCCTCCCCACGCCCTGCCCTGTCCATGCTCGATCTGGTGGCCGTCCGCGAAGGCGGCACCGTGGCCGAGGCCCTGGCCATCGCCGTGCGCACCGCGCAGCACGCCGAGTCGCTGGGCTTTGCGCGCTACTGGCTGGCGGAACACCACAACATGCCCGGCATCGCCAGTTCCGCCACGGCCGTGCTGGTGGGCCACATCGCCGGCGCCACACAGCGCATCCGCGTCGGCTCGGGCGGCATCATGCTGCCCAACCACGCGCCGCTGGTGGTGGCCGAAGCCTTCGGCACGCTGGCCGAGCTGTACCCCGGCCGCATCGACCTGGGCCTGGGCCGCGCGCCCGGCACCGACGGCCCCACCATGCGCGCGCTGCGGCGCGACCGCGTAGAGTCGGAGCAGGACTTCCCCCGCGACGTGGCCGAGCTGCAGCGCCTGCTGGGCCCGGCGGAACCCGGCCAGCGCCTGGTGGCTGTGCCCGGCGCCGGCACGCAGGTGCCCATCTGGCTCCTGGGCTCCAGCCTGTTCTCCGCCCAGCTGGCCGCCGAACGCGGACTGCCCTATGCGTTCGCCTCGCACTTCGCGCCGCGGCTGCTGCACCATGCCATCGACCTGTATCGGCGCCTGTTCCGCCCGTCGGCCGTGCTGGACAAGCCCTACGTGACCATCGGCGTGCCGGTGATCGCTGCGCCCACCGACGCAGAAGCGCAGTTCCTGGCCAGCAGCACCTACCAGCGCGTGCTGGGCATCCTGACGGGCCGGCGCGGGTTGCTCCAGCCGCCCGTCGAGAACTATGCCGAGGGACTGCAGCCGCAGGAGCGCGCCGCGGTGGCGGACTTCCTGGCGGCCGGCGTGGTCGGCGGTCCGGACACCGTGCGTGCGGGGTTCGCCGAACTGGCGCAGTCCACGGGTGCGGATGAATTCATGCTGGTGAGCGACGTCTACGATCCGGCGCTGCGCCTGCGCTCGCTGGAGATCGCCGCCGCGGCCGCACGGAGCTGAAGCGCCGCCGCGCAAAGGCAGCGCGCAAAGGCAGCGCGCGAAGGCGGCGCGCGCAGGCGTGGGC
>JAEWPH010000174.1 GCA_023460715.1 Pseudomonadota bacterium | reverse complement strand
TCGGTGGGCTGGTCGGTGCCGGCCCGGCGCTCGCCGGCGCGGCGATCGGCGCGACGATCTTCGAGTGGCTGCTGCTGCGCGCGCGCGCCACGCTGCCGGCCGAGACGACCGCCCGCCTGGCCGAGCTGCAGTCGCGCATCCGCCCGCACTTCCTGTTCAACACGCTCAACAGCGCCATCGCCCTGGTGCGCGCCGAGCCCGCCAAGGCCGAGGCCCTGCTGGAAGACCTGAGCGACCTGTTCCGCCATGCGCTGGTCGAACAGGGCGAGTCGGCCACCCTGGGCGAGGAGATCCTGCTGGCGCGCCGCTACCTGGACATCGAGCAGGTGCGCTTCGAAGAGCGGCTGCGCGTGCAGTGGGTGCTGGATGCGCGCGCGGACGGCGCCCGGCTGCCGCCGCTGCTGCTGCAGCCGCTGGTGGAGAACGCCGTCAAGCACGGCGTGGAGCCCAGCGCCCGCGGCGGCAAGCTGCGCATCAGCACCGAGCTGCGCGGCAGCCGGGTGGTGGTGCAGATCACCAACACCGTCCCGCCCGCCCCGGCCGACGGCGCCCCCGCACCGCGCGGCCATGGCATCGCCCTGGACAACGTGCGGGCCCGCCTGCGGCTGCTGCACGACGTGGAGGGCGACTTTTCCGCCGGCCTGCACGACGGCCTGTACCAGGTGCGCATCGCCCTGCCCGCCCCGCCCCGCTGACCGACCCGCCCCCCTGTCCGACGAGCCCGACACCATGCACATCCTCATCGTGGACGACGAAGCCCTGGCCCGCAGCCGCCTGCGCATGCTGCTGGGCGACTGCGCCGAGCCGCATGCCGTAGTGGAAGCCGCCGACGCCGACGCCGCCCTGGCCGTGCTGCGCAACGGCCAGCCGGTGGACGCCGTGCTGCTGGATATCCACATGCCCGGCATGGACGGCCTGGCCCTGGCCCAAACCCTGCGCAGCCTGCCGCAGCCACCGGCCATCGTCTTCGTGACCGCCCATGCCGACCATGCCGTGAGCGCGTTCGAACTGGACGCCGTGGACTACCTGACCAAGCCCGTGCGGCTGGAGCGGCTGCAGCAGGCGCTGGCCAAGGTGCAGCGCGCGCGCGCCACGCCGGCCCCCGCGCCGGGAGCGGACGAGGCCCTGCTGATCCAGGACCGGGGCCGCACCGAGCGCGTGCCGCTGCCTGAAGTGCTGTACCTGAAGGCCGAGCTGAAGTACGTCACCGTGCGCACGGCCCTGCGCAGCTACATCCTCGACGGCTCGCTGGCGGAGTTGGAGGCGCGCCACGCCGCTCTCTTCCTGCGCGTGCACCGCAATGCGCTAGTTGCCCGGCGCGCCATCCGCGCGCTGGAGAAACACTACGACGCCGAAGAGGGCGAAGGCTGGGCCGTGCGCCTGCACGGGCTGGCCGAGCCGCTGGCCGTCTCCCGCCGGCAGGTGGCGGCGGTGCGCGAGGTGCTGGCGCGCTGAGCGCCCCAGCCTGTGCCCTCCGCCCTGCTTCCGCAGGCGGGGCCGCATGCACGCACAATGGCGGTGCGCCGCTCCGCGCATTCGGCATCCGCGTACGTGCGAACGGGTCGTGGGCACGGGGTGGCGCTACACAACACACCCCAGCAGGAGACAAACACCCCATGCCCCCACTGCCGTTGCGCGCCTTCGCCGCGCTCGCCCTGTCAATGCACCTCGCCACCGCACCGGCCCAGGCCGCTCCCGTCCAGGACGAATTCTTCTGGCTCGGAGAAATCAACAAGGCCAGCGCCGTCATCAACACCGAGGAAGGCCTGCTCGACAAATCCATCGCCCCGCTGGCCTACCAGGGCATCAGCAAGGTGCTGGCCGACGGCAACCGCCCGGGCGGCAAGCGGCCCCACCTGGTGATCACCTTCGAGCCGCTGATGATCGAGGCCGCCGGCCCGCAGATCACGCTGCTGCACGCCGGCCGCTCCAGCCAGGACATGCTCTCCACCGTGCGCTCGGCCCTGCTGCGCGAGGAGATGCTGCGCCTGGCCGAGGCGCTGAACCAGACCACGGCCACCATGGTGCGGCTGGCCGGGCAGCACCAGTCCACCATCGTGCCCAACTACACCAACGGCGTGGCGGCGCAGCCCAACAGCTACGGCCACTACCTGCTGGGCCTGGCCAGCGGGCTGGACCGCGACGCCCAGCGCATCCGCGAGGCCTATGCCCGCATTGACCGCTCGCCCATGGGCACCACGGTGCTCAACGGCACGAGCTGGCCGCTCAACCGCCAGCGCATGGCGGACTACCTCGGCTTCGCCGCCACGGTGGACAACGCCTACGACGCGGCGCAGGTCTCGGCCGTGGACCAGCCCGTGGAGGCCGGCGCCATCGTCATGGCGATCGCCCTGCACGCCGGCACCTTCATCGAGGACGTGATGACGCAGTATGCGCAGCCCCGTCCGTGGATCCTGCTGCAGGAGGGGGGCGGGAACACCTATGTGTCCAGCGCCATGCCGCAAAAGCGCAACCCCGGCCTGCTCAACAGCACGCGGCGCGACGCCTCGCAGGCGCTCACGCTGGGCATGGGCGCAGCCATCCAGGCGCACAACATTCCGCCTGGCATGCAGGACCCGAAGGAGACCAGCACCAACGTCGCCATGGTGCGCAGCGCCATCACCGTGCTCCAGCGCTGGGACCGCATCCTGAATGCGCTGGTCATCGACCCGCAGCGCGCGCTGGAAGAGCTCAACAACGACTGGACGGCGTCACAGGAGCTGGCCGACGTGCTGATGCGCAAGTACAAGCTGCCCTTCCGGGTGGGCCACCACTTCGCGTCGGAAGTGGTGAGCTACGCCAAGGCCAAGGACCTCAAGCCGCTGGACTTCCCGTATGCCGAGGCGCGCCGCATCTACGCCGCATCGGTGCATGGCTCGGAATTCCCCGCGCAGCTGCCCATGGACGAGGCCGAGTTCCGCGCCACGCTGGACCCGGTGGCCATCATCCAGCACCGCGCCACCGCCGGCGGCCCGCAGCCCGCCGAGATGGCCCGCATGCTCAAGGCCGCACAGACCCGCGTGGACCAGCAGTCCGCCTGGATCGGCGCCCAGCGCGCCCGCATCACCAGCAGCCTGGCCCGCCTGGACCGCGACTTCGAGAAGCTGGCGCCGCGCTGACGCCTGACGCTCCGGCGAAGACTGGCCTGGCGCCAGCCGTGCGTGCGAAGCGGAGCGGACATAGCCGAAGGCTGAAATGAACAGCGGGCGCAGTCGGCCCGGCCTGCCATAGTGCAAGGCTTCTGACTCCGCATGGCCCACCCCAGCAGCAGCCGGGCAAGGGCCGCCCCGCAGCGATGGCTGCGTCCCCCTGCCCGCCGTGCGCAGCGCGGCGAGAGCG
>JAEWPH010000173.1 GCA_023460715.1 Pseudomonadota bacterium | reverse complement strand
CGGCTCCACGCCCGGCAGCGCCACCGACGGCCTGGCCCGCGCCATCGGCGCGGAAGTCACCAAGGCCACGGGCCAGGCCGTGGTGGTGGAGAGCCGCGCCGGCGCGTTCGGCGGCATCGCCGCGCAGTACGTGGCCAAGGCCCAACCGGACGGCTACACGCTGTTCATGACGACCAACACCACGCAGTCCGCCAACCCGCACCTGCTGCAGAAGATCGGCTACGACCCGATCAAGGACTTCCAGCCCGTGGCGCTGCTGGCCAAGGGCTACATGGCGCTGGTCGTCAACCCGCAGATCAAGGCGAACAACGTGGCCGAGCTGGTGGCCCTGGCCAAGGCCTCGCCGGGCAAGCTCAACTACGGCTCGGGCAGCTCGTCGGCCCGCGTCGCCACGGAGCTGTTCCAGCAGGCCACGGGCACGCAGTTCAACTACGTGCCGTACAAGGCCAACCCGCCGGCGGTGCTGGACCTGGTGGGCGGCCAGATCGACCTGATGATCGTCGACCTGACCACCAGCCTGCCCCAGGTGCAGGCCGGCAAGCTGCGCGCGCTGGGCATGAGCAGCCCCCAGCGATCGCCCCTGGTGCCCCAGGTGCCGGCCATCAGCGAATCGCTGCCGGGCTACGAGTTCGGCTACTGGAATGCGCTGTACGCACCTGCGGGCACGCCGGCGCCGGTGGTGCAACGCCTGGGCGAGCTGATGCGCGGCGCCCTGGCGGCGCCCGGCGTCAAGCAGGTGATCGAGAAGACCGGCCAGGAGGCGGCCTTCATGGACGCGAAGGAACTGGCCACCTTCCAGAACCGCGAGCTGGAGCGCTGGGGCAAGATCATCCGCGCCGCCAACATCCAGCCGGAGTGAGCGCACCGCGCCGCCGGTACGCGGCGATGCGGGGGGCGGACGCCCCCGGTGCGTCAGTCCTCGAACTCGAAGTCCTGCGCGGCATGCACCTTCCAGCCGCCGTCGCCGGTCAGCTGCAGCACATGCGTATGGTGCGCCAGCACGGCGGGGCGGTGGGCCACGCTGATGACCGACGCGCCGCTGCCGCGCACGCGCTGGTACAGCGCGGCCTCGTTGGCGCTGTCCAGGGCGCTGGTGGCCTCGTCCAGGATGACGATACGCGGCTGGCGCACCAGCACGCGGGCAAAGGCCAGGCGCTGCTGCTCGCCGATGGACAGCTGCTTGTCCCATTCGCGCGTGGCGCCCAGGCCGCCCACGCGCTCGGCCAGGTCTGGCAGGTGCACGTCCTGCAGCATCTGCAGCAGCTCGTCGTCGCTCAGGGACGTTTCCTGCGCGGGGTAGATCATCTGGCTGCGCAGCGTGCCGTGCTGCATGTAGGGCCGCTGCGGCAGGAAGAACAGGTCGTCCAGCGGCGGGTGGTGGACCACGCCTTCGCCCTCGCGCCACAAGCCTGCGATGGCGCGCAGCAGCGAACTCTTGCCGCAGCCGCTGGGCCCGGTGATCAGCAGCGCATCGCCACTCTGCAGTTCGAGCGACAAACCCTTCACCAGCAGCCGGCCGCCCTGCGGCGTGTACAGCGTCATGTTCTCGATGGCAAACCGCTCGCCCTCGCGCGACTCGATGGTCGCGGCGCCCGGCAGGCCGGCGGCCGACGAGGCCGGCGCGGCCGGTGCCGGGCCTGCCGCTTCTGCCGGCTGCCCCTGCGCTTTTCTGCGGCGGGCGCGTTCCCGCAGCCGCTCCAGCCGCTCGCGCCGGCGCTGGCGCAGGGCGGCGGCGGCGGCTTCCGGCTCCTCGGGTTCATCCCCGCGCGGCGCGCCCAGCAGCACCTGGCCCAGCGTGTCCAGGCGGCCGATACCGGCCACGAACTTGCTCAGGCTCTCGAAGTTGTCCACGATCAGCGAGACAGCGGCCAGCACGGCCGTGAAGGCGCCGGCTGCCTGGATGGCGCGCCCGACCTCCATCTCGCCCGACAGCACGGCGTCGGCCAGGATGATGCTGGGAATCACCACCGTGAGCTGGCTGAACGCGCGCTGGAACAGGTTCAGCGAGCGCTGGCGCTTGATGAGCCGCGCATAGTTGTTGAACACCGCCTGGAAGCTGTGGTCCAGCTGCGCGCGCTCCTGCGCCTCGCCGCGGTAGAACGCGATGGACTCCGCGTTCTCGCGCAGCCGCATCAGCCCGAAGCGGAAGTCCGCCTCCCGCCGAAGCTGCCAGAAGTTGAGCCGGATCAGCGGCGCGCCGAACACATACAGCGCCACCACCGTGCCCACCAGCGCATACACCGCCAGGAAGGCCACCAGCAGGCGCGAGATGGACCACAGCACGGCACTGAAGGCGACCAGCTGCATGAGCGCCCCGAGGAAGATCAGCAGGAAGTGCGTGGAGCGGCCCGTGAAGGTGTTGATGTCTTCGCTGATGCGCTGGTCGGGGTTGTCGATCACGCCCTGCGCATTCAGGTCGTAGTAGCGGCGACCGCCCAGGTAGCCGTCCAGGAAGCGGTGGGTGAGCCAGCGGCGCCAGTGGTTGGCGAAGGCATCGCGCATGTAGTAGTAGAAGGCGTAGACCGGCACCGCGAAGGCCAGCACCAGCAGACAGGTCTGCACGGCGCTCCAGAAGCGGTCGCGGTCGTGCGCGGCCAGGGCCGAGGTCATCTCGCCGGTGCGGTCGATCAGCATCACTGCGAGCTGCGTTTCGCACAGCATCAGCAGCACCAGCAGGCCCAGCAGCGACCAGGCCGCCATCTTGCGGTCGCCCTGCCAGTAGGGCTTGGCCACATTCATGAACTGCCGCCAGGCGGCCATGGACAGGCCGGGGGCGCGGCGGGGGGCATCGGCCCCGGACGGGCCCGTGGCGGTGGGCAGGGGGGATGCGGGCGATGCTGCGGCAGCGGCGGAGGACGGCATGTGTTGTTATGGTGTTCCGGGGAGGCTGAGGCACGATAGGCGGGCGCCCGGCGCCGGTCTGTCGGACGCCGCCCCTGGCCGGCTAAGGACGCCTTGCCGACACGCGGGCCGCCGCCGGCGTGCATGGCACCTGCGATGGCGCTACAGTGCCGGCTACGCACTTCCGGGCTGCCGTTGCCGGCCCTTCCTCTAGTCCCCCATTCCATGTCCAACCTCATCGTCCACGGCGGCACGCCTCTGCGCGGGCGCATCACGCCTTCCGCCAACAAGAACGCCGTTCTTCCCGTACTGTGCGCTACGTTGCTCACGCGCGAGCCGCTGCGCCTGCACGGTGTGCCCGACATCACCGACGTGCGCAAGATCCTCGACATCTTCCGCACGCTGGGCAGCACGGTGCAGTGGGACCACGCCAGCGGCACGCTGGACTTGCACCACCGCGATACGGTGTTCGATGCGGCCAGCCACCGCCTGCCCGAGGAGATGCGCTCGTCCATCATGCTGGTGCCCCCGCTGCTGGCGCGCTTCGGCGTGGCGCGGCTGGAGGACAACGTGAAGGGCTGCACCCTGGGCGTGCGCGAGATCGATCCGCACGTGGAGGTGTTCCGCAGCTTCGGTGCCACGGTGGAGCGGGCCGAGGGGTCGCTGCTGGTGCGCTCGGCAGGCGCTCTCACGCCGAACGACCATTGGCTGGACTACGCCTCCGTCACCACCACAGAGAACTTCGTGCTCTGCGCGGCGGGTGCGCCGGGTGCGTCCACGCTCACCAACGCGGCCTCGGAGCCGCATGTGCAGGAGTTCTGCCGCTTCATGGCGCTGCTGGGCCTGCGCATCGACGGCATCGGCACCTCGCGCGTGACGGTGCATGGCGGCACGCCGCTGGGCGGCGGGGAGTTCCGCTTCGACGAGGACTTCCACGAAATCACCACCTTCCTGGCGTTGGGTGCCATCACCGGCGGCGACGTGGTGGTGAAGAACAGCGCCCCCGAGAACTTTCCCCTCATCGACCGCACTTTCGCCAAGTTCGGCGTGCGCATCGTGCACGAGGGCGGTTGGTCGCGCGCGGTGGTGGACGGGCCGCTCAAGGTGCAGACGCCCTTCACCAGCAACGTGCTGACCAAAGTGGAGGCGGCGCCGTGGCCGTACTTTCCGGTGGACCTGCTGCCCATCTTCATCGCCCTGGGCGTGCGGGCGGAGGGCAATGCCATGTTCTGGAACAAGGTGTACGACGGCGCCCTGGGCTGGACGGGCGAGCTGTCGAAGTTCGGCGCGCACGTGTTCTCGTCCGACCCGCACCGCATCGTCACCTTCGGCGGGCATGCGCTGACCCCGGCGGTGGTGGAGAGCCCCTACATCATCCGCGTGGCGATCGCCCTGTTCATGGTGGCCGCCAGCACGCCCGGCCGTTCCGAGATCCGCCACGCCGCGCCCATCCGCCGCGCCCATCCGCGCTTCGTGGAGAACCTGCGCAGCCTGGGGGTGCAGGTGGAGTGGACCAGCGAGGAGTGACGAACCCCCCCTGAGCGGCTGCGCCGCTTCCCCCCTGCTCTCGGCGGGCTGCGCGCGCCGGGAGGGGGGACGAAGCCGGTGGACCGGCGGAGCCGGATCCACGGCGTCTGCTGGGACGGGCCGTGCGCTGGTGAGCGCGGCGCCGGAAAGCGAAAGGGCAGGGCCTGGCGGTCATGGCTCCACGCGCCGCGGCATGCGCCGGGGCCACGGGTAGGACGCGCGAGTCGCTGGTTCTGCGGCGCCGGATCGCCGCGTTCAGGGCGCCAGCAGGTCGTATGCGGCGCGCACGCGCTGGGCGTCGCGGCCCCAGCGGCGGTCCTGGGG
>JAEWPH010000172.1 GCA_023460715.1 Pseudomonadota bacterium | reverse complement strand
CCCCCCCACCACAGGCTGGCGGCCAGCAGGCCGCTGAGGAGGGCGATCACGGCCCAGAGGCGGTGGTGGGAAGGCATCCGCACCGAGGGCGGGGGCGAGCCGGATGCGGCGGGGGCCGAGGGCAGGGAGGCCTCATCGCGCGGAGCCGCACTCGCAGCCGCTGCGGGCGCGGCTGCGGACAGCGGCGGCAGGGGCGCTGGCGCGCGGCGGGACGGGCTGTAGCGTGGGGGCCGGGGCATGCAGTCACCTCAGGATGGGCTCCCCGGCATGGGGCGGCGGGGGACGTGGCGGACGCGTATGTTCACAGTAGCACGGAACGCGCCCGCCTGCATGTGTCCTTGTGTTTCCCTGGGCGGGCCATGGCCTGCTCGCCGCAGGACCGCGGACGGGCTGGCATCATCGTGCGATGGACGCCTGGATCGACACCCACTGCCACCTTGACGAGTTCGAGGCGCACGCCGGCCGCGCGTATGTGGATGGCGTGCGCGATGCCGCCCGCGGCGCCGGCGTCAGGCATTGCGTGCTGCCGGCCGTCGAGCTGGCCAACCTGGAGGCCGTGCGCACGCTCGCCCACCGGCATGGCGACAGCTATGCGCTGGGCATCCACCCGCTGTTCACCGGCCGCGCGGGCGACGACGACTTACAGGTGCTGGAGCAGGCCCTGGCCGCCCACCGCGACGACCCGCGCCTGGTCGCCATCGGCGAGATCGGGCTGGACTATTTCGTGCCCGGCCTGGACGCCGCCCGGCAGGAGCGCTTCTACCGCGCCCAGCTGCAACTGGCCCGCCGCTTCGACCTGCCGGTGATCCTGCACGTGCGGCGTTCCTCGGACAAGCTGCTCAAGGCCCTGCGCGAACTGCCCGTGCGTGGCGGCATCGCCCACGCCTTCAACGGCAGCCAGCAGCAGGCCGAGGCGTTCATCGCGATGGGTTTCAAGCTGGGCTTCGGCGGCGCCGTCACCTTCGACCGCGCACTGCAGCTGCGGCGGCTGGCGCAGGCGCTGCCACTTTCCTCCCTGGTGATGGAGACCGACGCGCCTGACATTCCCCCGCACTGGCTGTATGTGACGGCCGCCGACCGCGAGGCCGGCACGCCCCAGGCCCGCAACACCCCCGGCGAGCTGCCGCGCATCGCCGCCGTGGTGGCGGAACTGCGCGGCATGCCGGTGCAGGAGCTGGCCGAGGCGACACACGCCAACGCCTGCGCCGCGCTGCCCCGGCTGGCGGCACTGCTGTCGCCGCCCTGAGGCGGGGCGCCGGCTGCGGCACGGCCGAACCGCCCGGCGCAGTGCCTTCACCAGTCCCGCTGCGCACGCAGGGTGGGCGTGGGATTCAAGCCTTTTTGGCATCTGGCCCAATAGGGGTAAGCGCAAATAGCTATTGTTTTGATAGTGTTGCACCCCGCGTGCGCACGCCCTCCCTGCGATCTCCGCGCTGTCCTGCATTGGCAGGACAATGCCGGCCATGCCCGCCGCTGTCCCGCCGTCCCCCGCCCCCGCACCTCCGGCCCTGGTGGGTCTGCCGCCGGTCGTGTCGGCACGGACGGTGGTGCTCGTGCTGGGCAGCTTCCCCAGCGCGGCGTCGCTGCGGGCCGGGCAGTACTACGGCCATGCGCAGAACCAGTTCTGGCGCATCCTGCAGTCGCTGTGGCCCAGCCACCCGCTGCCGGACCGCGCCGATTACGCGGGGCGCTGCGCTTGGTTGCTGGACCGCGGCCTCGGGCTGTGGGACGTGTATGCGGCCTGCGAGCGCGAAGGCAGCCTGGACGCGGCCATCCGCAACGCGCAGGTGAACGACTTCCGCGGCCTGCGTGCGCAGCTGCCGCGGCTGGCCGCCATCGCCCACAATGGCGGGGAGAGCTTCCGGCATACGCCCGCCGTGCGGGCGAGCCTGGGCCTGGACAGCAGTGCGGACAGGGCGATCGCTTCGCTGCGCCTGCCCTCCACCAGCCCGGCCCATGCCGCCTGGAGCTTCGAGAAGAAACGCAACGCCTGGGCCGACGCCCTGGCCCCCTTTGGATTGGTGTGACGATTTGACGACGACGACCCGCAAGAAGAAAACCCTGGCCGAGCTGCCCGAAGTGAGCGTCTCCGACGACGGCGAGGTCCGCCACCTGCATCTGGGCACGCCCTGGATCCAGGGATCCATGCGCGTGGACCAGCCCTTCGACATCGAGCTGGAATACGTGCAGCGCATGATGGCCTGGCTGCTGTTCGTCGAGCCCGCCAGCGTGGGCAAGCGCCACGCCATGCAACTGGGCCTGGGCGCCGGCGCCATCACCAAGTTCTGCCACAAGAAGCTGCGCATGTGCTGCACGGCCATCGAGCTGAACCCGCAGGTGCTGGCCGTGTGCCGCGCCTGGTTCAAGCTGCCGCCCGACGGCCCCAAGCTGCGCGTGGTGCTGGCCGATGCGGCCGCCGAGATCCGCAAGCCCGAATGGCAGAGCACGGTCGACGCGCTGGCGGTGGACCTGTACGACCACGAGGCGGCGGCGCCGGTGCTCGACAGCGCCGAGTTCTATGCCGACTGCCGCGCCCTGCTCACCGAGGACGGCACGATGACGGTCAACCTGTTCGGCCGGGCCTCCAGCTACGAACGCAGCCTGGGCAAGATGGCCGAGGCCTTCGGCAGCGACGCGCTCTGGGCCTTCAAGCCCACGCGCGAGGGCAACACCGTGGTGCTGGCCCAGCGCACGCCCACGGTCCCCAAGCGTGCCGAGCTGCTGGCCCGCGCCGAGGCGGTGCAGGCACGCTGGGACCTGCCTGCGAGCAAGTGGCCGCGTGTGTTCAAGCCCATCGGCTGAACGGACCCCCTTGCGTCAGCCCTCTGCTGCTTCCTGATCCGCCTGCCTGAAAGAAGAACTGCCCATGACCACCGAGACGACCCCCGGGAAGAAGCCGGTGCCGCCCAAGCCCACCGGCCCCTTGGAGTGGCGGCGCATCGTGGAATGGCTGCGGGCCGACGGCGTGATCTCGGAAGAGGAGGCCGCCCGCACCATCGCACGCTGCTCGCAGGCCGAGAGCAGCCAGCATCCGCTGGTGCGCCTGGCCAGCGTGGCCATGGCACGCGCGGCCGACGGCAAGCCGCTGGACGTGGAGATGCTCACCGAGTACATCGCCCAGCGCACCGGCCTGCAGTATTTCCGCATCGACCCGCTCAAGGTGGACGTGGGCCGCGTGGCCGACGCCATGAGCGCCAGCTACGCCGAGCGGCACAGGGTGCTGCCGGTGCAGGTCACGCCGCAGGAAGTGGTGGTGGCCACGGCCGAGCCCTTCATCGACGACTGGGTGGCCGAGGTGGAGCGCCAGTCGCGCCGCACCGTGCGCCGCGTGCTGTCCAACCCGCAGCACATCCAGCGCTTCACGGCCGAGTTCTTCGCGCTGGCCAAGTCGGTGCGGGCCGCGCAGAAGGCGGGCGGCGCCAGCGCGGGCAGCAGCTTCGAGCAACTGGTGGAGCTGGGCCGCAGCAACAAGCAACTCGATGCCAACGACCAGGGCGTGGTCAAGGTGGTGGACTGGCTCTGGCAGTACGCCTTCGACCAGCGTGCGAGTGACATCCACCTGGAGCCGCGGCGCGAGCAGGGCGTGATCCGTTTCCGCATCGACGGCGTGCTGCACCCGGTCTACCAGATGCCCATGGGCGTGCACAACGCCATGGTCTCGCGCATCAAGCTGCTGGGCCGCATCGACGTGGTGGAAAAGCGCCGCCCGCAGGACGGCCGCATCAAGACCCGCAACCAGCGCGGCGATGAAGTGGAAATGCGCCTGTCCACGCTGCCCACCGCCTTCGGCGAGAAGATGGTGATGCGCATCTTCGACCCGGACAACGCCGTCAAGGACCTGGACGCGCTGGGCTTCGCGGTGCATGACGCCCAGCGCTGGGAGCAGCTCGTCAAGCGCCCGCACGGCATCATCCTGGTGACCGGGCCCACCGGCTCGGGCAAGACCACCACGCTGTACTCCACCCTCAAGCGCGTGGCGACCGAAGAGGTCAACGTGAGCACGGTGGAAGACCCCATCGAGATGATCGAGCCCAGCTTCAACCAGACGCAGGTGCAGCCTCAGCTCGACTTCAACTTCGCCGAAGGCCTGCGCGCCCTGATGCGCCAGGACCCGGACATCATCATGGTGGGCGAGATCCGCGACCTGGAGACCGCCGAGATGGCCATCCAGGCGGCGCTCACCGGCCACCTGGTGTTCTCCACCCTGCACACCAACGATGCGCCCTCCGCCATCACCCGCTTGATGGAGCTGGGCGTGCCGGCCTACCTGCTCAACGCCACGCTGCTGGGCGTGCTGGCGCAGCGGCTGGTGCGAACGCTGTGCAAACAGTGCAGGCAGAAGGACGAGTCGGCGTCGCCCCAGGCGCTGGCGGACTTCATCAAGCCGTGGAAGATCAACGGCGGCTACCAGCCCTACCGGCCCGTGGGCTGCGTGGACTGCCGCATGAGCGGCTTCCGTGGGCGCATGGGGCTGTACGAACTGCTGACGGTGAGCGAGGCGCTCAAGGAGCGCATCACGCAATCGCCGTCCATCGAGGCACTGCGCCGCCAGGCCGTGCAGGACGGCATGCGACCCCTGCGGCTGGCGGGCGCCCTGCGCGTGGCCGAGGGCGTGACCACGCTGGAAGAAGTGATCGCCACCACGCCGCCGCTGGAGTAGGCCGGCCCCGGTCCGGCCGTACCGCACCAAACGGGCGCAGACCTTTGTCGGGGTGGCTCCGAGGCACCCGCGGCGGGGCCGCCGGCGCACCGCCCTGGTGCCCCGGAACCCGCATGGATGCTCGCTTTGCGGGCACCACCCCCGGGGTATCCCTCTGTTAGTGGAATCCACATCGATCCCCTGGGGGTTGCGCGTCACAATCGCCCGTCGCGAATCCTCTCAGGAGACACTATTGTGAAAATCAAGAGTCAAAAAGACTTTTTTTCAGGCCTCATGTTCATGGGCGTGGGCCTGGCATTTGCCATCGGCGCAGGTAACTACAACATCGGTTCCGGCGCCCGCATGGGCCCGGGCTACTTCCCCCTGATCCTCGGCATCCTGCTCGCCATCCTTGGCGCTGCGGTGACGTTCTACGCCACGGTGGTGGAGAGCGGCAACGACGGCGACAAGATCGGCAAGTGGGCCTGGAAGCAGATCTTCTTCATCCTGGCATCCAACTTCGCCTTCGGCGTCCTGCTGGCAGGCCTGCCGAGCTTCGGCGTGCCGGCCATGGGCCTGATCGTCGCCATCTACGGCCTGGTGTTCATTGCGGCCCAGGCGGGTGAAAAGGTGAACTACAAGGAAACCTTCGTCCTGGCGACCATCCTGGCGGTGGGCAGCTACGTGGCTTTCGTGTGGGCGCTGAAGCTGCAGTTCCCGGTGTGGCCCAGTTTCATTTCGGGTTAAGCAGGAGCATCGACGACCATGGAATTGTTTGACAACCTGGCGACTGGCTTCGGCGTCGCCTTCACCTTCCAGAACCTGATTTACTGCCTGATCGGCTGTATCTTGGGTACGCTGATCGGCGTGCTGCCGGGCATCGGCCCCGTGGCCACCATCGCCATGCTGCTGCCTGCCACGTACGCGCTGCCCCCCGTGGCTGCGCTGATCATGCTGGCCGGTATCTATTACGGCGCGCAGTACGGCGGGTCGACCACCGCCATTCTGGTGAACCTACCGGGCGAGTCATCCTCGGTGGTGACCGTGATCGACGGCTACCAGATGGCGCGCAAGGGCCGGGCGGGCCCCGCGCTGGCGGCTGCCGGCATGGGCTCGTTCTTCGCCGGTTGCGTGGGCACGCTGATCCTGGCGGCCTTCGCTCCTCCGCTGACCGAGATCGCCTTCAAGTTCGGTCCTGCCGAATACTTCTCGCTGATGGTGCTGGGCCTGATCGGCGCCGTGGTGCTGGCTTCGGGCTCGTTGCTGAAGGCGGTTTCGATGATCGTGCTGGGCCTGCTGCTGGGCCTGGTCGGTACCGACGTGAACTCGGGCGTGGCCCGCTACAGCTTCGACATCCCTGAACTGACCGACGGCATCAACTTCGTCGTGATCGCCATGGGTGTGTTCGGCTACGGCGAAATCATCGCCAACCTGTCCAAGCCCGAAGAAGACCGTGAAGTCTTCACCGCCAAGGTGCAGGGCCTGTTCCCCACCAAGGAAGACTTCAAGCGCATGCTGCCTGCCGTGCTGCGTGGTACGGCCCTGGGCTGCTCCCTGGGTATCCTGCCTGGTGGTGGCGCGTTGCTGTCGGCTTTCGCCGCCTACACGATCGAGAAGAAGACCAAGCTGCATGCCGGCGAAGTCCCGTTCGGCAAGGGCAACATCCGCGGCGTGGCAGCTCCTGAAGCCGCCAACAACGCCGGTGCACAGACCTCCTTCATTCCGCTGCTGACGCTGGGCATTCCCCCCAACGCCGTGATGGCGCTGATGGTGGGCGCCATGACGATCCACAACATCCAGCCTGGTCCCCAGGTGATGACGAGCAACCCCGAGCTGTTCTGGGGCCTGATCGCCTCGATGTGGCTGGGCAACGCGATGCTGATCATCCTGAACCTGCCGCTGATCGGCATGTGGATCAAGCTGCTGACCGTGCCTTACCGCTGGCTGTTCCCCTCCATCGTGCTGTTCTGCGCGGTGGGCGTGTACGGCACCAACAACAACACGTTCGACGTGTGGATGGTGGGCATCTTCGGTTTCGTCGGCTACGTGTTCTACAAGCTGGGCACCGAACCCGCACCGCTGCTGCTGGGCTTCATCCTGGGCCCGATGATGGAAGAGAACCTGCGCCGTGCGCTGCTGCTGTCGCGCGGCGACTGGAGCGTGTTCGTCACGCGTCCGATCTCCGCCGGTCTGCTGGCCGCCGCCGTGCTGCTGCTGGTCATCGTGCTGCTGCCCGCCGTGAGCAAGAAGCGCGAAGAGGCCTTCGTCGAAGACTGACGCCCCCCGGCCCCGCAGAAGGGGCGGCCTGTGCCGCGCCTTCTGCCGTGACCCCGCCAACGGCACCTTCGGGTGCCGTTGGCTTTTGTGCGCCCGGCGGTCGCGCCGGTGCCCGGGCTGGGGCACAATGCGGCGCCCCTGCAGGGCATGGCTCTTGCAGGTTCGGGGCTGCCGCCCTGTCCGAATTTGATCGCCCCTGCCTTCGCGCCCTTCCGCCCATGCCGCTCACCCACCACCAGCATCCCCGCCAGCACGCCCTGCGGGCGCAACTGCACAACGAGATCCACGCCCGCCCGCCGGAAGCCATGGGCGCGCCGCTGGCGATCTCGCACGTGGTGATGCTGGCGGACGCGGACCAGCGTGAGGCGAGCCGCGCGCACCTGGCCCGCCTGCTGCGCGACCACCACCAGGCCCAGCCGGATGCGCAGAGCACGCACCTGCGCGTGGACCTGGGCGCTTTCCGCATCCGCTGGGAACTGCACACCGAGTTCGTCTCCTGGACGTTCATGGTGCCGCTGGCCGACGACGGCTGGAACGACAGGGTCCCCGCCGGCGCCATCGGCCAAGTGCCGCTGGACTGGCTGGCGGCCTTGCCCGGCGAATGCCTGAGCAGCCTGCACCTGTGGGTGCTGTCGGCCCAGGCCCCGGGTGCCGGCACGCTGGTGCGCCGCATGCTGCACGACGACACGCTGGTCGCCTCCACCGTGGCGGGCGGGCACGGCGAGGCGTACACCGACTTCGCCATCCATGCGGACGGCTTTTCGCGCATGCTGCTGCTGGCCGGCAGCATGACGCCGCGCCGCCTGGGCCGGCTGGTGCAGCGCCTGCTGGAGATCGA
>JAEWPH010000171.1 GCA_023460715.1 Pseudomonadota bacterium | reverse complement strand
GGGACGACGCCAGCGGTCTGGCAAAGCCAGTCCCGCGGCGTCTGCTGGTCTGGGGCCGCGCCAGTCTTTGAACGCATTGACCTGATGACAGGACGTGATATGAACTTTTTTTTGAATCGTCGTGCCGTGCTGGCCACCCTCGGGCTGACCGCCACAGGGTTCGCTGCGGCGCAACCGGCAGGCGCCACCGTTCGCATCGGCTACCAGAAGTCGTCCACGCTGATCGCGGTGCTCAAGATCCAGGGCACGCTGGAAAAGCAGCTGGCCCCGTTGGGCGTCAAGCCCTCGTGGCATGAGTTCACCAGCGGGCTGCCGCTACTGGAGGCGCTGAACCTCGACAACCTGGACTTCAGCGCCGACGTGGCCGACACCGTGCCGGTGTTTGCGCAGGGCGCCGGCGCGCAGCTCACCTTCGTGGCGCAGGAGGCGCCGTCGCCCACGGCCCAGGCCATTCTGGTGAAGGCGGATTCGCCGCTCAGGAGCGTGTCCGATCTGAAGGGCAAGAAGGTCGGGTTTGCCAAGGCGGCCGGCGCGCATTACCTGCTCATCGCTGCGCTGGAGAAGGCCGGGCTGTCGCTGGCCGATGTGCAATCGGCCTACCTCACGCCCGCCGATGGCCGCGCGGCGTTCGAGAAGGGCGCCATCGACGCCTGGGTGGTGTGGGACCCGTTCCTCTCGGCCGCGCAGCGCCAGTCGGGTGCCCGCGTGCTGGCGGACGGCACGGGCCTGGCGTCGTACCAGCGCTATTACCTGGCCAGCAGCAAGTTCGCCAACGCGCGGGCCGACGTGCTGCGCGTGGTCTACGCCGAGCTGGAAAAGACCGGCAAGTGGGTCAAGCAGCACCCCAAGGACGCGGCGGCGCTGCTGGCTCCAGTGTGGGGCCTGGACGCGGCCACCATCGAGCAGGCCAATGGCCGCCGCAGCTATGCCGTGCGTCCGGTGCTGCAGGACAACCTGGGCGAGCAGCAGAAGATCGCCGATGCCTTCCTGGCTGAGAAGCTGCTGCCGCGCAAGGTGAACGCCGTGGATGTGCCCTTGTTCAAAACGGAGGCATGACGCCATGGTTACCACCACTGCCCCTGAAGCCGGCGGCGTGCGCCTGGAAGCGCGCGGCCTGCACAAGCGCTATGGCGCGCGCGACGTGCTGCGCAACACGCAGCTCACCGTGGAGCCCGGCGAGTTCATCGCCATCGTCGGCCGCAGCGGCTGCGGCAAGAGCACCTTGCTGCGCCTGGTTGCCGGCCTGGAAGAGGCGAGCAGCGGCGCGCTTTACACCGACGGCCAGGCCGTACATGATTTGCACGGCGACACCCGCATCATGTTCCAGGAAGCGCGCCTGCTGCCCTGGCGCCGCGTGCTCGACAACGTGACGCTGGGCCTGCCCAAGGCGCAGCGCGAACGCGGCCGCGAGGTGCTGGCCCAGGTCGGCCTGGCCGACCGCGAGAACGAGTGGCCGGCGCGCCTGTCCGGCGGCCAGCGCCAGCGCGTGGCCCTGGCGCGCGCCCTGGTGCACCAGCCGCGCCTGCTGCTGCTGGACGAGCCTCTGGGCGCGCTCGACGCGCTCACCCGCATCGAGATGCACCGCCTGATCGAAGGCCTGTGGCAGCGCCACCGCTTCACGGCCCTGCTGGTCACCCACGACGTGCAGGAGGCGGTGGCCTTGGCCGACCGCGTGATCCTCATCGAGGACGGCCGCATCGCACTGGACGAACGCATCGCGCTGGCCCGCCCGCGCTCGCAGGGCGATGCCGCATTTGCCGCCATCGAAAAACGCATCCTCGACCGCGTGCTGCAAAAGCCCTCGGCCGATGCCGCGCCGCCGCTCGGCGCCGGCTGGCCCGGCGTGCCCGCGCACGGACTGCGCTGGGCGGTCTGAGCCGTCCTTGTTTGTTGAACGAACCGTTCCATCCCTTCCCGTTTCTGCCATCCCATCCACGGACTTCCAAAGGAGTTAAACCATGTCCATCCAAGCCATCAACGTGCGCAACCAGTTCAAGGGCAAGGTGCGCGAGATCGTCCGCGGCGACGTCGTGTCCGAAGTGGACGTCGAGACGCCCTGGGGCATCGTCACGTCCGTCATCACCACCCGGTCGGTGGACGAACTGGGCCTGGACGTCGGCTCCGACGTCGTGGCGCTGGTGAAGTCCACCGAGGTGTCGATCGCCAAGCTCTGAGCGGTGGTTTTAGATCAAAAAGGCCTGTAGCGCTTTTGGATCAAGCGCATGTAGCTATAAAAAATGTAGTAATCGACCAAAGGCGGCCCGCGGGCCGCCTTTTTTTATTCCGCCGGTTATCGCAAGTGCGTTGCGTTAATGCGCATAGAATGGCAGCGTTGGTGCTCGCGGCGGCATTCGTCCGGCCGCAGTTCAACGGGAAGCAGGAAGGCCCTCGGACGCGCACGCGTTCGCAAGGCCCAGCCTGCGCTGCCCCCGCAACGGTCAGCGGACGGGTCGCCCTGGTGCGGCCCACCTCCATCCACACGCCACTGGGTGCCTGCCAAGGTGCCTGGGAAGGCTTTGGAGGGCGTTCCGTCAGCCCGGATACCGGCCAACGAGGTGGCGCCAGCGCACACAGCGCGGGCGTCGTGTGCCCATACGCCGGCGGGGAGGCCGGTGCGGGCGACTTTCGTGATTGAGTGGATCCGATGATTCCATCCTGCTTTCCGCCGCTGCGCGTGCCTGCCTGGCCCGCGCCCCTTGCGTTGGCCCTGGCCGCCGCCTTTCCTGCCGCTGCGCAAACCCTGCCCACGGTCGTCGTGACCGGGGCGGCCCCGTCGGCGCCCACCACGCCGCTTGAACAGCCGGCCGCCAGCGCCTCGCGCCTGGGGCTGTCCGTGCGCGAGACACCCGCGTCCATCGACGTGGTGCCGGCCGAGGTGCTGGCCGAACGCGGCCTGCGTACGGTGACCGAGGCCGCGCAGGCCGCCGTCGGCGTGACGGCGGGAGACTTTCCGGCCGAACCCAGCGCATTCTCGATGCGCGGCTTTGCCAACAGCCAGATCAACACGCTGTACAACGGCATCAAGATCGGCCCGCCCAACATGACCTCGCGCGTGATGGACACGGCCAATCTGGAACGTGTGGAATTCCTCAAGGGCGCGGCCTCGCTCATGTCGGGAGAGGGCGCCACGGGCGGCGCGGTCAACTTCGTCACCAAGGCGCCGCACCGCGGGCCGGTGCGCACCGAAGTGAACACGGCCGTGGGCTCGTTCGGCGAGCGGCGCCTGTCGGTCGGCTCAGGCGGCACCACCGCCTGGCAAGACCTGGATTACCGCATCGACGCGAGCGCGTCCAACAGCGACGGCTTCGTGGACGATACCTGGCAGCGCAACCGGCACGTGTCGGGCGGCCTGGACTGGCGCGCGGCGCCGGGCGTCAAGCTCTTCATCGCGGGCGAGGCCAAGCGCGACAACGGCAGCAGCTACTGGGGCACGCCCCTGGTGTCGGCCAACGCGCCGGGCGTGCAGCCGCGGGGCGGCATCGTCTCGGGCACCTACACCTCCGGCTTCAACGGCAGCGCCCTGGGGCCGGTCGCCATCGACAGCCGCACCCTGCGCACCAACTACAACGTGCAGGACAACCGCAACGAGGCGCGCGAGACCTGGCTGCGCGCCGGCGGCGAATGGCAGGCCAGCGATGCCGTGGTGCTGCGCACCCAGTTCTGGCGCTACACGGCCGACCGGACGTGGCTCAACAACGAGATCACCGCCTTCAACGCCGGCACGGGCCTGGTGGGCCGGGAGCGCTTCTACGTCGCGCAGGATCATACCAGCTGGGGCAACAAGACCGAATGGCAATGGGATGCGCGCGTGGCGGGCCTGGACAACCGCCTGGTGGCCGCCTTCGAGTACAGCGACCTCGACCTGGACCGGCCCGGCGCGGCCAACTTCCCGGGCGACAGCGTGAGCCTGGCGGACCCGCAGCGCGGCCGCTACGGCCTGCTGACCACGCAGCTGCAGACCACGCGCATCCGCAATACCGTTCTGGCGCTGGAAGACCGCCTGCGCCTCACGCCCACGGTGGCGCTGATCGGCGGGTTGCGCCAGGAGCGCATCGCGCTGGAGCGGTCGTCCGCCAACGCGGCGGGCGTGCAGCGCGCGGGCTTTCCGTACGAGAAGACCTGGAATCCGACCACCGGCCGTGTGGGCCTGACCTGGGAGGCCGCACCCGGCACCACGCTGTACGGCCAGTACGGCACGGCGGCCGATGTGGCGGCTAACAACATCTTTCTGCTCCGGCCTGATCAGCCTTTGGACCTGACGCGCACCCGCAACGCCGAGGTGGGCGTGAAGCAGGCCTTCTGGCAGCAGCGCGGCGAATGGACGCTGGCCTTCTACGACACCGAGCGGCGCAACGTCTATGCCGCGCAGGGCGGCCAGCAGCTCGCGCAGGCGGGGGCGCTGAAATCCCGCGGGGCTGAGGTATCCGTGGCCCTGCGGCCGGATGCGCAGTGGAGCCTATGGGGCAACCTGGCGCTCAACCGCGCAAGGTATGAGGGCTACAACCTGGGCAACGGCACCTCGCTGTCCGGCAACCGTCCGCCCAACGCGCCGCGCCTGATCGCCAATGCGGGGGTGGGCTACCGCTTCATGGCAGGTGTGCCCATGCAGGTGTCGGCCTCGGTGCGCCACGTGGGCGATCGCTTCCACAGCGATGCCAACACCGTGCGCCTGAACGGCTACACCGTCTTCGACGCCGCCCTGGCCGTGGACGTGGTGCGCGATGTGCAGCTCACCCTGCGCGGCCGCAACCTGGGCAACCGCACCTATGCGGCCTGGGCCGATCCGTTCTACCCCGACCAGATCCTGCTGGGCGCGCCGCGGAGCTACGAATTGGCGCTGCGGTGGACGCTCTGACCGGCATGCCCCTGGCCACCACCACTGCCACCACTGCCACCGCTGCCACCGCTGCCACCGCTGCCACCGCTGCCATCGCTGCTGCAGCCCTGCGGGAAGGCCGCGCGGTACCCGCGCTGGGCCCTGTGCTGCAGCTGCAGGGCGCGGCCTTCGAGGTGGCGGGCGGCCGCACGCTGCTGGCGCCCACCGACGTGAGCGTTCAGCCCGGCGAATGCGTGGCGCTGGTGGGGCCCAACGGTGCGGGCAAGAGCACGCTGCTGCGGTTGCTGGCCGCGCGGCTGGCGCCGACGCGGGGTGCTGTGCGCGTGCTGGGCCAGAACCTGGCGGACTGGCCCGCCGCCGAGCGCGCGCGCCATGTCGCGCTGCTGGGACAGGGCGATGCGGTGGAGCCCGGCCTGCGGGTGCAGGACTATGTGGCGTTCGGCCGCCTGCCGCACCAGCAGCGCGCCAGCCGGGCGCAGCACGCGCAGGCCGTGGCGCACGCATTGCACACCTGCAGCGCCACTGCGCTGGCCGCCCGCACGCTGGGCAGCCTGTCGGGCGGCGAGCGCCAGCGGGTGCTGCTCGCGCGCGCGCTGGCGGTGCAGGCCCCCATCCTGTTGATGGACGAACCGCTCTCGCACCTGGATCCGCCGCACCAGGCGGACTGGCTGGCCATCGTGCGACGGCACGTCGGGCGCGGCGGCAC
>JAEWPH010000170.1 GCA_023460715.1 Pseudomonadota bacterium | reverse complement strand
CGTGTTCGTGGTGGCGGCCATCGCGACCGCCTGCTGCGTGGCGCTGAGCGGCGTCATCGGCTTCGTCGGGCTCATGGTGCCGCACCTGGCGCGCCGGCTGGCCGGGCCGCTGCACGCGCGCTTCGTGCCGCTGGCGGCCCTGCTGGGGGCGGCGCTGCTGGCAGGCAGCGATGTGGTGGCCCGCACGCTGCTGGGCGCGCAGGAGCTCCCGGTGGGCATCGTCACGGCGGGGCTGGGTGCCGTGTTCGTGATGCTGCTGCTGCGCCGGCACTGAGGCGCTGCTTTTCGCCCGCCGCGGCCGTCCAAAGATCTTTTTGGATGGAAGACATGGAAATTGATTCTTTGTGGTTTTGAAGCGCGGCTTCTAGGATCGCTGCAACTTATGCAGAAACCGATGCCTCCGCTGATCCCACGCTCCCCGGTTCGCCGTTCCAGCCGCCAGGTGACGCCATGAACTTCCAGCAACTGCGCTCCGTGCGCGAGGCCGTGCGCTGCGGCTTCAACCTGACCGAAGTGGCGGCCATGCTCTACACCTCGCAGCCTGGCGTGAGCCGGCAGATCCGCGAGCTGGAAGAGGAACTGGGCGTGGAGATTTTCGTGCGCGCCGGCAAGCGCCTCACGGGGCTCACGCCGCCGGGCGAGACGCTGCTGCCCATCGTTGAGCGCCTGCTGCTGGAGGCCGACAACCTGCGGCGTGCGGGGCACGACTTCAGCGCGGCGGAGCAAGGGCGGCTGCTGGTGGCGGCCACGCACTCGCAGGCGCGCTATGCACTGCCGCACGTGGTGCGCGACTTCCGCAGCCTGTACCCGCAGGTCGCGCTGCACCTGCACCAGGGATCGCCCCGGCAGGTGGCCGAGATGCTGCTCAAGGGCGAGGCCGACATCGGCGTGGCCACCGAGGCGCTGTCCGGCTACGACGGCCTGGTGACGCTGCCGTGCTACCGCTGGTCGCACAGCATCGTGGTGCCGCCGGAGCATCCGCTGCTCGACCTGCCGGAGCCCGTGACGCTGGAGCAGCTGGCGCGCTTTCCCATCATCACGTACGAGCTGGGCTACACCGGCCGGGCGCACATCGACGAAGCCTTCGCGCGCGAAGGGCTGGCGCCCGAGGTGGTGCTCACGGCCATGGATGCCGACGTGATCAAGACCTATGTGGAACTGGGCATGGGCGTGGGCATCGTCGCGTCCATCGCCGTGGATGCGGAGCGTGATCGGCACCTGCGCATGCTGGATGCACGGCACCTGTTCGAGGTGAACCTCACGCGCCTCGCGCTACGCCGCGGCAGCTGGCTGCGCGGCTATGCCTACCGCTTCATCGAAAGCTTCGTGCCCACGCTCACGCGCGAGGTGGTCGAGAAGGCCATGGCCTCGCCGTCCACGCCGCTGGACGGCGGCTGAGCGATCGCAGCTTTCCGCGTCTTGCACCGGTGCTGGGTGCCGGTTCTGCGGCCACAATGCGCCGCATGGAACGCTTCACCATTTCGCTGGACGACGATCTGGCGCACGAGTTCGACCACCTGATCGCCGAGCGCGGCTATGGCAACCGCTCGGAGGCCGTGCGCGACGTGCTGCGCGTGCACCTGGCCCGCCTGCGCGAGGGCCGCGACGCCGAAGGCCCCTGCGTGGCCAATCTCTCGTACGTCTACAACCACCACGAGCGCGAGCTGTCCGACCGGCTGGCGCGCCTGCAGCACGACCACCACGCGCTCACGCTGGCCACCACGCACGTGCACCTGGACTACGATCAATGCATCGAGACCGTGCTGCTCAAGGGCCCGGCCAGCGAGGTGCGCCGCTTCGGCGACCGCCTCATGGCCGAGCGCGGCGTGCACCACGGGCAGCTCAATGTGGTGATGGTGAGCGCCACGGCCCATGGCGCCCCGGCCGGGCACGGCCATTCCCATACCCACGGCTGACGCTCACGCTCCGCGGTTGACGTTCGCGATTGCGGCGGCGCGCACCACAGGCGGCCGCCCGAAATACGCCATTGGGCGTAGGCCGTGATGCCTGTCTTGGTATGCAGTTTGCTTTTTTCTTCATACGCAAAAAAGCCGCTGCATGTTCATTCTTTCTCTTCTATCTCCCTTCTCGGCCCGTCTTCTCCGCCCCCGCCTGGTGCGCGGTCTGCCTGTGCGGCCCCTGGCGTTTGCCAGTGCGCTGTGCGTTTGCATGGGCCATGTGGGTGCGCAAGGCACCGGTGTGGAGCTGCCTGTGCCCAGCATGGGTGCGGTGGAGGTGAAGGGCCAGACGGTGCGCGGCGCGGCCGCGTCGTATTCGACCAGCACCTTCGACCAGCAGGAGATCCAGGACCAGCACATCAGCAAGCCCGAAGAGCTGCTGCGCAAGGTCCCCGGCATGAACGTGCAGGACTACCAGCTCTCCGGCGTGGGCAATGCCATCGTGATGCGCGGCTTCGGCGGCGGCGGCCATGGCGGTGATGTGGGCGTGGTGCTGGACGGCATTCCGCTGAACGAGGCGATGTCGCACGCCGACGGCTATGTGGACTTCAACGTCATCGTGCCGCTGGAAATCGACCGCTTCACGGTGTTCAAGGGCCCGGTGTCTGCGCTCTACGGCAACTTCAACCGCGCCGGCCTGATCGCGGTGGAGACGCGCAAGCATGGCGCCTACAAGGACGTGGATGTGAGCGTGGGATCCCACCGCACGCTGGACGCGCAGGCCGCGCTGGGGTTCGAGCTGGGCGAGGGCGAATCGCTGAACTTGGCGGCCCAGCATGCCCGCACCGACGGGTTCCGCCCGCAGTCCGATGCCCGCCGGTCCACGCTGGCCGGGCGCTGGAGCAAGCAGGTCACGCCCGGGCTGGAAGTCGCCCTGTCCGGCCGGCTGCACGAGGCGGACGGCGACTCGCCCAGCTACATCACGGCCAGCCAGTTCGCGGCCGATCCCTACGGCAAGGACCCGCGCGCCATGAACGACGGCGCCAGCAAGCACTTCGCCACGCTGCGCGCCGATGTGCAGTATGCGCTGGCGCCGGAGGTGAAATGGCTCAGCTTCGCCTACACCACGCGGCAGGACTTCACCCGCTGGTTCAGCCGGCCCGTGGGCGGCGGTGCCTGGCGCCAGCGCGAGGAAACCTACGACCGCACGGTGTACGGCGCCGGCACCAGCCTGAACGGGCGCAGCACCACGGCGCTCACGCCGCTGAACTGGGTGGCGGGCGTGGAAACCTTCCGCGAATCCACCGACTACGGGTTCTATGACGGCCTTGCCAACCGCGTGCGCACCGCGCCCGCCGGCAATGACCGCAATTCCTGGCTCAACAGCCTGTCGGCCTTCGCCGAGGTGGATGCGCCCGTGCACCCGCTGTTCCAGCCGTCGGCCGGCCTGCGCTGGGACCGCTTCACGGGCGACTGCCGCCTGAACGGCCCCGAGACCGGTACCGACCCCTGCGGCCCCCTGGCAAAGGCCCAGCACACCAGCCCCAAGCTGGGCGTGCGCTCCCAGGTGCTGCCGGGCCTGCTGCTGCGTGCAAGCTGGTCGGAGGGCTTTGCGCTGCCCAGCACCTTCGCCAAGTACGCGCTGGGCGCGGACCGGCTCGACCCCAACATCTTCCGTCAGACCGAGATCGGGGCGCAGATCCGGCCGGCGCAGGGCGTGGTGCTGGACATCGCCGCCTACCGCCTGACCTCCACCGACGAGATCCGCACCGTCGCGCCCGGCGTGTACGAAAACTACGGTTCCACCCGCGGCACCGGCGTGGAGGCAAGTGCGCTGTGGTCCGTGGCGCGCAGCGTGGACCTGTCGCTCACCTACGGCGGCGCCCATTCCCGCGTGACCGAGAACGGCAGCGCCGCGCTCGTCGGCAAGCAGGTGGCCGGCGTGCCGCGCTACACCGCCACGGTGGGCGCCGCGTGGCGGCCGGTGGCCGACTGGGAGGGCACGGTGACCTGGCGCCGCGTGGGCCGCTACGCCGTCAATGCCGACAACAGCGTGAATGACGGCGGCTACGCCACCTGGGACGTGGGCGTGAACTACACGCCGCCCGCCACACGCTACCGCGTCTACGCCACGGTCGCCAACCTCTCCGGCAAGGCATATGCCACGTCGGCCTCCGTCATCGGCGGCACGCAGCTGTTCGCGCCGGGCGCGCCGCGCACCGTCAAGCTGGGCGTGCAGGCGCAGTTCTGACGGTTCTCGTTTCCTTTCACTCATTCCTTCATCGCACATGTCCTTTTCTCTTCTGAACCGCTGGGCGGGTACCGCCCGCAGCACCTCGCTGGCGGCGCTCGCCGTCGCTGCCGCCAGCCTGCACGCACCCGCCGCGCTGGCCCACAACGTCTGGCTGGAGGCCGACGCCGGCGGCGGCTACACCGTGCAGTTCGGCGGGCACGAAGGCCAGCTGGAAGCCTTCGATGCCGCCAAGCTGAAAAGCGTGGAGGCCTTCGACCGGCGCGGCCGCCCGATCCCCGTCACGCTGACGCCGCAGAACGGCGGCGTGCGCGTGCTGCCGGCCCAGCAGGCCGCGATGCTGGCCGCCCACTTCGACAACGGCTTCTTCAGCAAGGTGGGAGAGGGCGGCGCCATGGTGAAGAAGCCGATGACCGAGAACCCCGGCGCCACCTATGGCGTGCATGCGGTCAAGTACCACAAGACCATCATCCAGTGGGGCGTGATCGCCAAGAAGCCGCTGGGCCAGCCGTTCGAGATCGTGCCGCTGGTGCACGAGACGCCGCACGCCGGGCAGCCGCTGCGGGTACAGGTGCTGTTCGATGGCAAGCCCATCGAAGGCATCCGCCTGTCGCTGGGGGAAAAGGGCGCGCCAGTCACCACCGCGGCCGATGGCACGGCCACGGTCATTCCTGTTGCGGGCGCCAACCAGCTGCTGGCCATCCGTCGCATGCCGGTCACGGGCGACCCGCGCACCACCAGCTTGAGCTACGAGTACCTGCTGGCCTTTCCGGCGCATTGATGGGGCGCTGTGGTCGGATGTCGATGGCGCGTCTGGCGGTGCGCGGGGCCGTTTCGCTCGCGCCGGCCGGCCGGTGCCACGGCCCGTGCGGGCGGAATGTGCTATTGATAAGTGAGCTGGATGCGCTTTATCCCATTGAATTTCAATAGGAAATAGCTTTGAAACCGGCTGGGTTAAAGCGCATGCTGCTATGGTTTTCATGAACTATGGCACCCGGTAGTGGTAGCGGTACAGCAGCTTGAAGCCCAGCCCCTCGTACAGCGCCAGTGCGGCTGGGTTCTGCGCGCGCACCTGCAGATAGGCCCAGCGGGCGCCCGCGCTGCGACTCCAATGCAGCAGGCTGCGCACCAGCGCCGCACCGTGGCCCTGGCGGCGGTGGGCCGGGTCGATCACGATGTCGAACAGGCCGGCGGCGCCATCCTCGACCACCGCCAGCCCAAAGCCGATGGCCGCGCCGTCCCGCCGCAGCGTGGCGAAGCCCGCGGGCGGGGCGATGGCACGCACCATCGCGTGGTGCACGGCCTGGTGCTGCGCGGGCACGCCGTTGGCGGCCGCGAAGCCGTCCAGCCAGGCGGGGGAGGGCTGTGGCGCGATGTCCACCGCTGCGGCCTCCGGCACGGGCGGGGCCGCGTCCAGCGCACAGGTCAGCACCTGCGACGGATCGAAGCACCGGTAGCCCGCGGCCTGCAGTTGCGCGTCGGCCTCGGGCGGGGCCAGCGGCGTGAGCCGGAAGACGGCCGGCAGTCCGTGGCGGGCGTAGAACGCCTCTGCCGCTGCCTGCACGCCCTCGAACGGCGCCTGCAGTGCCGCCGCGTTGGCCGAGTTGGCGCGCTTGGTGAAGCCGGCGGCCCGGCGCAGCAGCCAGCCGCCGTGGCGCACGTCCTCCAGGGCCGGCCAGGCGTGGAACGCGCGGGTTTCGATGGCGAGGATGCGCGCCTTCTGCGACGGGTCGGACGGCGGCGCATCCGGCGGGGGCGGGCAGGGCTTCATGGCGATCGGCGGCAGCGGTTTTGTAAAGGCTTGTAGCCATTGGAGCATGGCCCGGGCGGTCTGCGGGCGCGCTTCGGGGCCTGCCCGGCGCGGCAAAGCAGCGGGGAGGGCGGCCGGGTGAGTGGCCGGGCGGGCGGCCATCTGTAACCGCACCCACCCGGAAGGCGCCGGCCGGCCGTGTAGACTGCGCGGTTTTTTCCGAACCGGCCACGCACGCTCCATGGCAACGCGACCTGAGCGCACTTCCCATCTGACCGGCTCCACACTCGTCCGCCTGCTGGCGGGGCTCATCGACCCGCAACAGCGGGGGCGGGATACCCGCATGTCCTTTGCCGATGCCCTGAACCAGTGGACGGGCTGGACCGAGTCCATCGCACTGTCCAAGGCGCTCGACCGCCCGCTGACCGTGGGCGCAGCCGCGCCCGGCCCGGCCGGGGGCGACCGGCATGCCGAGGAGCAGGCAGAGCTGGAGCGCGTGCGCGCCCAGCAGGCCCAGGCCATCGCCCGCGAGGTGGCGGCCGCAGGCCGCGGGCCGCTGGAGTCGGGCATGGGCTTCACGCCCTTCCGGCATTGCCACCAGGCGCGGCAGCAGGCCATGGAAAGCGCCGTCGGCCCGCTGCGCGACCGCGTGCGGCTGGCGGTGGCGCAATGCCCGGGCGAGGCCGCGCGGCTGGCCGCCATCGACGCAGTGATGGCCGAGGTGCTGGCGCTGCAGGAGCGCCGGCTGCTGGCCACCGTGCCCGCGATGCTGGGGCGCCACTTCGCCCGCCTGTGCGAGGCCGGGCAGGCGCCCGACGCCGCGGGCGCGCCCGACGATGCCGCTGCCGATGCCGAGGCGCGCCGCGACCTCTTCCGCCACGACCTGCAGGCCGTTCTGCTGGCCGAGCTGGAACTTCGATTGCAACCGGTGCAGGGGCTGCTGTCTGCCCTGCGCCCACACCAACCCCTGGGTGGTTCATGAGCACAAAGATCTTTTCGACGGCTGCCCCCGCGGCGGCCACGGCGGCGGCGTTTGCGGCCGGGCTGGCCACGGTGGCCTGGGTGGGCGCGGGCTACCGCAGCGGCCATGCGCTGGCCCTGTCCATCACGGTGCTGATCGCTGCCTTCTATCTGCTGGGCGCGGTCGAGCTGTGGCGCTACCGCCGCGGCACGCGGGCCTTGGCACAGGCGCTGCAGAGCCTGCCGCCCACCCTGGAGCGCATCGACGGCTGGCTGGCGCCGCTGCCTGACGGCCTGCGCGATGCCGTGCGCCAGCGCATCGAAGGCACGCGCGCCGGGCTGCCGGCGCCGGTGCTGGCCTCGTACCTGACTGGTCTGCTCGTGCTGCTGGGCATGGTGGGCACCTTCCTGGGCATGGTGGTTACGCTGGACGGCACGGGCGCCGCGCTGTCCGGAGCCGACGGCCTGGGCGCCATCCGCGATGCGCTGTCCGCCCCCGTGCGCGGGTTGGGCCTGGCCTTCGGCACCTCGGTGGCCGGCGTGGCGGCCTCGGCCATGCTGGGCCTGATGGCCGCGCTGTGCCGGCGCGAGCGGCTGCTGGTCGCTCAGCGGCTGGACGGCGCGCTGGCCACCGCCCTGCGCCCCTTCACCCCGGTGCACCAGCGCGAAAGCTCGCTGCGCCTGCTGGAGCAGCAGGCCGGCCTCATCCCGCAGCTGGTGGACCGCATCACCGCCAGCATGGCCGCGCTGGAACGCCAGCAGGCCGACCTGGCCGAGCGCCTGCAGGCCGACCAGGCCCGCTTCTACCGCGAGACCGAGGCCGCCTACACGGGCCTGGCCGCTGCGGTAGAGCGCACGCTGACGCAGAGCGCCACGGAGAGCGCCCGCCTGGCCGGCGCCGCGCTGCAGCCCGCCGTGGAGGCCACCTTGGCCGGCCTGGGGCGAGAGAGCGCGCAACTGCAGACCGCCCTGGCCGACCAGGTGCGCCGCCAGCTCGATGGCATCGCCGAACAGTTCGGTACCGCCACGGCCGCGGTCAGCGCGCAGTGGACGGGTGCCCTGGCCGAGCACCAGCGCACCAGCGAGCAATCCACCCAGGCCCTGCGCCATGCGCTGGGCGAGTTCACGCAGACCTTCGACGCGCGCAGCACGGCGCTGGCGGAAGGCCTGTCCGACCGCCTGGCGCGCCAGTCCGAGGCGCTTTCCGCGCGCTGGGGCGAGGCCCTGGCGCAGCAGGCCCAGGCCGGCACCGCACTGGCCGAGCGCAACGAACAGGCCCTGACCACCGCTGCCGAGCGGCTGGCGGGCCAGGCCGGTGCGCTCCAAGTCACGGTGCAGGAGGCGCACACCCGCCTGCACTCTGAACTGGCCGCGCAGGACGCCGCCCGCCAGGCGGCGTGGACGCAGTCGCTGCAGCAGGTGGCCGATACCCTGCAGCAAGGATGGCAGGACGCCCAGACGCGGTCGGCTGCGCAGTGGACGCAGGCCGGCGCGGCCCTGGACCGCACCGCCGCCGACATGGCGGCCCGCAGCGCCGAGCAGGCCGAACGGCTGCTGCAGTCCATCGAACAACGCGCGGCCCAGGATGAAGCCCGCCAGGCCGCCTGGACCCAGTCGCTGCAGGCCGTGGCCGCCACGCTGCGCGAGGAGTGGCAGGCGGCGCAGGCCACGTCCACGGGCCAATGGCACCAGCTGGGCGAGGTCCTGGGCGCTACGGCGCAGGACATCACGGCCCGCTCGGCCGAACAGGCCACGCGCCTGCTGGCCCAGATCGACGAGCGCGCGGTGCAGGACGAGGCGCGCCAGACCGCCTGGACGCAGTCCCTGCAGCAAGTCGCCGTGGCCCTGCGCGAGGAGTGGCAGGCGGCGCAGGCCACGTCCACCGGCCAATGGCACCAGCTGGGCGAGGTCCTGGGCGCTACGGCGCAGGACATCACGGCGCGCACGGCAGAACAGGCCACGCGCCTGCTGGCGCAGATCGACGAGCGCGCGGCGCAGGACGAGGCGCGCCAGACCGCCTGGACGCAGTCCCTGCAGCAGGTGGCCGTGGCCCTGCGCGAAGAATGGCAGGCCGCGCAAGCCACCTCCACCGGCCAGTGGCACCAGCTGGGCGAGCTGCTGGGCACCACGGCCGGCGAGATCACGACCCGCACGGCCGAGCAGGCCGCGCAGTTGCTCGACCGCATCGACCAGCGGGTTGCGCAGGACGAAGCGCGGCAGGCCGCCTGGACGGCCTCGCTGCAAGGCCTGGACCAGTCGCTGCAGCAGGGCTGGCAGACCGCGCAGGAGCAGGCTGCCGGCCATTGGCAGCAGGTGGGCGCCGCCCTGGAACGCACCACGGCCGACCTCGCTACCCGCAACGGCGAACAGGCCGCGCAGTGGCTGGCCCGGCTGGAGGAGCGCAGCACGCAGGACGCAGCCCGCCAGGCCGCGTGGACGCAGTCGCTGCAGACCCTGCAGGCCGCGCTGCGCGATGAATGGCAGCAGGCCGGTGCGCAAACCGGCGCGCAGTGGCAGGCCGCCAGCGCGGCGCTGGCAGAGGCCACCGCCGGCATCACGCAGGCGCTGGACACGCACGCCCAGCGCACGCTGGGCGAGATCGGCACGCTGGTGCAGGCGGCCTCCGAGGCGCCACGCGCCGCGGCCGAGGTCATCGGCGAGCTGCGCCAGAAGCTGGCCGACAGCATGGCGCGCGACAACGCCATGCTGGAGGAGCGCAGCCGCATCCTGGAGACGCTGTCCACCCTGCTGGACGCGGTGAACCATGCATCGGCCGAGCAGCGCGGCGCCATCGACGCCCTGGTGTCCACCACCTCCGATCTGATGGAGCGCGCCAGCGGCCGCTTTGCCGAGACGCTGCAGGCCCAGACCGAGCGCATGGACGGCGTGGCCGCCCAGCTCACCGGCGGCGCGGTCGAGGTCGCCAGCCTGGGCGAGGCCTTCGGCGCGGCGGTACAGCACTTCGGCCAATCCAACGAGCAGCTGGTGGCGCAGCTGCAGCGCATCGAGGCCGCGCTGGCCAAGTCGATGTCGCGCAGCGACGAACAGCTCGACTACTACGTGGCCCAGGCGCGCGAGGTGATCGAGCTGAGCGTGGGCGCGCAAAAGCAGGTCATGGACGGGCTGCAGAGCGTGGCCGCCGGCCAGCGCGCGGCCACGGCCTCTGCCGTACCGGCTGACGCAGCATGAGCACGACGACGGACGGCGCCGCCCTGGGGCACGACGAACTGGACGGCGGCCTGGAGGCGGGCGTGCCCGTGTGGGCGGTCTTCGGCGACCTGATGGCCAGCGTGCTGGGCGCCTTCGCGCTGCTGCTGGTGGCCGCGCTGGGCATGCAGATGGACCTGGCGGACCGGCTCAAGACCGAACAGCAGCAGCGCGCAGCGCAGGCCCAGCGCTTGCAAAGCCTGGAGCAGGCCCTGGCCGGGCCGCTCGCGGGCGGGCGCGTCACGCTGACGGACGGGCGCATCGGCATCAGCGGCAGCGTGCTGTTCGCCGTCAACTCCAACGAGCTGCAGCCCGAGGGCCGGCAGCTGCTGCGCAGCCTGGCCCAGCCGCTGGCGCGCTACCTGCAGTCGCGCGGCGAGATCCTGATGGTGAGCGGCTTCACCGACGACCAGCAAATGCGCGAGGGCAACCGCTTCGCGGACAACTGGGAGCTGTCGGCCCAGCGCTCGCTGACCGTGACCCGCGCGTTGATCGAGGAAGGCGTGGCCGCCTCCGACGTGTTCGCAGCGGCCTTCGGCTCCGAGCAGGCCGTGGCCTCCAATGCCGACGCGGCCGGCCGCGCGCGCAACCGCCGCGTGGAGATGGCGCCCATGCCGCGCCCGGCCCGCACCGACGCCGCTGCGGCCGGCCGCAAGCCCTGACCCGACCGAACGAGCTGCGGCGCATGCAAGTCCCTGAAACGCCCGACACGGACGAGACGCACCCGGCGCGCCAGGCGCTGGGCGCCGGCGAGCCGCCCGGTTGCTC
>JAEWPH010000169.1 GCA_023460715.1 Pseudomonadota bacterium | reverse complement strand
CGACCCACCAGACCGTGCTGCGCGGCTCGCACAAGGAACAATCCGCCTTCCCGGCCGACCTCTACCTGGAAGGCTCGGACCAGCACCGCGGCTGGTTCCACTCCTCGCTGCTGCTGGCCTCGGCGATCTTCGGCCGCGCGCCCTACCGCGGCCTGCTGACGCACGGCTTCACCGTCGACGGCCAGGGCAAGAAGATGAGCAAGTCGCTGGGCAACACCGTGGCCCCGCAGGACGTGTCGAGCAAGCTGGGCGCGGAAATCATCCGCCTGTGGGTGGCCTCGACCGATTATTCGGGCGACCTGGCCATCGACGACAAGATCCTGGCGCGCGTGGTCGATGCCTACCGCCGCATCCGCAACACGCTGCGCTTCCTGCTGGCCAACGTGAGCGACTTCGACCCGGCCACCGATGCCGTGCCGTTCGACGAGATGCTGGAGATCGACCGCTATGCGCTCACGCGCGCGGCCGAGTTCCAGGCCACCATGCTGGCGCACTACAAGGTGTACGAGTTCCACCCCGTGGTCGCCAAGCTGCAGCTGTACTGCTCGGAAGACCTGGGCGGCTTCTACCTCGACGTGCTCAAGGACCGCCTGTACACCACAGCGCCCAAGAGCCTGGCGCGCCGCAGCGCACAGACCGCGCTGTACCAGATCACGCACGCCATGCTGCGCTGGATGGCGCCGTTCCTGTCGTTCACGGCCGAAGAGGCGTGGAAGACCTTCGGCCGCTCCGACTCCATCTTCATGGAGACCTACGGCAACGTCGGCGGCGCAGAAGCCAGCGCCAACGACGGCCTGTCCGCCAAGTGGGCGCGCCTGCGCGAACTGCGCGATGCCGTGAACAAGGAGATCGAGGCCCTGCGCGCCGCCGGCCAGGTCGGCTCGTCGCTGCAGGCCACGGTTACGCTCACGGCCGCGCCGGAAGACCATGCGCTGCTGGCCAGCCTGGGAGACGACTTGAAATTCGTGTTCATCACATCAGCTATCACTTTGGTAGCTGGAAGCGCTTTGCAGATCAGCGTTACAGCCAGTTCCGATGCCAAATGCGAGCGCTGCTGGCACTACCGCAGCGACGTGGGCCAGGATGCGGCGCATCCGACGATCTGCGGCCGCTGCACCAGCAACCTGTTCGGCGCCGGTGAAAACCGGGTGTACGCGTGATGGCGCGCGCTTCCTCTTCCGCCCTGGGCGGCAAGCTGTGGCCCTGGCTGGCCTGGGCCCTGGTGCTGCTGATCCTCGACCAGTTCACCAAGACGCTGATCCTGGGCTACTACCGGCTGGGCGATGCCACCTACATCACCAGCTTCTTCAACATCGTGCGGGCCCACAACACCGGTGCGGCGTTCTCCTTCCTGGCAGACGCGGGCGGCTGGCAGCGCTGGCTGTTCACCGGCATCGGCGTGGTCGCCACGCTGTTCATCCTGTGGCAGCTGCGCGCCCACCCGGAGCAGAAACTGTTCTGCTTCTCGCTGTCCAGCATCCTGGGCGGCGCCGTGGGCAACGTGGTGGACCGCATGATGCACGGCTACGTGGTGGACTTCCTGGACTTCCATATCGGCAGCTGGCACTTTCCGGCCTTCAACATCGCGGACTCTGCAATCACCGTCGGCGCGGCCTGCCTGATCCTGGACGAACTGCTGCGGGTCAAGCGCTCGCGCTGAGACGGCCGCCCTCGGCCGCTGCAGGGCCCGCCACGTGCGGGCCTTGTGCGTTCCACCGCCCAGGCGCAAGCGCGCCACAGTCAGGGCTTTGGCTGACACCGGCCCGCCCGCCGGGCGCTACGATGGGTGCCCCTCCCCGCTCCTTGGCGGCGGTGCACCGCCCGGCGCGCAGGCCCCGTCCGTTCCGCGGCCCGGCATTCCTGCCGCGCCCGCGCGTATTCACAGGGCCGCGCCAGTGGCTGCCACCCGATTCGCTATGGAATCAGGAGTATGCTGTGCTGTTCGGCGCGCGCAGCGTGTGCGCCCTGCGGACGTGGCTGTCTGCCCGCCGTTCGAAGGAGTTTGATTTCCGCCCATGAAGCACCTGTTGAATCTGTTGTCCGCCGTGGCCCTGCTGGTCTGGGGCACCCACCTCGTGCGCACGGGCGTCCTGCGCGTGTTCGGCGCGAACCTGCGCACGATGCTGGCGCGCAGCATGGGCAACCGCTTCACCGCCGCGCTGTCGGGCATGGGCGTGACGGCGCTGGTGCAGTCGAGCACGGCCACCTCGCTGATGACATCGTCCTTCGTGGGCCAGGGCCTCATCACGCTGCCGGCCGCGCTGGCGGTGATGCGCGGCGCCGACGTGGGCACGGCGCTGATGTCGGTGCTGTTCTCGTTCGACCTGTCGTGGCTGTCGCCGCTGTTCATCTTCGTGGGCGTGGTGCTGTTCGTCAGCCGCCAGGCCAGCACGCCCGGCCGGGTCGGCAAGGTGCTGATCGGCCTGGGGCTGATGCTGCTGGCGCTGGAAATGGTGGTGCAGGCCAGCGGCCCCATGCTGGCCTCACCCATCATCAAGGCCATGCTGGGCTCGCTCAACAGCGACATCGTGCTGGAGATCTTCATGGGCACCATGCTGGCGGTGCTGGCGTACTCCAGCCTCGCCATCGTGCTGCTGATTGCGGCCATGGCCGCCTCCAGCGTGGTGCCGCTCGATGTGGCCCTGGGCCTGGTGCTGGGCGCTAACCTGGGCAGCGGCCTGCTGGCCGTACTGACCACGGCCAAATCCGCCGTCGAGGTGCGCCAGGTCACCGTGGGCAACATGGCCTTCAAGCTGATGGGCGTGATCATCGTGTCGCCCTTCATCGGACTGTGGCTCAAGTACGTGCAGCCGCACATGCCCGGCACCGCGCAGGGTGTGGTGCTCTTCCACCTGGGCTTCAACGTCATCATCAGCATCGGGTTCATCGGCTTCACGCAGACCGTGGCCAAGTGGGTGGCACGGCTGCTGCCCAAGCCCGTGGGAACGCAGAGCCGGCGCCCGCACCACCTGGACCCGTCCGCACTCTCCACGCCCTCGCTGGCCATCTCGTGCGCCGCGCGCGAGGCGCTCTACCAGGCCGACGTGGTCGAGACCATGCTGCTGGGCGTGCACGACGTCATCCAGAAGAACGATGTGCAGCTGGCCGAACGCCTGCGCAAGATGGACGACGAGGTGGACGAGCTGTACTCGTCCATCAAGTACTACCTGACCAAGATCTCGCGCGAGGGCATGGGCGAGGAGGAAAGCCGCCGCTGGACGGACATCATCAGCTTCACCATCAACATGGAGCAGGTGGGCGACATCATCGAGCGCGTGCTGATCGACATCGAGGACAAGAAGATCAAGAAGGGCCGCCAGTTCTCCGAGGCCGGCATGGCCGAGATCACCGAGCTCCACGGCCGCCTGATCGACAACCTGCGCTTGGGGATGAGCGTGTTCCTCAACGGCAACGTGCGCGATGCGCAGAAGCTGCTGGAGGAGAAGGCGCGCTTCCGCGACCTGGAACGCGCCTACGCGGCCAGCCACCTGGTGCGCCTGTCCGATAAGACGGTGCCCAGCATGGAGACTAGTTCGCTGCACATCGACCTGATCAGCGAACTCAAGCGGATCAACTCGCACATCTGCTCGATCGCCTACCCGATCCTGGACACCGCCGGCGTGCTGGCGCCCAGCCGCCTGCGCACGGTCAACGCCGCACCAACGGACACCCCCGCGGCGCAGTGACGCCAGCAGGCAGGGGCGCAAGACCCTGCGCGCGCCGCAGTGCGGCCAGCGCCTACGTGGGCGGCGGGCGGTGCATGCCAGCATGGACTCCACCCATTCCTTCACTTTGGAGCCGCCATGTCCACCACCCCACGCAAGCCCGCCAGCGACGAACCGGAAGTCACCCAGGAAAACGACATACCGCTCGACGGCAAGGACCCGGTGGGCGAGGACATGATGAAAGAGGTCCGGAACGACCGCCTGAAGGTGCCGCCCGGCGAGGAAGAGCAGGCGGAACGCAAGCAGCCCTAGCCGAAGTCGGCCGCCAGCACCTGGCGTGCACGCTGGACGAAGTCCGATTCGCCGGCACGCGGCGGCAGGACCACGAAGCGCGCCTGCGGCAGCGCGGGCAGCTTCCACGCCGCAGGCAGCACCTGCACCCCCTCGCCCAAGGCCGAGGCGTTCAGGCAGGCAATGCCCAGGCCTGCGGCCAGCGCGGACTGCAGCCCGGCCACGCCGGAGGCCATGAGCGTGATGGCGAACGGCACGCGCCGGCGCCGCAGCAAGGCCACCGTGAACTGGTGCAGCGAACACGTATCGGGCAGGGCCAGCAGACGCAGCGGCACCCCGGCCGCCGGCGGTGCGCCCAGGGCCTGCACGGCGCCCATCCAGTGCAAGGGCTCGTGTCGCAGCACATGGCCGCCGGAAGAGCGCCCTCCTGCGGCAGCGGGCAGCCGTAGGGTCAGGCCGACGTCGAAGCCGCCCTGCGCATACGCAGCCTCGATCTCGCCGCTCTTTTGCACCGTGACCCGCAGGCGCACACCGGGGTACTGCGCCTGCATGCGCGCCAGCAGCCCCGCCAGATCGGCCGGACGAAAGTAATCGGTCACCCCGAGGCGCAGCGTGCCCTGCAGGGCCACGCCGCGCAGGTCGCGCCAGGCCTCTTCGCTCAGCGCCAGCAGGCGCCGTGCGTGCGCCAGCAGGCGCAGCCCCGCCGGAGTCGGCACCACGCCGGCCTTGGAGCGCACCAGCAGCGCCTGGCCGGCCTGGTCTTCCAGCTTGCGCAACTGTTCGCTCACGGCCGATTGCGACAGGGACACCCGGGGCGCGCCGGAGGTGAGGCTGCCGGCATCGACCACGGCAACGAAGCTCTGGAGCTGGTCCAGCGGAAAGGGGCGCATGCGAAGCCTCCGTTTGATCCATCGGCAAAACCGTCGGATGACTTCTGATTATCCCGCTTTTCCGATGGATACAAGTAGCGAAGAATTGGGCGCATCACTATCACTGCACCGGAGATCGCCATGCCCCACACCGTCATCCACCTCAGCGGCAAGCCCGACGCCGCCCTCGCCCGCCGTGCCATGCAAGCCGTTTCGGACATCACCCAGCGGGTGCTGGGCAAGCAGCTGCCTGTGATCGCCACGACCGTGCAGTTCATACCGGCCGCGCAGTGGTTCGTGGGCAGCGCATCGCTGGAAGAGCTGGAGCAGAGCGCGTTCCACCTCGACATCAGCATCACGGACGAAACGAACACCAAGGCCGAGAAGGCGCAGTACCTGCGCGAGGTGTTCGCGGCCTTCGTCGCATTGCGGCCGGATCTGCATCCGGTCAGCTATGTGCACCTGGTCGACGCCCGCGCCGCCGCTTACGGCTACGGGGGCCGCACGCAGGAGTGGCGGCACCAGCAGGCGGGCGTTTGAATCCGCGCATCCGCTGACTGAACGGCACAGGGCTTCCCACCGGTCTCCTCCGTCCGCCCGCGCGACTACCAGTCCGCCAGGGACATCGGCGCGCTGCCGGTGTCCGCATTCCGCTGGGGGTTGAACGCCGGGCCGTTGGCAGGGCGACACCGGTTCGGCTAAGGTCGGCCGCTGTCATCCACCCACCCACCGGAGCCACCACCATGCGCACTGCCACCCTGGCCTACGGAGCCACATCGTCCACCGCGCCCCTGGGCCCGCTCACCATCGAACGCCGCGCGCCCGGCGATCTGGACGTGGCCATCGACATCCTGTACTGCGGCGTCTGCCATTCGGACCTGCACACCGCGCGCGGCGAATGGGGCGGCACGCAGTACCCCAGCGTGCCCGGCCATGAGATCGTGGGCCGCGTCACGGCCACGGGCGCATTGGTGTCCAAGTTCCAGGTCGGCGACCTGGTCGGCGTGGGCTGCATGGTCGACAGCTGCCAGCACTGCCAGCCCTGCGGCGATGGCCTGGAGCAGTACTGCGAGAACGGGTTCACGGGCACCTACAACGGCCCCGAACAGGGCACGGGCGCGAACACCTTCGGCGGCTATTCCGCGCAGATCGTAGTGCGCGAGAACTTCGTGCTCAAGATCACCCACGATGCCGGCTCGCTGGCCGCCGTGGCGCCGCTGCTGTGCGCCGGCATCACCACCTACTCGCCGCTGCGGCAGTGGAACGCGGGCCCCGGCAAGAAGGTGGGCATCGTCGGACTGGGCGGCCTGGGCCACATGGGCGTGAAGATCGCACGCGCCATGGGCGCGCACGTGGTGCTGTTCACCACCTCGGCCGACAAGCGCGACGACGCGCTGCGCCTGGGCGCGCACGAGGTCGTGGTGTCCAAGAACGCCGACGAGATGGCGGCCCACGCCAACAGCTTTGACCTGATCGTGAACACCGTGGCGGCGCCGCACAACCTGGACGCCTTCCTCGCACTGCTGACGCTCGACGGCACCATGACGTTGGTGGGCGCGCCCGGCAGCCCGCACCCGGCGCCCAATGTGTTCAGCCTGATCATGAAGCGCCGCCGGCTGGCCGGCTCGCTGATCGGCGGCATCCGCGAAACGCAGGAGATGCTCGACTTCTGCGCCCAGCACGGCATCGTCTCGGATATCGAAACGATCCGCATGGACGAGATCAACGACGCCTACGAGCGCATGCTGAAGAGCGATGTGCGCTACCGCTTCGTGATCGACATGGGGACTCTGCAGACAACCCCCTGAGGCGCTACGCGCCTTCCCCCTTCTCTCATCGCTGCGCGATGGGAAGGGGGACGCCGCCAGCGCGGCGGGGCGGCCCTTGCGCGGCGGCCGCTAGCCTTGGGCGTGACCGTGGACCAGGCCGAGGGCGGAACGACCGCCCTTGAGAGCCTGTTTACGATCTCACAGGGGATCGCGTTGGAGCGCAATCGGGATGAGTGGATGCTGCGGATGCGCCGCATGGGCTCGTGCCCATGCAAGCAGCCGGGGCGTCCAATCCCCCGATTTCGCTCCAACCCTTCGGGCAGTGGCGTTTGCGGGCGGTCTGCGGCGTTGCGATGCTGGTGGATAGCCGGGCTATCCACTGCGCACCGCGCCTGGCATCCCATCCCGCAAAGGCCGCTGCGCGCCCCCTGGAAGATCGTAAACAGGCTCTGTGGCCTCAGCGCCCGGTCGGCGCAGCTTGTGCGGCGGGCTCCTGCACAAGTTCCGCGCGGCGCGCATAGCGCTGGGCCAGCACGGCGCAGACCATCAGCTGCATCTGGTGGAACACCATGAGCGGCAGCAGAATGGCGCCCACGGCGTGCGAGGCGAAGAGCACCTTGGCCATGGGCACCCCGCTGGCCAGGCTCTTCTTGGAGCCGCAGAAGACGATGGTGATCTCATCCTCCTTGGAGAAGCCCAGCCGGCGCGCCAGCCAGGTGGTGGACACCAGCGCCAGCGCGAGCAGCACGGCGCACACGACCACCAGGCCCGCCAGCGCCGGCAGCGGCAGCTGGCTCCACAGCCCCTCGACCACCGCCGCGCTGAACGCGGTGTAGACGACGAGCAGGATGGAGCCCTGGTCCACGAACTTCAGCACCGGCGCGTGGCGCTTGACGAAGCCGCCGATCCACGGGCGCATCAAATGTCCGGCCACGAAGGGCACCAACAGCTGCAGCGTGATGCGGCCGATGTTCTGCAGCGTGTCGTGGTGGGCGCTGGCGCCGTTGGCCTCGGGCATGAGCAGCCCCACCAGCAGCGGCGTGATGACGATGCCCAGCAGCGTGGAGGCCGATGCGCTGCAGATGGCCGCCGGCATGTTGCCGCGCGCCATGGCGGTGAAGGCGATGGCGGACTGCACGGTGGCCGGCAGGACGCACAGGTAGATCACGCCCACATACAGATCCGGCGTGACCAGCGGCAGCAGCAGCGGCTTGAGCGCCCAGCCCAGCAGCGGGAACAGCACGAAGGTGGCGCCCACCACCACCAGGTGCAGCCGCCAGTGGCTGATGCCCGCGACGATGGCGTCGCGCGACAGCTTGGCGCCGTGCAGGAAGAACAGCAGCGCCACCGCGGCCACCGTGAGGTTCTCGAAGAAATGCGCCACGGCGCCCGAGGCGGGCAGCAGGCTGGCGAGCGCCACGGTGGTCAGCAGCGCGAGCGTGAAGTTGTCGGGAAGGAATCGGGGGCGGGCCATGGATGAAAACGCGGTGCGAAGGAAGCCGCTATTGGAACCGCCTGCGATTCCAAAGTGAAATGGATTGTTCTGATGGTTTTATGATCTCTGCGCATGAATGTCACCCTGCGCCAGCTGGAGGTCTTCCAGTCCGTCGCCGCCACGCGCAACTTCAGCCGCACCGGCGAGCGCGTCGGGCTCACGCAGCCCGCCGTCAGCCGCGCCATCAACGAACTGGAGGCGCAGTTGGGCCTGAAGCTTCTCAACCGCACCACGCGCGAGGTGGAGCTGACAGAAGCCGGACGCAGCCTGGCCGCCCGCCTCACCCGCGTGCTGGAAGATTTAGAAAGCACGCTGCTGGACGTGCGCGGCATGGCCACCGACCCGCGCGGCCGCGTGCGCGTGGCCAGCAGCCCCACGCTGTCGGCCAACCTCATGCCGGACTGCATCGCGCACTGCCAGACGGCACTGCCCGGCATCCAGCTCGTGCTGCTGGACCGCCACCAGAGCGCCGTGCTGGACAGCGTGCTCTCGGGCGAAGTGGACTTCGGCGTGGTGATCGACCCCGGTGACCGAGAGCTGCTGGAGTGCGAGACCATCCTGGCCGAACCGTTCTGCCTGGCCTGCCCGCCCGGCCACCGGCTGGCGCGCAAGCGGCAGGTGCGCTGGACGGACCTGGCCGGCGAATCGCTGGTGCTGCTGGACCATGCCTCGGGCAGCCGCCGGCTCATCGACCGGGCCCTGGCCGACCAGGGCGTGCCGCACACCGTGGCGCAGGAGGTGGGCCACCCCACCACCATCTTCCGCATGCTGGACGCCGGCCTGGGCGTGTCGGTGATCCCTACGCTGGCGCTGCCGCCCGAGGGCCTGCCGCGCCTGGCCGTGCGCCCGCTGCTGCCGCGCGTGGACCGCGAGATCGTGCTGGTGCACCGCCGCAACCGGGCGCTGGCGCCCGTGGCCCAGGCGGCATGGGACCTGGTGCGGGAGGTCGCTGCGCAGCGGCGTTAGGGCCTGTTAACGCGATGGAAGGGGTCGCGAAGCTCATCCCAGCCCGCCCATCAAGGCGCGCGACGCCGTGCGTGTATGCACACGCACAAGG
>JAEWPH010000168.1 GCA_023460715.1 Pseudomonadota bacterium | reverse complement strand
CGCCTGCGCCGATGGCGGTGCGGCGCTGGGTGTCGTTCATGTTGGCGCAGCCCGTGGCCAGCAGGGCTGCGGCGGTGGCGGCGATGAGGATGTGGTGACGGTGACGCTTGGTGGACATGGCAGGCTCCTTGAAGGAATACGTTGTTCGTTGTTCTCGCCCGCTGCACGGGCGTCCGAAGAAGGTAGCTGCAGGGGCCCGGGCAGGTCTGTAGGACCGGGGCGCTTGGCGCCGTCCTTCCAGGGCTGGAATGCGCCCTGGGTCATCAGGGGCCTCAGGGTCTTGGGGGTGGCCCCGGCGGCGGAGATGCCGCAGCGCCGTGGGATGCGGCAGGGTCTGCCGCCGGCGGTGCGGCTGGGACGCCTGGGATATCTGGCGCGGCGGGGTCCTGGTCGTCCGGCGGCGGGATCAGTTCGCCGCGCCGGCGGCCGGAGAACATGGTCCACCAAACAATCGCCACCAGGACCACCAGAGCGAGCAGTGCTTCAAGCAAAATCAGACCCATGAAATCCCGTCTCCTGCGCCTTGTCGTGATGGCGCTGATTGTAGGAACGCTGGCTGCGTGCTCCACCCGGCCCTCCGCTCCGCCTTCTTCTTCCTTGCCCGCTCCGCTGCCCTCCACGCCGGGGGCGCTGCCGCCCGGCCCGGTGGGGCCTGTGCCCGGCACGCTGACCCAGTCCAAGAGCCGCTGGGTGCCCGTGGCCTGGGAGGAGCTGCCCGGCTTCACCACCGATGCGCTGCACGAGGCCTGGAATGCCTGGGTCAAGAGCTGCGAGCGTCCGGGCCCGTCGTTCGCCGGCCTGTGCGGCGATGTGCGCCGCCTGAGCATCGCCAGCCCGGAGGAGCAGCGTGCCTGGATGATGCAGCGCCTGCAGCCCTACCGCGTGGAGGCTCTCGACGGCAATCCCGAGGGGCTGCTCACCGGCTATTACGAACCCTATCTGGACGCCGCCCGGCAGCCCGGCAACGGGTTCACGGTACCCATCTACCGCCCCCCCGCGGGCCTGGGCAGCCGCAAGCCCTGGTACACGCGCCAGCAGATCGACACCCTGCCCGAGGCGCAGGCCCAGCTGGCCGGGCGCGTGATCGCCTGGGTGCGCGATCCCATCGAGGCCATGGTGCTGCACATCCAGGGCTCGGGCCGCCTGCGTCTGCAGGAGCCTGACGGCAGCGTGCGGCTGGTGCGCGTGGCCTTCGCCGGCACCAACGACCAGCCGTACCAGAGCGTGGGCCGCTGGCTGCTCGACCGCGGCCTGGTGCGCGACGCCACCTGGCCGGGCATCCGCGAATGGACGCTGCAGAACCCCCAGCGCGTGAACGAGATGCTGTGGGCCAACCCGCGCTACGTGTTCTTCCGCGAGGAGCCGCTGGACGCCATGGACGCCGGCTTCGGCCCCAAGGGCGCCCAGGGCGTGGCGCTCACGCCGGGCCGCTCCATCGCCGTGGACCGCCTCAGCATTCCGTACGGCACGCCCGTCTGGCTGGCGTCGACCGGGCCCACGGTGCAGCTCTCGCGCCTGGTGATGGCGCAGGACACGGGCAGCGCCATCCTGGGTGCCGTGCGGGCCGACTATTTCACGGGCTGGGGCACGGAGGCGGGCGACATCGCGGGCCGGCTCAAGCAGAACCTGCGGCTGTGGGCGTTCTGGCCGAGGCAGGGGTCAACCCCCTGAGGCGCTGGCGCGCCTTCCCCCTTCTCTCGCATCGCTGTGCGATGCGGGAAGGGGGACGACGCCAGTGGCCGGGCCAAGCCCGTTCCACGGCGTCTGCTGGCTTGGCCTGCTCCGCGGCCTTTGGCGCCTAAGGGCGCGCGCGGCGCTGGCGGTGGGCAGTGGAGCGGGGGGGTAGGACAAAAAGGCCTCTAGCACAATACCTGTAAGCGCATGCAGCTACTGATTTGGTAGCTTCTTCGGTGTGCAGGGTGAAAACTGCGGTGTTTGCCACGCCACCCCAACGGACCGGGTTTCTTCGTGCTCCATGTGCCGTCTGCGCCTATCCGTCAAGCGCAGGCAGCTATCAATTCAGGCGTGTCGCGCCAGGCGCTCACTCCCCCTCCACCACATAGCGCGACACCACGGGCGGGCTGTCGCCGGTGTGGAAGGCGAACTTGCGGTCGCGCATGGCGACGTCGGAGGCGGTCACGCGGTCGAAGCGGCGCAGGTGTTCGGTCCACGATTCGTCCACCACGCGCTCCACGTAGCGGCGCGGGTCGACGATGTCGTGCTGCAGCTCCCAGCTGAGGGCGCCCTGGCGCAGGCGGGCGCGGCGGCTTTCCTGCATGACGGTGCGGAATTCGGCCGCCCGCGCCGGGTCGATGAAGAACTCGATGGACGTCACCAGGCGCAGCCCGGCCTGGGGCGTGGTGGGCGCCTGCGGGGTCTTGAACGCCGTGGAGGGGCTCAGGTCCTCTTCCACGCTGCGGTCGGCCACCAGGCGCTGCACCAGCGCCATCGCCGCCACGCCGGTGAGCGAAGCCAGCGCCAGGCTCATGTGCACGCTGGTCATCGATGCCACCTGGCCCCACAGCGCCGCGCCGGCTGCTGTGGCGCCCATGATGGCCATCTGGTAGATCGACATGCCGCGCGCGCGCACCCAGTTGGGCAGCGCCAGCTGGGCCGACACGGTGAGCGAGTTGGCCGTGGTGATCCACGCCGCACCGCCCACCACCATGGCCGGCACGGCGACATACACGTTCGGCGCGATGGCGACGATGGCCGTGGCCGCCGCCTGCAGCAGGGCGCCGCGCCGCACCAGCACGTCGCGCGCCATGGCCTGGCGCAGGCGCGGCAGGAACAGCGCAGCCACGATGGCGCCGGCGCCCATGGAGGCCAGCAGCAGCGTGAACGTGCCGGCGCCGCCGCCGTCCAGGTCGCGCGCCACCAGCGGCAGCAGGGCCAGCAGGGCCGTGGCGTGCAGGAAGAAGACGGTGATGCGCCACAGCACCGCGCGCATGCGGGGCGATTCGCGCACGAACTGCACGCCCACGCGCATGGCACTGGACAGGCGCTCGCGCCCCAGCGGGTTGGGCACATGCGTGCGCTTCCAGCGCATGATGGTGAAGCCGGCGATGACCGACAGCACGGCGTTGAGCACGAACACCCAGGCGCTGCCCACGCTGGCGATGATGGCGCCGGCCAGCAGCGGGCCGATGATGCGCGACGCGTTCATGGCCACGCCGTTGAGCGCCAGCGCCGACGGCAGCTGCTGGCGGCTCACCAGCTCGGGCACGATGGCCGCGAACACCGGCCAGCGCATGGCCAGGCCCACGCCGTTGGCGAACGTCAGCAGCAACAGCAGCTGCGCCGTCATGCCGCCGGCCAGGATGGCCAGGCACAGCACCAGCGCCACGGCCGCCACCCAGAACTGCGTGGCGATGAAGTAGCGCCGCCGGTCCAGGATGTCGGCCAGCGCGCCGCTGGGCAGGCCGAGCAGGAACACGGGCAGGGTGGACGCCGTCTGCACCAGCGCCACCAGCACCGGCGAGTCGGTGAGCGTGGTCATCAGCCACGCGGCCGCCACGTCGTTCATCCACATGCAGGTGTTGGCCGCCAGCCAGGTCAGCCACAGCATGCGGAACACGGGGACCGACAGCGGCGCGAAGGGGGACAGCGAGGCGCGCTGGGCGGCGCTGCGTTCCAGTTCGGCAGCGGCCTGGGCTTCTGCGGCATCGGCCGCGGCCGCCG
>JAEWPH010000167.1 GCA_023460715.1 Pseudomonadota bacterium | reverse complement strand
GGCCGAGGTGGTCGCGCTGGAGCCCGAGCGCGCGCCCACGCTGCACGCTGCGCGCCTGGCGGGCGCGCCGGTGGATGTTGAGGTGGGGGGCGTGGCGGCCGATTCACTGGGCGCGCGCCGCATCGGTGCCATTGCCTGGGAGGTGGCCCAGCGCCACGTGCAGCGCTCGCTGCTCGTCAGCGACGAAGCCATCCGCGACGCGCAGCGCTGGCTGTGGCGCGAACTCAAGCTCGCCGTCGAGCCGGCGGCCGCGCTGGGCCTGGCGGCGCTGCACAGCGGCGTGTACCGGCCGGGCCCGCAGGAGACCGTGGGCCTGATCGTGTGCGGCGCCAACTGCGATCCGTCCACGCTCGCCTGAACGGGCCGCCCATGCGGCAGGCGGAGGCCCTGCGCCCGCAGCGGACCTGGGCCTGCAGGCCGCTGCACGCAGCCCCAACCGGCGAGTCCGACGCCGGCCGGCCCACTAGAATTGCGGGCTATGCTCGATATCCTTCTCCTTCGCAAAGACCTCGACTCCGCCCTCGCGCGGCTGGAAACCCGCAAGAAGCCCCAGGCCTTCCTGAATGTGGAGGCTTTCCAGTCCCTGGAGTCCGAGCGCAAGGCGCTGCAGACGCGTACCGAAGAGCTGCAAGCGCAGCGCAACCAGCTGTCCAAGCAGGTCGGCATGCTCATCAGCCGGGGCGACAAGGACGGCGCGGAGGCCGCCAAGGCGCAGGTGGGAGCGCTCAAGGCCGAGCTGGAGCAATCCGCCGCACGCCTGGAGCAGATCCAGGCCGAACTCCAATCCATGCTGGTGGCGGTGCCGAACCTGCCGCACGCCAGCGTGCCCGTGGGCAGCGACGAGCAGGGCAACGTGGAAGTGCGCCGCTGGGGCACGCCCAAGACGTTTGACTTCGCCGTCAAGGACCATGTGGACGTGGGCACCCCCCTCGGCCTGGACTTCGACATGGGGGTCAAGCTGTCGGGCTCGCGCTTCACCGTCATGAAGGGCGGCATCGCCCGCCTGCACCGGGCGCTCGCGCAGTTCATGCTGGACGTGCAGACCCAGGAGCATGGGTACAGCGAGTGCTACGTGCCGTACGCCGTCAATGCGGATTCGCTCAAGGGCACGGGGCAGCTGCCCAAGTTCGAAGGCGATTTGTTTGCGGCGAAGAAGGGTGGGCAAGACGGCGAGCCGGTGCCCGACAACGCGGCGCTCTACCTCATTCCCACCAGCGAAGTGCCGCTGACCAACTTCGTGCGCGACGTGGTGGTGGCCGAAGCCGAACTGCCCATCAAGCTCACCGCGCACACGCCCTGTTTCCGCTCGGAAGCCGGCAGCTACGGCCGCGACACGCGCGGGATGATCCGTCAGCACCAGTTCGACAAGGTCGAGATGGTGCAGATCGTGCACCCCGAGAAGAGCTACGAGGCCCTGGAGGAGATGACCGGCCACGCCGAGACCGTGCTGCAGAAGCTGGGCCTGCCGTACCGCGTCATGCTGCTGTGCTCGGGCGACATGGGCTTTGGTGCGGCCAAAACCTACGACCTGGAAGTGTGGCTGCCCGCACAGGACACCTACCGCGAGATCAGTTCGGTCAGCAACTGCGAGGCTTTCCAGGCGCGCCGCCTGCAGGCCCGGTTCAAGAACGCACAGGGCAAGAACGAACTGCTGCACACCCTCAACGGCTCCGGGCTGGCCGTGGGCCGCACCCTGGTGGCAGTGCTGGAGAACTACCAGAACGCCGACGGCAGCGTGACCATTCCCGAAGTGCTGCGCCCCTACATGGGCGGCCTGAGCGTTCTCGCCGCTTAACTTCCTGCTAGAATGCGAGCTTCGACACACAGGAGAGGTGGCAGAGTGGTCGAATGTACCTGACTCGAAATCAGGCGTAGTGGCAACACTACCGTGGGTTCGAATCCCACCCTCTCCGCCAAAATGAACTAAGCCCTTGATTTTCAAGGGCTTTTTTCTTTGTGCGGCAGGGCTTCGAAGTTGTTTGTCCAAAACGTCCAACTTCCATGTCCAACAACACGTGTTCTGCATCTCCGCCAGCCCTAACTCAGCCGGGCTCCGATGCGCCGGCTCCCGAGCCTGTTTCCTCAACGGTCGGAGCTTCCCCTGGCCACCCGAAAGCGACGCTCAGCGACTCACGAAAACCACCGAGGCGCACGCACGCATCCGGCAAGGCATCGAGAAACGTTGATTGTTCAACGGCTTTTTTCTTTGTTTCTCGGGTTCAGGGTGCCAGTGCCGCCGCCAACTGCTTCGCGGACTTCGCGCTGACGCCCTTTCCTGTGATCGACAGTGCCGGAGGATGCGCCAGCATCTGCACGAAAACCTCCCGTACCTCCTCCGATCGAATGCCGTCGATCAACGCGATCGTCTCGGCCAAGGGCGTCACGGCGCCATGGGCGAAGAGGTCCTCGACAGCTCTTTCCATCGTGGCGAAGGGGCGTTCACTCGCCCGTACGCGGGCGACGGTCAACTGGTTCTTCGCTCGTTCCAGATGAACCGGGTCCATGGCGGCGGCCTGGGCGTGCAGCAGTTCACCGGTGGCACGTACCAGCGCTTCGACCTTGTCGGGGGTGGTAACGGCGTGGACCACGAAGTTGATCCAGGCGTCTCCGCTGTCGATGGTGGCGTCGGCGGTGTACGCCAGGCCGAGCCGTTCGCGCACCGTGTCCACCAGGGGGGCCGACATCCCGCCGCCGAACAGGTTGGCTGCGAGCGCGGCCGCCAGGCGCCACCGCTGGGGTGATGTGTCCGGACCTGCGGGCGGTAGCGGATAGGCGATGTTCAGGAAGACCTGGGACACCTGTGTGAAGCGCCGGGCGACCGCTTGCCCGACATACGCGCAGGCCTCCGGTGGCTGCGAGCCTGCGCAATCGGCCGTTGCCGGCATGGATGCAAAGAGGGCTTCGGCATGTGCCATCCAGGCGTCGATGTCGAACTGGCCTGCGGCGGCAACAACGGTCTTTTCCGCCACATAGTGCTGCTGCACATGGCGAACGAGATCATCGCGGGTGAACCTTTCGATGTTCTGCACGGTGCCTATCACCGGCATGCCCATGGAGGCGTCGCCCCAGAGGGCGCGGTCGAGCAGGTCATTGGAGCTGTCTTCAGGGTCTTCGTCGTATTCGATGGCCTCCTGTCGGATCACTTCCCGTTCGCGTTGCAGCTCGATGTCGGGGAAGGTGCTGTGGAGGACGATGTCGGCCGTCATGCCGAGCAGCCGTTGCGCGTGCTGTCCGAGGCCGGTCATGAAGTAGCCGGTGCTGTCCTTGCCGGTGTAGGCGTTGACATCGGCACCCAGCCGCTCTGCATCGAGGTTGATGTCCTGCACGGAGCGCGTGGCCGTGCCTTTGAAGGCCATATGTTCCAGGACATGGCTGATGCCATTGGTGGCTGGCGTCTCGTCGCGGGAGCCCACGCGCAGGAAAACACCCACGCTCGCACTCTGCACATGGGGCATGGGGAGCGCCAGGAGTCGAACTCCATTCGGCAGCGTACGGAGGACCGGAGGAGGGAGATTGGCCATCAGCGGTTCCTTTCGGCGTCTCTCTGTTCGTTGTGACGGCATCGCGTGGAGCCCGGGGCTTTGCCTGAAGGCCGGAGATCGCTGATGGGCGAACCGGAAGGGGTCTCTTGTTCCATGCCGCATTGTCGCTGCGATGTGCAGGAGGAACCCGGCGGGCAAGCCCACGGCCCCGCCGTAGAGAGCCTGGGGCCTGTCAGGCCCGAGGCGTTCACCTGCCGCACTGCGCGTCGATGGCAGCCTCAAAGCGTGCCAACTCTTCTGCCAACGTACCGCGTTGCCGGAAGCGCTGACCCGCGCGTTCGTACCAGTTCTCGGCGTCTTCCAGATCGCCCTCCTGTAGATGCAGAAGGCCATGCAGCCAGGCGGCGAGCAGGCTGTCGTGCTGCTGTACCTGGTCGTGCGCGGCGTTCCACTGGCCGGCCCGCATCCATGCCAGGATGCGGTGCAGATCAAGAAGAGCGTCGCTCACGGGGGGCCGGGGCGGTTCCGGTCAGGGCAGCAGTGCCTGCTGTACCGGGTGGCTGTCCACACACTGTTCCATGCTCAAGATCTTGCTGTCCTTGAGCCGGTAGAGATGCGAGAAGCTCGCCGTCATGGCCTTGCCGGTTTTGCGGTAGGTGCCTGAATAGATGCCAAACGCAGCCACTCGGTCACCATCGGCCAGGTAGGTGTGAACCTTGGCGCTGAAGCCTTCCCATTCGGCGCCTATCCGCTGGAAGACGCCCGCAAGGATCTGTTCGGCGCCGACGTAGGTGCCGGCGTAGGGAAAGCCCGCCGCCTCTGTCCACCGGGCATCGGGCGCCAGTGCTGCGAGCAGATGGCGGCCGTTCTCTTCCGGCGAACCTTCATAGGTCGCTCGGATGATGTCCAGGTTGGTGGTCATGGTCTTCACTCTGTAATGCGGTTGCCCGCTTCAATCCGTCTTGGCGCGCCTGCGCCAGGCTTGCAGCACAGGCCACGCAGGTTCTGGGCCGGTGCGATGCGGCGCACTGCCGGGCGCTTCACTGTAGCGTCTGCACGGTAGCCTGCCACATTGCCTTCCGGTCAAATTGTGCGCCTTCACATGGCGTCAGCGCTTTCAGGGATATACTCGTGTGCTTCGGCAATGCCGGCGGCTTCCTGATGGTTAGGGAAGCGCGTTAGAAACCAATTACCGCGCGATGGAGCAGTCTGGTAGCTCGTTGGGCTCATAACCCAAAGGTCGGAGGTTCAAATCCTTCTCGCGCAACCAAAGTCCCAGCAATCAAGGGTTACGACACTGTCGTGACCCTTTTTGCTTTCTGCGCGGCCAGTGCCATGAGGCCGTCAGTCGCTTGCCTGCTTGCATTGCCAGGCTTTTACTCTCGACCTGGGGTCCGCTCGCAGCAGGCAGTGCGGGAAGCGTGCCAGCCCTGCATTCCTATGTCAGGCCGGTACACCGGCTTCCATGAGCAGACCGCGGCCCCGTTCCTTGGCCTGGTACAGCGCGGCATCTGCGCGCGCCGTCAGGTCGATGCGCAGGTGAACCGGTGCGGGCATGCGGTGAGGCGAGACCGTGGCCGCGCCCGCGCTGTAGTCCAGCGAGAAGCCCAGATGCGGGCCGGTTTCTGCGGCAAGCCGGGCCCGCAGGCGCCTGTCCAGCTGCTGCGCAGCGGGCGTGTCCGAGCGGTGCTTCAGCAGCGCGACGAACTCCTCGCCGCCCATGCGTCCCGCCAAGGCGCCTGAGGGCAGAGCCTCGCTCAGCAGGCGTGCGAACAACTTCAGGGCGCGGTCGCCCACATCGTGGCCGTACGTGTCGTTGATGCGTTTGAAGTGGTCCAGGTCGAACATCACCGCAGTCACGGAGTCACGGGCCTCCAGCGCCTCGGCGAGCAGCGTTTGCGCATGGAGGTCGAAGCCGCGCCGGTTGGCGATGCCTGTCAGTGCATCGGTCGTGGCCAGGGCGCGCAGCCGGTCCTCGGCCTCGGTGCGCCAGGCCACCATGAGGGCCACGATGCCCAGGACCGCGGTGACGTTCGCTGCGATGGCGGAGCCCACATTGACAGGATGGGGCGTGCTGAAGCTGGGATAGGCGCTGGTGAACGCCCCCAGCGCCCCCCGCGCTGCGGTGAAACCGGCCATGAGCAGCAGGCAGGCGCACAGCAGCATGCGCCATCGGCCCTGCGCCGGACGTTGGGGCGCGAGCGTCGCACGGGCCACGAGCAGCACCAAAGCCGCAAGCAGGAAGTTGGACCAGCCGACGCGAAAGGTGTAGTGCCCAAACCCGAGCGTGTAGCCCAGCGGAATGGCGATGGCCAGCACGGGCACCCAGCGGGCACCCGGGCGGGGACCGAGCCAGTCGCGCAGCGCGATGAAGAGTGTCCATTGGGCCCCCGCGATGGCGGCCATGGACGCGGTGGACAGCATCTGGTCCCAGATGGTGCCGCGCACGCGGGTCGATACGATCAGAGCGACCCAGCCCAGTGCCTGCAGCAGGATGCTGGCCTGCACGCTGCGGGCGGCGCGGCTGACGCCGGCGCCCATGATCAGCGGCAGCACGGCTGCCAGCATGCACAGGTTGATCGCCGTGATCGCCAGCAGCGTGACGAAATCCAGGGGCATGGCCGGGCGAGCCGCTCGCTTTCAGCCGTTCACTGGAAGGCGACTTCGGCAAAGCTGCGCAGCTTGCGGCTGTGCAGACGGCTCACCCCGCCCGCCCTCAGGATGTCCACCGCGCGCATGCCGATACGAAGATGCTGGTCGACCCGCTCGCGGTAGAAGTGGTTGGCCATGCCGGGCAGCTTGATCTCTCCGTGCAGAGGCTTGTCGCTCACGCACAGCAGGGTGCCGTAGGGCACGCGGAATCGGAAGCCGTTGGCCGCGATGGTGGCGCTTTCCATGTCGAGGGCCACGGCGCGGCTCTGGCTGAAGCGCAACTGGGGCATGTTGTCGGGCAGCAGCTCCCAGTTGCGGTTGTCGGTACTGGCCACGGTGCCCGTGCGCATGATGCGCTTGAGCTGGTCCTCGGGCACCTGGCTCACGTCGGCCACGGCCTGCTGCAGCGCCATCTGGATCTCGGCCAGTGCCGGGATGGGTACCCACAGCGGCAGTTCTTCGTCCAGCACGTGATCTTCGCGCACATAGGCGTGGGCCAGCACGTAGTCGCCCAGCTGCTGGCTGTTGCGCAGGCCTGCGCAGTGGCCCAGCATCATCCAGGCGTGCGGGCGCAGCACCGCGATGTGGTCGGTGATGGTCTTGGCGTTGGACGGGCCTACGCCGATGTTCACCATGGTGATGCCGCTGCGGTCGGCGCGCACCAGATGGTAGGCCGGCATCTGCGGCAGGCGGGGCGGCGCCACGCCCAGATCGTCGGCCGGCTCGGCCGGCAGGCCCTTGCGGCGTGTGACGACATTGCCGGGCTCGATGAAGGCGATGTACTCGCTGTCCTCCTTGGCCATTTCCGCATGGCCCAGGCGCACGAACTCGTCGATGTAGAACTGGTAGTTGGTGAACAGCACGAAGTTCTGGAACCACTCCGGCGCCGTGCCGGTGTAGTGGCGTAGGCGGTGCAGCGAGTAGTCGACGCGCGGCGCGGTGAAGAGCGACAGCGGATGCGCTTCGCCTGCGCGAGGTTCCCACGTGCCGTTGGCGATGCCGTCGTCCATGGCCGCCAGGTCGGGCAGGTCGAACACGTCGCGCATCAGCATGCGTCGCTCGGCACTCAGCGTGCCCTCGATGTGGTCGTGCTCGGCAAACGAGAAGTGGATCGGGATGGGCTGACTGCTCACGCCCACCTCCAGCTCCACGTTGTGGCTGGCGCGCAGCAGGCGCAGCTGCTCCAGGTAGTAGCGGGCGAACAGGTCGGGCCGGGTGAGGGTCGTCTCGTAGCGCCCCGGGCCTTCCACGAAGCCGTAGGCCAGCTGCGTGGCTGCGCGGGCTACGGTGGTGGTCTGTACCCGCACGAAGGGGTAGAACGCCCGCACATGCCCGGAGGGCGTCTCACCTGCCACGAAGCGTTGCATGGCATCGCGCAGATGCCCGATCTGCTGCTGGTAGATGCGCTGCACCTGGGCCAGTGCGTCGGCGGGGTCGGTGTGGAGCGTCGGCTCCGTGAAGTCGGGAATCTGGGCCATGGCGCTATTGTCGCCGCCCCGGCGGCGGGCCGCGGCCGGTCGAGCCCCCGCCTGCCCCTGCTCAGCTGTCGGACTGGGTCTTGAGCCAGGCGCGGGTCTGCCGGGCGTCCATGGGCGGAGAGATGCCGAAGCCCTGGGCCAGGTTGCAGCCCAGACCGCGCAGCAAAGCCATCTGTTCCGGGGTTTCCACGCCCTCGGCCACCGTCTGCAGCTGCAGGCTGTGCGCCATCTGGATGATGGCCGTGACGATGGCCACGTCATCGTCGCTGTCCGGAGTGTCCTTGACGAAGGAGCGGTCGATCTTGATCTTGTTGATGGGATAGCGCTTGAGATAGGCCAGCGACGAATACCCCGTGCCGAAGTCGTCGATGGACACGCCCACGCCCAGGGCCTGCAGGGCGCGCAGGGTGGCGTTGACCTGGTCGTTGTGGTGCATGAGCACCGACTCCGTGATTTCCAGCTCCAGAAAGCGCGGCGCCAGGCCGGTCTGCTGCAGCACGGCGGCGATCTCGCCGGCCACGTCGCGCTGGCGGAACTCCAGCGCCGACAGGTTGACGGCCACCGGTACGCGGGGCAGCCCCTCGTCGTGCCACGCCTTCATCTGCTGGCAGGCCGCATGCATCACCCAGCGGCCGATGGGCGTGATCAGGCCACGGGTTTCCGCGATCTCGATGAATTCGTTGGGGCCTACCAGGCCCCGCTCCGGATGCTTCCAGCGCACCAGCGCCTCGAAGCCGACCAGCCGTCCATCCACCACGTCCACCTGCGGCTGGTAGTGCAGCACGAAGGCGCCCTGGGCGATGGCATCGCGCAGCAGGTGTTCCTGCTGCAGGATGTCGGTGGCCCGGCCGTCCATCCCGGGCAGGTAGAACTGGCGGTTGCCGCGGCCGGTCTCCTTGGCCAGGTGCATGGCCGCATCGGCGCGGCGCAGCAGCTCTTCGGGGCCGTAGCCGTCTTCCGGAAAGATGCTGATGCCGATGGAGGGCGACAGCGACAGCGGCGTGCCCTGCACGTGAAAGACGGCGCGAACGTCCTGCAGCAGCTTGTCGGCCACCGTGGCCGCATCGCTACGGTTGTGGATGTCGGGCAGCACCACCACGAACTGGTCACCGCCCACGCGGGCCAGCAGGTCCGACGAGCGCACACTGTGGGTCAGCCGCCGTGCCACCTCGCACAGCAGCAGATCACCGGCCTCGTGGCCAAGGGAGTCGTTCACTGTCTTGAAATGGTCCAGGTCGACGAACAACAGGGCGGCACGGGCCCTTTTGCGCTGCGCCGCGGCCAGCGCAATCACCATGCGGTCCATCAGGTGGCGCCGGTTGGGCAGGTGGGTGAGGGAGTCGTGCAGCGCCAGGAATTCCACGCGCTCCTGCGCCTGTTTGCGCGCGGAGATATCGCGCAGCACCGCGATGCGGTAGGAGCCGTCCTGGGCCGGCATGGTCTTGCCGACGATTTCCACGGGGATCAGCCGGCCGTCCCGGTGGCGCACGGTGGCCTCGTAAGGGTCTTCGCGCCCTTCGCGAACATATTCCTCGGCTGCGGCGCGGTATTCGTCACTCAGAAAGCCCAGCGTAGGCTGGCCGCGGGCGTCGTCCAGCGAATAGCCCAGCAGGCGGGTCAGCGCATCGTTGAAGTCCTCGACCAGGCCCTGGCGGTGGAAGACGATGGCTTCCTCGGTGGCCAGCGAGAACTTGCGCATGCGCTCCTCGCTCTCGCGTACCGCCCGCTCGGCCAGCCAGTGGTGGGTGATGTCGTTGATGAGGACGAAGGCACCCAGCTGGCCGGGCCGCCCCTCGTCCAGCCCGAGGTGCGGCGTCAGGCTCACTTCGATGACGCGCACCTCACCGCTGGGCAGCGTCTGCTCGCGCGTGTACTTGACCGACTCGCCGCGCAGCACGCGGTCGACATGGGGCTGGATCGTGTCCCAGGCTGGCTCGCCGATGGCCTCGCGCGCCGTCCTGCCCACGGTGTCGGCCACGGAGTGGCCGATGTAGGCGGCATAGCCTTCGTTGGCGAAGACGCAGCGCATGGACGGCAGCTCGTAATAGGCGAGCAGCACGGGAACCGAGTCGGCAATGATCCGCAACAGCGACTCCTGAGACTGGGCGTCCAGGTCAGAAGTAGGCCGGGGTGGGGTGGGGGTGGGCATGGGCGCGGCGCGGGGTCACTGGGTTTTATAGCCGATCGGCGGGCCGGTGACGAGGGGAGACTCCCGGTGCTGCGCGGCGCGGCGCGCCCCAGGGGGCGGCGGAGCGGCCCTGGATAATCACGGGTATGACTTCCCTTTCCCAAGATGCCGACAACGGCTTCGGCGCGCTGGCGCTGCACCCGGCCGTTCTGGCCAACCTCGAGCAGCTCGGCTACACGCGCATGACGCCCATCCAGGCGGCCAGCCTCCCGCCGGCCCTGCTCGGCAAGGACCTGATCGCCCAGGCCAGCACCGGCAGCGGCAAGACGGCCGCATTCGGCCTGGCGCTGCTGTCACGCATGAACCCGCGCCGCTTCGCGGTGCAGTCCCTGGTGCTGTGCCCCACGCGCGAGCTGGCCGACCAGGTGGCCACGGAGATCCGGCGCCTGGCCCGGGCCCATGAGAACACCAAGGTCGTCACGCTGTGCGGCGGCGTCCCTTTGCGCGGGCAGATCGCCAGCTTGGAGCACGGTGCGCACATCGTCGTGGGCACGCCGGGCCGGGTGATGGATCACCTGGAACGCGGCACGCTGGCGCTGGACGCGCTCAACACGCTGGTGCTGGACGAAGCCGACCGCATGCTGGACATGGGCTTCTTCGATGACATCGCCAAGGTGGCCCGTCAGTGTCCGCCCGAGCGGCAGACGCTGCTGTTTTCGGCCACCTACCCGGAGGGCATCGCCCGTCTGGCGCAGCAGTTCATGCGACAGCCGCAGCAGGTCACCGTGCAGGCCCAGCACAGCGCCGGCAAGATCGAACAGCGCTGGTATGAGGTGGCCGAGGGCGAGCGCCTGCATGCCGTGTCGCTGCTGCTCAACCACTTCCGGCCCGAGTCGGCCATTGCGTTCTGCAATACCAAGCAGCAGTGCCGCGACCTGGTAGCCGTGCTGCAGGCGCAGGGCTTCAGCGCGCTGGCGCTGTACGGCGAGCTGGACCAACGCGAGCGCGATCAGGTGCTGGTGCAGTTCGCCAACCGGAGCTGTTCGGTGCTGGTGGCCACCGACGTGGCAGCGCGCGGACTCGATATCGCGCAGCTGCAGGCGGTGATCAACGTCGACGTGACGCCCGACCCCGAGGTGCACATCCACCGCGTTGGCCGTACCGGCCGGGCGGATGCCGAGGGCCTGGCCCTCAGCCTGGCCAGCCTGCCGGAGATGGGCAGCGTGGGCAAGATCGAGCAGTTGCAGGGGCGCGAATCGCGCTGGCATCCGCTGGCCGAACTGACGCCCGCGCCAGGCGGTCCGCTGCTGCCTCCCATGGCCACGGTGCAGATCGTGGGCGGACGCAAGGAGAAGATCCGCGCCGGCGATGTGCTGGGGGCGCTGACCGGAGAGATGGGTTTTGCGCGCGAGCAGGTCGGCAAGATCAATGTGAACGAGTTCTCCACCTATGTGGCGGTGGACCGGACCATCGCCCGGGAGGTGGCCCAGCGCCTGTCGTCCGGCCGGGTCAAGGGCAAGGCGGTGCGGGCGCGGCTGGTCGACGACCCGCGGCCCTGACTGCGGAAAGCCCGCCGCGGCACCAGCGCGTGCAGAGAGGTCGTCATGGGCGACGATGACCGAGGGCCCTCTCGGGGCTTCCCTGTGGGGCCGCGTTGCGTTAGATTGGACGCGCGCTACGCCATCGCCAGGAGGCACCATGCACACCCCACCTGCGCTGTTCCTTTCCCCCTTGGCTCTCCCTTGCCCGCCAGCGGCCCGGCCCGCGCGGCGCCGCCTGCTGCTGGGCGCCGCGGCCGGCGTGGCCGGGTCCTGGCTGACGGCGCGCGCACAGCAGGCGCCCGGCGCCGGCGTCCTGACGCTGGTCGTCTCCTACCCCGAAGGCGGAGGCGCTGACCTGATGGCCCGCCTGCTGGCCCCGCGGCTGGCCGATGCGCTGGGCCGGCCTGTGCGCGTGGAGAACCAGCCGGGAGAGAGCGGCAGGCTCGCCGCGGCACGCGTGGCGCGCGCTGCGCCGGATGGCGCCACGCTGCTGGTGGATGCGTCGTCGTTCGCCGTCAATCCGTCGATCTACCCGCGCTTGCCCTACGACAGCGACCGGGCTTTCTCTCCGCTCGCGGTGCTGGCCACCTTTCCCAATGTGCTGGTCTGCCCGCCCAGCTATCCGGCACGCTCGATCCAGGAAGTGATCCAGCTGGCGCGCAGTCAACCCGGCAGCGTGGCCTTCGCCTCGTCGGGCAACGGCTCTGCCCAGCATCTGGCCGGCGCCCTGTTCGAGCAGCGCGCCGGCATCCAGCTCATGCATCGGCCCCAGGCGGGCGGTGGGCCCGCGCTGGCAGAGGTGATGGCCGGCCGGGTGCCGTTGTTCTTTGCCAACCTCTGCTCGTCGCTGCACCACATCCAGTCGGGCCGGCTGCGGGCCTTGGCCGTCACGGCGCCGGTGCGCGCCCGCCCCCTGCCGCAGGTGCCCACGCTGTCGGAAGTGGGGGTGGGACCCTTCGACGTGCTGGAATGGAACCCGGTGCTGGCGCCGCAGGGCCTGCCTGCCGAGCCGCGCGCCCGCCTGGTGGCTGCCGTTCGTGCCGCCATGGCGCACCCGGACGTGTTGGCACGCATCAGCGCCCTCGGCGGCCAGCCGCTGGCGGATACCTCGCCCGAAGCGGCCGCCCGGTTCATCCAGGCGCAACGCGCCTTCTGGGCCAAGGTCGTGCGCGAGCGGCGGATCGCACCTTCGGCCTGAGCGGGAGCGCTACAGGAGCGCAGAGCCGAAAGGCTGGGATGCCGAGGCGGCCTGGCTCCAGCGGTCGCTGGCGCGTGGGACTGACCGGTCAGGGCCTGCGCGCCACCGCACGCGGCCGAGCAACCACCGCAAGTGCGGCCTGGCTGCGGCACAATCCGCCGCAAACCGTCCTCACCATGCCCTGCCAACGCCTGAACCCGGTCCTGTGGATCGGCTCCGCACACCGCCGCTGCGCTCGCGGCTGTTTTTGCCTCTGCTTCGCCCCGCCGGGAGCGCCCGAGGCATGACCCTGGCGCCCCGTACGCTTCTGTGGATGTCGGTCGGCGTGGCCGTCGTCACCATCGCGCTCAAGGGCGCCGCCTGGCTGCTCACCGGATCGGTCGGCCTGCTGTCCGATGCGCTGGAGTCCTTCGTCAACCTGGCGGGGGCGGTATTCGCCCTCGTCATGGTGACCATCGCCCAGCGGCCGGCGGATGAAGACCATCCGTTCGGCCATCACAAGGCCGAGTACTTCTCTTCCGGCTTCGAGGGCATCCTGGTGGTGGGCGCGGCGATCGCCATCTTCTGGGCCGCCGCGCTGCGCCTGGCGCAGCCGCAGCCTCTAGAACAGGTGGGTTGGGGGCTGGCGCTGTCGGTGGCGAGTTCGGTCCTCAACGGCGCGCTCGCGTGGCTCATGCTGCGCTCCGCGCGCACGCACCGCTCCATCGCCCTGGAGGCCGACGCGCGCCATCTGCTCACCGATGTGTGGACCTCCGCAGGGGTCGTGGCCGGCATCGCAGCGGTCGCGGCGACCGGTTGGCTTTGGCTGGATGCGGTGGTGGCGATGGGCGTGGCGCTGAACATCCTGCGCGAGGGCGCCCGCATGGTGTGGCGCGCGGCGCAGGGCCTGATGGATGAGGCCATGGAGCCGCAGGAACTGGAAGCGGTGCACGCCGTGCTGGCCGGATTCGCTCGGCAGCAGCGTCCAGGGCAGGACGGTGCCGGCGGCGGCGTACCGCTGCGGTTCGACCACCTGGCCACGCGCCGGGCGGGCCAGCGCCGCTATGCCGCGCTGCACATGCATGTGCCGGCGCACTGGACGCTGGGCCGGGCCGCCCAGCTGCGCGGCGAGGTCGAGGCCGCTCTCATGCAGGCCGTGCCCGGCCTGCGCACCACGATCGAGCTGCTCCCCACGCAGGTCGAGGCCTATCTGGATACACCGGAGGATTCCACCCCATGATGAGCGTGCTGCAGCGCGTGCGCGAAGCACGTGTCGAGGTCGATGGCGAGGTCGTCGGGCGCATCGGCCCGGGGCTGCTGGTGCTGGTGTGCGCCGAACGCGGCGATACCGAGGCCGAGGCCGACCGGCTGTTGGCCAAGCTGCTCAAGCTGCGCATCTTTGCGGACAGCGCCGGCAAGATGAACCAGAGCGTGCAGGACGTGGGCGGTGGCCTGCTGCTGGTAAGCCAGTTCACCCTGGCCGCCGACACGCGCGGCGGCAACCGTCCCAGTTTCACCAGCGCCGCAGCGCCCGACGAGGGCCGAAGGCTGTACGACTACGTCGTGGCCCAGGCCCGCGCTGCGCACCCGGTGGTGGCGACCGGCCGCTTTGCCGCGGACATGCAGGTGCATCTGGTCAACGACGGGCCGGTGACCATTCCGCTGAACATCGCGCCTGTGGGTGGAGAGAACTATCAAAAATGATAGCTGATTGCGCTTGCTGGGCGGGCGCAATGGCTTGATTTGACCCGTGGATGGGGCCTGGGCAGGCTCTTCTGCGGCGGGGGGGCGATGCGGGCCTGCTCGGCAGCTCGGCGTCGCCTGCTGGTTGGGGCGACGGCGCCATCACCCTTCATGCCCAAGCTGCAAAAGCAGTTGCCCTGCGACGTGCGGCGCGACGTGGTGCCGGTGGCCTCCCTCGGGCAGGTGGACTGCGTGCGGGTCAGCCATCCGCGCCATGGCTTTCGCACGGTGCAGGATTTCACCGCCGCGGCACGCGCGCAGCCCGGGCGCTTCGATGACCCGTCGGCCGGCAGGGGCAGCAGACGGCACCCCGGCATGGAGGAGCGTGCCTGATGGCGCGCATCGGCCTGCGGGCCGAGTGAGCGCCGCGCCTAGGTGGCGTACGGGTCGGCGAAGCCCAGCTCTTGCATGATCGCCGTCTCGTAGGCTTCCATCTCGTCGGCGTCGGCTTCGCTGGTCTCGTGGTCCCAGCCCTGGGCGTGCAGCGTGCCGTGCACCAGCAGGTGGGCATAGTGCTCCTGCAGGGACTTGTTCTGCTCCTTCGCCTCGCGTGCGACCACGGGGGCGCAGAGCACCAGGTCGGCCGTCACCACCGGCTCCTGGCTGTAGTCGAAGGTCAGCACGTTGGTGGCGTAGTCCTTCTTGCGGTACTCGCGGTTCAGCGCCTGTCCCTCTTCGGCGTCCACGATGCGCACGGTGATCTCCGCGTCCGTCGCCAGCGCGTGGCGGATGTAGCGCGCCGCGGCGTGGCGGGGCAGGGCGGAGCGGTGCTCGGCCACGCCGTCGAAGCGGGCGAATTGCAACGAGAGCGAAAGGCGATTCAGAGCCATTTTGGCCTCCAGCGCTTATCCAGCAAGCGCTGGAAGCTATTGTTTTAGTAGTTTGCGACGGTGCTGATGCAGGCGCGGCCCAGACCAGCAGACGCCGTGGAACTGGCTTTGCCAGGCCGCTGGCGTCCGGCCCCTCGCCAGAGGCGAGGGGCGTTCGTCCCGTCCATGCC
>JAEWPH010000166.1 GCA_023460715.1 Pseudomonadota bacterium | reverse complement strand
GCACGCGCCTGGCCGTGGCCGACCGCCCCGGGCTGCGCCCCACGCCCGACCGCGTGCGCGAGACCCTGTTCAACTGGATGGGCCAGGACCTCACCGGCTGGCGTTGCCTGGACGCCTTCGCCGGCACCGGCGCGCTGGGCTTCGAGGCCGCCTCCCGCGGGGCTGCGCAGGTGCAGCTGGTGGAGGGCGACGCCGCCCTGGCCGCCCAGCTGGAAACCGTGCGCCAGCGGCTGAAGGCCGACACCGTGCGCGTGCAGCGCGGCGACGGCGTGGCCGCGCTGCGCCAGTGCGCGCCGGGCAGCCTGCACCTGGTGCTGATCGACCCGCCCTTCGACGGCGCGCTGTTCCAGCCCGCACTGCAGGCTGCCGCCCCCGCGCTGGCCGCCGACGGCTTCATCTACCTGGAGGCGCCGCAGGCCTGGACCGACGAGGCCCTGCAGCCGCTGGGGCTGGCGGTGCACCGCCACCTCAAAGCCGGCGCCGTGCACGCGCACCTGCTGCGCCGTGCTGCCCCCGTCTCAGCCGCAGTATCGAATTGATAGCTGACTGCGCTTGTCCCGCGGGCGCTGGAGCCGAATTTCCATATGCATTTATTGCCGTGCTGCGGCGCAGCACTGGCACTGCATAATCCGCCCACGTGACGGGCCCGGCGCCCGCCCGCCCCTCCATCCACCGCCGCAGGAGACCGAACCGCCATGGCCCAGAACGTGCTCGCCATCTACCCCGGGACCTTCGACCCCATCACCCTGGGCCATGAAGACGTGGTGCGCCGTGCCACGCAGCTCTTCCAGCGCGTGATCGTGGCGGTGGCGGCGGGCCACCACAAGAAAACGCTGTTCAGCCTGGAGGAGCGGATCGAGATGGTGCGCGAGGTGGCGGCCGCCTACCCGCAGGTGCAGGTGGAGAGCTACTCCGGCCTGCTGCGCGACTTCGTCGTGGCGCGCGGCGGCAAGGCCATCGTGCGCGGCCTGCGCGCGGTGACCGACTTCGACTACGAGTTCCAGCTGGCCGGCATGAACCGCACGCTGATGCCCGAGGTGGAGACGGTGTTCCTCACGCCCAGCGACCGCTTCCAGTTCATCAGCAGCACCTTCGTGCGCGAGATCGCCACGCTGGGCGGCGAGGTGGACAAGTTCGTATCGCCCTCGGTGCAGGCGCGGTTGCTGGCGCGGGTGTCGAGCGCGGGCTGAGCGCGGACCGGCCGGCGCGGGCCGATCACCCACAGCGCGTCTCCGGTCTACACGCCGATTGGCTCGACACTTGCTAGGATGGCTCCCATATGTCCATCCACGCTGCCCTCCACCACGTCACGCACTACCAGTACGACCGGCCCATCGGCCTGGGGCCGCAGATCGTGCGCCTGCGCCCGGCGCCGCACTGCCGCAGCCACGTCGTCTCGTATTCGCTGAAGGTCGAACCCGCCCAGCACTTCATCAACTGGCAGCAGGACCCATTCGCCAACTACCAGGCGCGGCTGGTGTTCCCGGAGAAGACCACGCAGTTCAAGGTCACGGTGGACCTGGTGGTGGAGATGTCGGTCTACAACCCGTTCGACTTCTTCCTGGAGCCGCACGCGGAGCAATTTCCCTTCGGCTACAGCGCAAGCCAGCAGCAGGAGCTGGCACCCTACCTGGCGACCGAGCCGGCCACGCCGCGCGTGCAGGCCTACCTGGACCGCATTGACCGCAAGCCGCAGCGCACCATCGACTTCCTGGTGGGCCTGAACCAGCAGGTGGCGCAGGACATCCGCTACCTGATCCGCATGGAGCCCGGCGTGCAGACCCCGGAGCAGACGCTGGAAAGCGCGAGCGGCTCCTGCCGTGATTCCGGCTGGCTGCTGGTGCAGCTGCTGCGGCACATGGGGCTGGCCGCGCGCTTCGTGTCCGGCTACCTGATCCAGCTCACGCCGGATGTGAAGTCGCTCGACGGCCCCAGCGGCACCGACCACGACTTCACCGACCTGCACGCCTGGTGCGAGGTCTATCTGCCCGGCGCCGGCTGGATCGGTCTCGACGCCACCAGCGGCCTGATGGCCGGCGAAGGCCACATTCCGCTGGCCTGCACGCCGCAGCCCTCCACCGCCGCGCCCATCGAAGGATTGGTGGACGAGGCCGAGGTCGAGTTCCACCACGAGATGCGCGTCACCCGCATCCATGAGTCGCCGCGCGTCACCAAGCCCTACACCGAAGCGCAATGGCAGGACGTGCTGGCCCTGGGCGAGGCGGTGGATGCCGAGCTGGTGGCGGGCGACGTGCGCCTGACCATGGGCGGCGAGCCCACCTTCGTGGCCCAGGGCGACCGCGACGCTGCCGAGTGGAATACCGATGCCCTGGGCCCCACCAAGCGCGGCTACGCCACCGAGCTGGTCCACAAGCTGCGCGCCGAGTATGGCGAGGGGGGCTTCCTGCACTTCGGTCAGGGCAAGTGGTACCCCGGCGAGCAATTGCCGCGCTGGGCCCTGTCCATCTGCTGGCGCACCGACGGCCAGCCGGCCTGGAACAACCCGGCGCTCTTCGCCGACGAGCGCGAGCCGCAGCACTACACCAGCGAGGACGCGCGCCGCTTCATCCACCACCTGGCGCGCACGCTCGATCTGACCGACACGCACATCCAGCCCGGCTTCGAGGACACCTGGTACTACCTGTGGCGCGAGCGCCGCCTGCCCGTCAACGTGGACCCGTTCGATGCGCGGCTGGACGACGAACTGGAACGCGCACGCCTGCGCCGCGTGTTCGAACAGAAGCTCGACAGCGTGGTCGGCTACGTGCTGCCGCTCGAGCCCGTGCGCGGTGCCGGCCCGGCGCTGGGCGGTGCCACCTGGGCCACCGGCCCCTGGTTCTTCCGCGACGAGCGCATGTACCTGATCCCGGGCGACTCGCCCATGGGCTACCGGCTGCCGCTGGATTCGCTGCCCTGGGTCAGCCAGGGCGACTATCCCTACCTGATCCCGCAAGATCCGTCGGTGCCGGCGCAGCCGCTGCCGGGCGCCGCGGCGCTGCGCGCCCGCTACGCCACGCTGCCGAGCGTGGTCACCGGCGGGCGCGACCTACCGTACCTGGCG
>JAEWPH010000165.1 GCA_023460715.1 Pseudomonadota bacterium | reverse complement strand
TCAGATGGGTATACCAGACCGGCCCGCGGCCCTGCCGCAGCCCGCGCCCCGCGCGGCGGCACCCGCCGCCAGCGACGACTGGGAAAGCTTCTGAACCTGCCGCCCCGGTTCAATCCAGCGTGACCTGGGCGCTCTTCACCAGCTGAGCGAAGCGCTCGGTCTCGCTGCGTATCCGCTGCGCCATCTCTTCGGTGCTGTCGCCGATGGGGTGGGCACCGATGTCCGCCATCCGCTTGCGGAAGTCGGGCGACTGGATGATCTTCACCATCTCCGCGTTCAGGCGCGCGACCACGTCCTTGGGCGTGGCCGCCGGCGCCAGCACGCCGAACCAGGTGCCGATGTTGAAGTCCTTCAGCCCCGCCTCTTCCAGCGTCGGCACATCGGGCAGCGCAGCGGACCGCGTGTTCGTGGTCACCGCCAGGGCACGCAGCTTGCCCCCCTTGATGTGCGGCAGCACGGGCGCGATGGTGTCGAACGACAGCAGGATCTGCCCTCCCAGCAGATCGGTCGCCAGCGGGCCGCTGCCCTTGTAGGCGATGTGCGTCAGCGCCGCGCCCGTAGCGTTCTGGAACTGCGTGCCGATCAGGTGCTGCGCCGTGCCGTTGCCGTTGGAGCCGTAGTTGGCCTTGCCGGGCTGGGCCTTCAGCAGCGCCACCAGTTCGGGCACGGTCCTGGCCGGCGTGTTCGCGTTCACCACCAGCACGTTGGGCACCATGGCGATGGTGGTGATCGGCGCCAGGTCTTTTTGGAAGTCGTACGGCAGCTTGCGGTAGACGCTGGTGGCGATGGTGTGGTGCACCGCGCCCACCAGCAGCGTGTAGCCGTCGGGCTTGGCCTTGGCCACATAGTCGGCGCCGATGGTGGCGCCCGCGCCGGGCCGGTTGTCCACCACCACGGGCTGGCCCAGCACGCGCGACAGCGGCTCGCCCAGCGCGCGCGCCAGCACATCGGTGGTGCCGCCCGCCGGGAACGGCACGACCAGCGTGACGGGTTTGGCGGGCCAGGTGTCGGCCTGCGCTGCGGCCGGCAGCCCAGCGGCGGCGGCCAGGGCCGCAGCCAGGGTGATCGCCATGCGGCGGCGGCGCGCTCCACGGAACGGTACTGCGGTCATTGCGTTGTCTCCTGCGGCACGGGGTGCCTGGTTGTTCTGTCAACAGGCAGATGCCGCCGACGCTCTGAAGGGTCGGTCGCCACTGCAAGGGGCCGTTGCTCTCACCGGCTGGTTGCTGGCCGCCCCACACCGCCAGCGCTGCCTTCAAAATCAATAGCTGCTAGCGCTTTATTTATATGGATTTCAAGGTGTTTTGCATCTGAAAACCAGTGGCATCAAGCGCAGACTGCTATGTTTTTAGCTACTGCTGAACGCTTCACGCCGCCTTGCGCGCCGGCTCGGACTGCAGCAGATCGCACACCGCCTGCGTCACCTGTGCCGTGGTCGCCTGGCCACCCAGGTCGCGCGTGTGCAGCGCGGGGTTGGCGGTGACCGCTTCGATGGCCGCCATCAGTTGCCGCGCCGCGGCGGCTTCGCCCAGGTGTTCGAGCAGCATCACCACCGACCAGAACGTGCCGATGGGGTTGGCCAGGCCCTGGCCCATGATGTCGAACGCCGAGCCGTGGATGGGCTCGAACATGCTGGGGTAGCGCCGCTCGGGGTCGATGTTGCCGGTGGGCGCGATGCCCAGGCTGCCGGCCAGCGCGGCGGCCAGGTCGCTCAGGATGTCGGCATGCAAATTGGTGGCGACGATGGTGTCCAGCGTGGCGGGCCGGTTCACCATGCGCGCGGTGGCGGCGTCGACGATCTCCTTGTCCCACTGCACGTCGGGGAAGTCGCGCGACACCTCCAGCGCGATCTCGTCCCACATCACCATGGCGTGGCGCTGCGCATTGCTCTTGGTGATGACGGTGAGCAGCTTGCGAGGCCGCGACTGGGCCAGCTGGAACGCGAAGCGGATCACGCGTTCCACGCCGGCGCGGGTCATCATCGACACGTCGGTGGCGACCTCGATCGGGTGGCCCTGGTGCACGCGGCCGCCCACGCCGGAGTACTCGCCCTCGGAGTTCTCTCGCACGATGACCCAGTTCAGGTCTTCCGGCTGGCAGCGCTTGAGCGGCGCGTCGATGCCCGGCAGGATGCGCGTGGGCCGCACGTTGGCGTACTGATCGAACCCCTGGCAGATCTTCAGGCGCAGGCCCCACAGCGTGATGTGGTCCGGGATCTGCGGGTCGCCCGCCGAGCCGAACAGGATCGCGTCCTTGCCACGCAGCTGGTCCAGCCCGTCGGCCGGCATCATCAGGCCGTGGCGGCGGTAGTAGTCGCCGCCCCAGTCGAAGTCCTCGAAGGTGCAGCGGAAGCTGCCGCTCGCGGCCGCGATGGTCTCCAGCACCTGGCGGCCGGCGGGCACGACCTCCTTGCCGATGCCGTCTCCGGGAATGGTGGCGATGGCGTATGTCTTCATGCGATGTCTCCGTGTCGGCGCCCAGGCACCGGGTTCAAGGGGTTCCGATGAAGGCACTGTCGCCCATCGACACCGGTGCGGCGCGGCGCTAGAGTCAAACCACCGTTAACTTCGATTCAAGAATGACCGTATGCCCGACGCGATTCAACCGTCCGACCTGGGTTTCTTCTCGGCCCTGGCCAGCGCCGGCAGCCTGAGCGCGGCAGCGCGCGAACTGGGCATCACCACGCCGGCCGTGAGCAAACACCTGGCGCTGATGGAGTCGCGCCTGGGCGTGGCGCTGGTCAACCGCACCACCCGCCGCATGGGCCTCACGCCCGAGGGCGAGGTCTACCTGGAGCACGCCCGCCGCATCCTGGGCGATATCCACCACATGGAGGAATTGCTGGGCGCATCCAAGTCCACGCCCACCGGGCTGCTGCGCATCAACGCCACCCTGGGGTTCGGCCGCAGCCACGTCGCGCCGCTGATTCCAAGGTTCGTGCGCCAGTACCCGCAGGTCGAGGTGCAGCTGCAGCTGTCGGTGAACCCGCCGCCTTTGAGCGACGACCTGTTCGACGTGTGCGTGCGCTTCGGCGAGCCGCCCGACGCCCGCGTGATCGCCCGCCGCATCGCCCCCAACCGCCGCCTGCTGTGCGCCGCGCCCGCCTACCTGGAGCGCCACGGCACGCCGCGCGTGCCCCATGACCTCACCCGGCACCACTGCATCGGCATCCGCCAGGGCGAAGAGGCCTACGGCCTGTGGCGCCTGGCCAGCGGACGGGGAGCCCAGGCCACGACGGAGTCGATCAAGACACGCGGCAGCCTCGCCACCAACGACGGCGAGATCGCCGTGCACTGGGCCCTGGAAGGGCTGGGCGTGCTCATGCGCGCCGAATGGGACATCGCCCGCTACCTGCAGGACGGCCGGCTGGTACAGGTGCTGCCGCAGTACTACACGCCCGATGCCGACATCTACGCCGTATACCCGCAGCGCCACCGCATGGCCGCGCGGGTGCGGGTGTTCGTGGACTTTCTGGCGCAGTCGCTGCAGGCGCCGGCGGCGGCACCCGCCACAGCCGCCATGCCCGCCATGCCCGCCAGGGCGTCGCGCCCGCGGCGCTGACGCAGAGCCTGAGAACCCGTTTTTAGCCGGCGCGGTGCGCAGGCGCCCACGGCAGCGCGTGGATCTCCTGCAGCAGCTGCACCAGGCCGGCGGCGGCCGCAGCCACCACCGCCCGGCCCTTCTCGGCCGTGGCGCCCGCGGCATTGCCGACGGCGCCGCTGGGGTGGTAGTCCTCGATGGCCCAGCCCATCTTGGCGCTCTTGCCGTTGCCCAGCAGCGCGTACTTCTCGGACCGGTCCTGCGAACTGGAGCGCCACTGCTGCGCGTGCTCCATGCGCACGGTGGCCGGGGCGAGGTGCAGCATCATCGACGTCTCGACCTCGCCACCATGGATGCCGAAGCGGTGCTCCTCGGCGCTGAACAGCCCCTGCACCGCCTCGGGCAGCGGCAGGCTGAACCAGCTGGCGCTATAGACCAGCAGGCCGTGGCGCTGGCGCAATTCGCGCGCCACGATGTCCATCACGCTCACCTGGCCGCCATGGCCGTTCAGCAGCAGCAACTTCTTGACGCCGGCGCGCGCCACGCAGGCGCCCAGCTCGCTCCACAACGCAATGATCGTGGCCGGCGACAGCGTGAGCGTGCCAGGGAAGGCCGTGTGCTCGGTGCTGAAGCCGACGTTCTGCGGCGGCAGGAACAGGGCCGTCATATCGGCCGGCAACTGCGGCAGGGCCGCGTCGATCACGCCCTGCAGCAGCGTGGCATCCACGTGCAGCGGCAGGTGCGGGCCGTGCTGCTCGATGGCGGCCACGGGCAGCACGGCCACCGTCTGCGCGGCCAGGCCCGAGGCCTGCGCGTCGGCAAAGTCGCGCGTGGAAAGGTCGGCCCAGAAGCGTGAGGGGTGGTGGTGCATGGGGGCGATGTTAGGGCAACCGCAACGGCATGCGCCGTGTCTGCCGTCCCAGCCCCGCTGTGCCCCTGAGCGCGTCAGGCCGCCCCGGCCGCCGTGCGGGCGGCCAGGCGCCGCTGCCACCACAGGTCGCCCGCCAGCACCACCAGCAGCGACGCGCCGACCAGCGGAAACACCACCCCGCCGAGCGCCAGGATCGCCGTGAGCCCCGCCAGCGCCTCGGGCCGGGCGGGCAGCGGCGGCACGCCCAGGCCGCTGCCGTGCGGACGCCGCTTCCACCAGGCCACGGCGCCGCTCACGCACAGCAGCACGATGGCGCCACAGGCCCCCAGCAGCACCCACTGGTTGGGCGCGCCGAACTGTTGGCCCAGGTGCACGTTGATGCCCCACTCCAGCGCCTGCCCGGCGGGCCCGTAGTCGGCATAGCCCTGGTCCAGCAGTACGGCGCCGCTGTACTGGTCGATGTGCACCACGCGCTGGCGCGCCAGGTCGTCCGGATAGGCCGACGCAGAAAACACGCCCCGCGCGCCGCGCGGCGGGGTGACGGTGTAGCCCGGCGCCAGGCCGAGGCGGCCGACCACGGCCATCGCCGCGTCCACCGACAGGGGCGTGCCCAGCAGCGGTTCGTCCGCCACGGGGGCCATGCTGCCGTGGCCCTCATGGCCTTCGTGCGGATTGCCGGGCACGCGGGCCTGCTGCAGCGTCCACGGCACATGTACCGCGTCGGCCAGGCGTTCGCCCGACAGGGGCAACTGCACGCGCACGCCCGCGGGGTAGCCGAAGTTCTGCCCGTTGGCCCAGGCGTTCACCTGGCTGCCCCACAGCACCGACCACGGCAGCCCCGTGAGCGCGAGAAAGGCCAGCACCAGCCCCACGCCCACGCCGGTGACGGCATGCAGGTCGCGCCAGAACACACGCTGCCCGGGGCGGCCGCGCACGGTCACCACGCCGCCCCGCCGCACAGCACCTGCGCCGCGCGGCCACCACAGGTACAGGCCCGTGGCCACCAGCACCAGCGCCCAGCCCGCCGCCATCTCCATGAAGCCGCGCGCCACCGGGCCGAAGTACTTCAGGCTGTGCAGCTGGCGCACCGTCCACATCAAAGTTCCACGCTCGGGCAGCTCGCCCAGCACGCGCGCCGTGGCCGGGTCCACATAGACCGCCCGGCGCTCCCCGCCGGACAGCGCCACGCCCACGCTGGCGGAGTGCTGGCCGTCCGGCGCCGGCGTGTAGCGGAACCACTGCGCCCCGGGGTGGGCCGCCAGCGCCGCCGCCACGATGCGGCCGTGCGGCTGCGCGCCCTCGCCGGCCGAGGCCGCCGGCACGCTGAGCAGATCGCGGTGGAACCAGCCGTCGATGTCTTTCTGGAACAGATACGCCGCACCGGTCACGGCCAGCCAGATGAGGAACGGCAGCACCAGCAGGCCGGCATAGAAGTGCCAGCGCCACACGGCGCGGTAGAGGCTGGGGGCCAGCGATGGCAAGGAGTCAGAGGTGGATGGCATGACGGTATTTCCCAGGGTGCTGCACATTGGTTGCAGCCTTGGATACTGGCGCGGCCCAGCCCGGTGGCAGCCGAGCCAGGGCCGCCCCGCAGCGAGGGCTGCGTCCCCCAGCCCGCCGTGCGC
>JAEWPH010000164.1 GCA_023460715.1 Pseudomonadota bacterium | reverse complement strand
CGCTGCACGGCCGGGTGCTGTTCGTGGGCGACAGCACCTCGGACTTCTGCGTCTCTGGCCGCGCGGACTTCGTCTTCGCCAAATACAAGCTCATCGGCCACTGCGAGCGCAATGGCATCGCCCACGCGCCGTTCACCGACTTCTCCAGCACGATCCCGCTGCTGCACCGCCTGGACCTGCTCACCGCCCACGCACTGGAACTGGCGGCATGACCACCGCAGCAGCCGTCCACCTGCGGGCCACCGCGGACAAGCCCGCTGCGGGCACCGCCACATGCCGCCACAGCACGCAGCACGAATACCTGCTCGAAGGCCACGGCCCGCTCGCGCGCACGGGCGTGCTGCTGATCCACGGGCTCACCGGCACGCCCAACGAGATGCGGCTGATCGCCAAGGGCCTGCACCGGGCGGGCTTTACCGTGCTGGCCGTGCAGCTGGCGGGCCACTGCGGCACGGCAGAGGACTTGGTCGCCACGCGCTGGCAAGACTGGCTGGCCAGCGTGCGGCGCGGCGCGGACCGGCTCAGGCAGCATACGGACGGTCCCCTCATCGTGGGCGGCCTGTCGATGGGCGCCGTGCTGGCGCTCGCGCTGGCCATCGAGCGGCCACGGCAGGTGGCCGGCGTGGTTGCGCTGTCGCCCACCTTCCGCTACGACGGCTGGAGCATGCCGGCGTATACGCGGCTGTCCTTTCTGCTGCCGCTATTCCGCGCCCTGGGTATCGGCCGGCACAGCGTCTTCATGGAAGCGCCTCCCTACGGCATCAAGGACGGGGCGCTGCGCGAACGCGTGGTCGCGCAGATGCTGTCGGGCGACAGCGCGGCCGCCGGCCTGCCGGGCAACCCCTGGTGGTCGGTGATCGAGCTGCGGGCCCTGTCCGCCCACGTGCGGCGCAACCTGGATGCCGTGCGCGCGCCCTGCCTGGTGATGCATGCCCGCCAGGACGACATCGCCGCGGCCAGCAACGCGCAGGACATCGTGCGCGGCGTGCGCCATGCGCCGGTGGAGCTGGTGCTGCTGGACGACAGCTACCACATGATCACCATCGACCGCGAGCGGCGCACCGTGCTCGCACGCACCGTGGCGTTCGCCCAGGCCGTCGCCGGGCGGCCCGCGGAAGGGCCCGCGCCATGACGCCGACGGACGGCGGCGGCATCACGCCGCTGGTGGCCCTGCTGTGGGCGCTCAACATGCTGGTGGACACGGGCGGGCAGCTCGCCTTCAAGGCTGCGGCCACGGCCGACCCGCGCTCGGGCACGGGCCTGGCGCGCTGGATCTGGATGGCGCGGCGCCCCTGGCTCTGGATCGGCATCGGCTGCTACGTGGCCGAATTCATCGTCTGGCTGGCGTTTCTGTCGCTGGTGCCACTGTCCGACGGCGTGCTGCTGGGCTCGATCAATATCGTGGCGGTGATGATTGCTGGGCGCTTCCTGTTCCGGGAAAAGCTCTCGCCCCTGCGCGTCGCGGGCATCCTGCTCGTGTCGGCCGGCGTGGCCGTGGTCGGCTTGAAGGGATGACATGAAGAAGCGCTTCTATGCCATCGGCTTCCTCGTCCTGATCGCCTTCGACACGCTGGCGCAGATCAGCTTCAAGCTGGCCGGCGAACATGCGCTGCCGCTGGAGTTCTCCAGCGACTGGCTGCTGCGCGTCTTCGGCCAGATCTGGATCTACGGCGCCTTCGTGGGCTACGTGGGCGCCTTCTTCACCTGGATGACGCTGCTGGAGCACGCGCCCATCGGCCCGGCCTTCGCGGCATCGCACCTGGAAGTCGTCTCCGTGCTGGCGCTCTCGGCCTTGCTGTTCAAGGAGGCCATCGGCTGGCCGCAGTTGCTCGGCGCCGCACTGATCGCCGCAGGCATCGCCTGCCTCGCCCGCAGCGAGGCGGATGGGACGCCGGCCGCAACCGCCCCGCCCGCGCCCCATGGCGCCTGAGGCACCACCCACCGCCGGCCTGCCGCTGGACTGGCGCGACCTGCTGCCCGGCGGCGATGCCGACTTAGGTGGCGCGCTCGCGCGCTTCCTGGGCGTGCCGGCGGTACAGGTGGAATGCTCGGGCACCGCCGCGCTGGTGGTGGCGCTCACGGCCTTGCGCGAACGGGAACCGGGGCGTGACGAAATCATCGCCCCCGCCTACACCTGCCCCCTGGTCGCGCTGGCGGCCGCACACTGCGGCCTGCGGCTGCGGGCCTGCGACCTGCGGCCCGCCAGCCTGGACCTGTGCCCCGATGCACTGGCCGCGCTCTGCAGCCCCCGCACCCTCGCCGTGCTGCCCACCCACTTGGCGGGCCGCGTGACCGAAGTTGCGGCCGTGCGCGCCATCGCGCATGCCGCAGGCGCGCGGGTCATCGAAGACGCCGCCCAGGCCCTGGGCGCGCGCGTGCAGAACGGCGCGTGCATCGGCACCACGGGCAGCGACATGGTGTTCTTCAGCCTGGCCGTGGGCAAAGGGCTGACGATCTACGAAGGCGGCGCGCTCGTGGTGGCCGACCCCGCCCTGCGCGCAGCCTGCGCGCGCGCAGCCCACACCGTGGCCCCCTGGCGCTGGGGCTGGGAGCTGCGCCGTAGCGCCGAGCTGCTGGGCTATGCCGCGCTCTACCGCCCGGCCGGCCTGCCATGGGCCTACGGCCTGCCGCTGCGCCGGGCACTGGCGCACGGCGACCGCATCGCCGCAGCAGGCGACGATTTCGACGAGGCCATCCCGCTGTACCAGGTCGGCCGCTGGCGCCGCGGCGTAGGCGTGCGAGCGCTGGCCCGTCTGCCCGGCTGGCTGGCCGCTGGCGAGGTGCGTGCCCTCCGGCGGATGGCGCTGCTGCGCGAGCGCATTCCGGAACTGCAGGTGATGGAGGACAGCCACGCCGTGCCGGACGCACGGGGCACCTGGCCCACGCTGCTGGTGCTGCTGCCCGATGCCGGCCGGAGGGAAGCTGCCATCGCCGCGCTGTGGGGCCAGGGCCTGGGCGTCAGCCTGCCCTTCGTGCATGCGCTGCCCGACTACCCCCGCTACGCGCGCCACATCGTGCGCGGCACGGACGATGCCTGGCCCCACGCACGGGACTTCGCCGCCCGGGTGCTGGCCATCAGCAACAGCCCCTGGCTGAGCGATGCGGACTTCGACCGGATCTCTGCAGTGCTGCGACACCTGGTGCTACGGCGCAGCTGACCCAGGCGCCTGGCGCGTCCGCTGTTCTGTTCAGCTGTCGGGGTCCAGCAGGTCCAGCAGCCACACGTTGAACGCAGCCTGGGCGGCCTGCCAGGCGGGCAGATCGGCATGCTCCGCCCCGGTGTCCTGCCCGTCGCCCGCGCTCAGCCATCGCTTCCAGGCCGTGGCATAGCGATGGGTGGAAACGTCGCCCGTTACGTCGCTGCCGGCAAGCCGGCCACGCAGCAGCGTGAGCAACGCCGCCACGTGGCGCGCCTCCAGCAGACCCTGGTCCCAATTGGTCCGCACCACGCGCGGCGAGAAGGCATCCTTGTCGATGCTGAGATAGGTCGGCAGGCGCTGGCGGTTCAGCATGCCCATCACGGCCTCGACCAGCGCATCCACGTCGGGATAAGAGCGCATGCGGCCACCCACGCCCAGCCAGCGTGCCCAGCCGGTATCCACGCCGGTGCTCCAGTAGGTGAGTTTGCCCGCGCGCAGCGGAGCGAGATAGTTTTCCCACGCGTGGCCGGCGCCGATGTCGCCCGAGGTGATGCCCACCACGTGCACATGCGCCACCTGCGCAAGCAGGGCGACGCGCCGCACCCACGATCCGCAGTGCACCCCGAACGGAAAGCGCATGTTGTCCGGGTGGTTGTCCAGCACCACCACGCGCAGCGGCTGCGCTGCGGACAAGCCATGGCCGGCGATGCAGCGCTCGATGAGCGGCCAGCTCAGGTGGTGGAAATCGCCGCTGCCCAGGAACACCGTGCCATGGTCCGACGGCGCGGGCATGCCCTGCGCCAGCGCATCGCGAAAGGAGCGCAGCGTGCCCAGGCCGCAGCCGAAGCGGATGCGCTCTTGCCACGCCTGCGCCAGCGGCAGGCGGATCTCGCCGGGCAGCGGGCCCACGGAGTGGTCCACATCGATCACCACGGGGGGCCCCGCCACGCCGCTCACCGGCCCGCCTCCACGCCGTCCTGCCAGCGGCGGTCGCCCTCGAAGTGGCCCGCGAAGCGCCGGGCCAGCGCGCGCAGCAAGGGGTTGCGCACATAGACGGCATGGCGCGTCCAGGTGAAGCGGGCACCCAGGCTGCGCTTGACCTCGGGGTCGGTCCAGCCGGCGATGTAGTGGGTGAGCCCGCGCTCCAGCGCGTACTCCAGGTTGACCATCCAGCTCACGAAGTACAGGTTGACGTCGCGTGCGCCGGGGTAGGACAGGCCGATGTACTTGTCCACCAGACGGCCGCCGTGCTCGTAGCACAGGTTCCAGCCGAGCAATTCCAAGGTTTCGGCGTGGCGGTACTCGAAGACGATGCCACCGCTCTCGCCGTCGCGCAGCAGGGCGGCGAAGAAGCCCGGGGTGAGCCGGTCGAAATGCACCTCGCTTTGCGCAAGCACCCGCTCGTACAGGGCGTAGTAGGCGGAGACCCGTGCCTCGCTGCCGAACGCCGGGCCCGTGGGCACACGCTCGATGCGCAGCAGCGGCCGGCTGCGCAGTTTGCGCCGCAGGTTGCTGCGCCGGCTGGCCGAAAGGCGCCCCAGGTATTCGTCCAGGCTGCCGAAATCGATGGGCACATAGGCCAGCGCCTGCCCCTCGACCATCACGCAGCCCTGCCGCCTGCAGGCCTGCGCGAGCGCCTCGGCCCAGGCGTTGTCGTCGCTGCCGAGCAAGGGCGACTGCTGCGGCAGGTCCTTCACGATCGCCAGCGCGAAGTCGCGGCCCGGTCCGGCGCGCAGCGCTGCGGCGAAGGCTTCCGGAGCGAGGTCGCGGGGCAGCGGGGCGTATTCGGTCACCGTCGTGCCCACGAAGGCCGTGCGCACGCGCAGCCACCGGGACCAGCGCGAGAACCCCGGCCAGGAGCGCAGGCGCGACTTGAGCGCGTCGTCCGCCGTCGTCAGCAGGTCGAACGGGGCCGCGAAGGTGGGCGCCGGCTCCCCCTCCAGCCAGCGGAAACCCTCCGGCGGGTGGACGAGTGCATGGTCCACGAGCGACGGCGGCTCCAGCCGGTTGCGCCAGCGCATGCGGTTCAGCTGCGCTTGGCGCGCGTGAGGAGCTGGTCGAGCAGCACCATGGCCTCGTCGATCTCGGCGCGCGAGATCATCAGCGACGGCGCGAAGGTGATCACGTTCTTGTAGTAGCCGCCCACATCCAGCACCAGGCCGCGCTTCTGGCCCTGGTACTCCAGCGTGCCTTCCAGGCCCAGGTCCACCATCTTGTCGAGCAGCGCGCGGTTGGGCGTGAAGCCGTCGTCGGTGCAGATCTCGGCGCGCAGCGCCAGGCCCAGGCCGTCCACATCGCCGATCTCCTTGTGGCGCTTCTGCAGGTCGCGCAGGCCTTCGAGGAAATAGGCGCCGCTGTCGCAGACCTGCTTGCCGAAGTCCACCTCGTGCGTCATCTTCATCACCTCCAGGCCCAGCGCCGTGCCCAGCGGATTGGAGGCGAAGGTGCTGTGGGTGGAGCCCGGCGGGAAGATCGTCGGGTTGATGAGTTCCTCGCGCGCCCACAGGCCGGACAGCGCGTTCAGGCCGTTGGTCAGCGCCTTGGCGAAGACCAGCACGTCGGGCTGCACGCCGAAGTTCTCGATGGACCACAGCTTGCCCGTGCGCCAGAAACCCATCTGGATCTCATCGACCACCAGCAGCACGCCGTGCTCGTCGAGCACCTTCTTGATGCCCTTGAAGTAGTTGGCCGGCGGGATCACGTAGCCTCCCGTGCCCTGGATGGGCTCGATGTAGAAGGCCGCGTACTCGCACTGGCGCGTCTTCGGGTCCCACACCGCGTGGTATTCGTTCTCGAACTTGCGCGCGAAGTCCTGCACCAGGGAGTCGCCGTATTCCTCCGCCGTCATGCCCTGGGGCCGGCGGAACGGGTACGGGAACGGCAGGAACTGCGCGCGGTCGCCGAAGTGGCCGTAGCGGCGGCGGTAGCGGTAGCTCGACGTGATGCTGGAGGCGCCCAGCGTGCGGCCGTGGTAGCCGCCCTCGAAGGCGAACATCAGGCTCTTGCCGCCCGTGGCATTGCGCACCACCTTGAGCGAATCCTCGATGGCCTGTGCGCCACCCACGTTGAAATGCACCCGGCCCGGCCGGCCCCACTTGGCCTCGGCGCCCTGGGCGATGGTCTTGGCCAGCTCGATCTTGGTGGGGTGCAGGTACTGGCTGGCGATCTGCGGCAGCGTGTCCAGCTGCCGCTTGAGCACGTTTTCCAGGCGCTGGTTCTTGTAGCCGAAGTTCACGGCCGAGTACCACATCTGGAGATCCAGGTACTGCGTACCCTGGTCGTCCAGCATGTAGCTGCCGTCGCAGCCCGTGAAGATCTTGGGCGGGTTCACGTAGTGGACGGTGTCGCCGAAGGAGCAGTACTGGGCCTCGTCCGCGAGGAGCTGGTCAACGTCGATGGTCATGAAAAGAAGACTCCGGGAAGTGATGCCGCGGAGTCTGCTGAGCCAACCTTGATCGTTTATCGAGCTTTTGTGTGCAATGTGTGCAGACACAAAGGCATGAGAAAAGGCCCGCCCCCCGGGGGGGGGGGCGGCCGGCACCAGGCCAA
>JAEWPH010000163.1 GCA_023460715.1 Pseudomonadota bacterium | reverse complement strand
CCGCAGCGGCGGGTCGGGCGGCACCACGTCCTGCACGCGCGGCTGGGGGGCCGCGCTGCCGGCGTCGGCCGCCGCGTCCAGCTGGGCGAGCATGCGGGCGATGCGGTCTGCCAGGTGCTCGTTGGTCAGCTTCTCGCGGAAGCGCTCCACCATCAGCGGAAAGGCGAACGGGCTGGGGCGCTGCAGCGCGCTCACCACCGTGCGCTGGGACTGCATGCGCCGCAGGGCGGCCAGCAACTGGGCCACGTCCAGCTCCTGGCTCAGCACCTCTTCGTCGGCCTGGCGCAGCAGCAGGTTGGCCTGGTCGTACTTGCGGAACACCTCGAAGAACAATTGCGAGGACGCCTGCAGCTGGCGGGCGCTGCGCCGCTCGCCCGGATGGCTCTGGAAGATGAGGCCCGACACGCGGGCGATTTCGCGGAAGCGCCGGCGCGCCATCTCCGTCGCGTTGAGGCTGGCGAGCACCTCGTGCAGCAGCGCATGGCGGGCCGCGTCCGCGCCGCCGCCCTGCCCGGCGTCTCCGACCTCGCCGCTGGGGCCGCGGGCATTGGCGGTGTTGCGGATGCCTTCCGCTTCGTGCGGGGCGACACGGCCTTCTACCGCCGCGGCGGCGGGCGGGGCCGGGTCGGCCCGCAGCAGTTCGGGCAACAGGGCCGCCCAGTCGCGCTCGGTGGCGCTGAGCAACTCCAGGCCGTAGTCGTTCACCGCGATGGAAAAGGTGCCCGTCTCGCCCTGCGCAGCGCGCCAGGCCATCAGGCTGGCCAGTCCGGTGTGGGCATGCCGGCCGGCGAAGGGATACAGGAACAGGTGCCAGCCCTCGCGCGTGCGCAGCGTCTCGGCCAGCAGCGTGGATGGCGTGGGCAGGGCCGACCAGCGCTGCTGCAACTCCAGCAGCGGGCGCACGCTGCGCAGCTCGGGCGAGTCGTAGTCGCCAGCGGCCGCCTGGGCCAGCTGCTGCACCACGAAGTCGGCCAGCACGGTGGACAGCGGCATGCGCGCGCCCATCCAGCGCGGCACCGTGGGGCGCCCGCGCGCGGCGCGGCGCACATAGGCCGTCATCTGCTCGATACGCACCATCTCCAGCACCTGGCCGGCGAAGACGAAGGCGTCGCCGGGTGACAGGCGCGAGAGAAAGCTCTCTTCCATGCTGCCCAGCCGCGCGCCATGCAGGATCTGCACCGTCATGCTGGCGTCGCTCACGATGGTGCCGATGTTGGCGCGGTGGCGCCGCGCCAGGCGCACGTCGGGCATGCGCCAGATGCCGGCCTCGTCGGGCCGCACGCGCTGGTAGTCCGGGTAGGCGGCCAGCGACGGCCCGCCGCGGTGCACGAAGTCCAGGCACCACTGCCACACGGCGGGCGGCAACCCCGCATAGGCCACCGTGCGGCGCACCTCGGCATACAACGCATCGGGCGCGAAGCCGCCGCCCAGCGCCACGGTGGCCAGGTGCTGCACCAGCACGTCCACCGGCTGGCGCGGGCTGGCGCGCTTTTCCACCTCGCCGGCCTGCACGGCCGTACGGGCGGCGGCGGCCTCGACCAGCTCCAGGCTGTGCGTGGGCACCAGCGTGATGCGCGACGGGCGCCCGGGCGCATGGCCGGATCGCCCCGCGCGCTGCAGCAGCCGGGCGATGCCCTTGGCCGAGCCGATCTGCAGCACGCGCTCCACCGGCAGAAAGTCCACGCCCAGGTCCAGGCTGCTGGTGCAGACCACCGCGCGCAGCGTGCCGGCCTTCAGGCCCGCCTCGACCCATTCGCGCACGCTGCGGTCCAGCGATCCGTGGTGGATGGCCAATTCCCCCGCCCAGTCGGGCCGGGCGTCGAGCAGCGCCTTGTACCAAAGCTCGGCCTGCGAGCGCACGTTGACGAAGACCAGCGTGGAGCCGGCCGTGGATTCGAGCTCGCGCACCACCGCCGGCAGCATGGCCAGGCCCAGGTGGCCGGCCCAGGAAAAGCGCTCGGGCCGGTCGGGCAGCAAGGTGTCCACCACCAGACGCTTGTCGACCTGGCCCTGCACCAGCACGCCGGGCCGTGGCTGGCCGGCGTCGTCCAGGCCCAGCAGCGTCTGCTGCGCCTCGTGCAGATTGCCCAGCGTGGCCGACATGCCCCACACGCACAGCGGCGGGTTCCAGCCCTGCAGCCGCGCCAGCGCCAGCTGCAGCTGCACGCCGCGCTTGTTGCCCAGCAGCTCATGCCATTCGTCGGCCACCACCAGGCGCACGCTGCCCAGCAGCTCCTGCGCATCGGCGCGGGCCAGCAGCAGGGACAGGCTCTCCGGCGTGGTCACCAGCACCGTGGGCAGGCGGCGCGACTGCGCGCTGCGCTCGGTGCTGCTGGTGTCGCCGGTGCGCGCGCCGACCGTCCAGCCCGCCAGCGCGGGCACGTGCGGCGCCAGCGCGAGGAGCGGCGTCTCCAGCGCCTTGAGCGTGTCGGCCGCCAGCGCCCGCATGGGCGTGATCCACAGCACCGTCAGCGGTGCAGCTGTGGGCCTTTTTGCTCTCTTATTGGTAGCAGATTGCGCTTGATCCACGGGCGCTACAGCCCGTTTTGGCTTTGATTCCGGCACCAGCGCCTGCAGCGCGCCCAGCCAGACGGCGTAGGTCTTGCCCGCGCCCGTGGTGGCATGCAGCAGGCCGGAGGCGCCGCGGGCCATGGCCTCCCACACCTCGCGCTGGAAGGCGAACGGCTTCCAGCCGCGACCGGCCAGCCACGCGGCCACGGCCTGCGGTACGGCGCCCCGGCGCGGGCGGCGGCGTGGGCTATCGGCATCCCTGGCTTGCATGGCAGGGATTACAACGCGCTGCGCTGCCGGGCCGCGTAGGCCAAACGCCCCGAAGCCGTGCCGGCTTCTGGTCCGCCCGATGGGACCAGCAGGTTCCATTGAAAGCGGCAGGCCGCGTGCCTAGGATGGGCCATTCGATAACAAGACCCACGGAGACACGATGAACACCGCCCCTGCCCTCGCCCGCCCGCTCGCCTTGACCCGGCGCTGCGCGCTGACCGCGCTCTGCGCCCTGCCCGCCGCGCTCACGCCCCAATTCGCCCTGGCGCAAGACAGCGGCAAGCCTCTCACCATCGTCGTCGGCAGCCCGTCCGGCGGCACCACCGACACCCTGGCCCGCGTCATCGGCCGCATGGTGGGCGACACGCTCGGCCGCCCCGTGGTGGTGGAGAACCGCGCCGGCGCCGGCGGCAACATCGCCGCGGCCTACGTGGCCAAGGCGCCTGCGGACGGCTCCACGCTGCTCATGAGCTTCACCGGCCACACCATCAACGCTACGCTGTACAAGAACCTGGGCTTCGACCCGGTCAAGGACTTCACGCCGATCACCATGGTGGCCAAGGTCCCCAGCGTGCTGATCGCCCGCAAGGCCGCGCCGTTTTCCGACACGGCTGGCGCCATCGCTTACGCCAAAGCGAACCCTGGAAAGCTGAACTTCGCCATCGGCGCGCAGGGTTCGTCGCTGCACCTGGCCAGCGAGCAGTTCAAGATGCTGACCGGCACCGACATCGTCAATGTGCCGTACAAGGGCACCGGCCCGGCGCTGTCCGACGTGCTGGCGGGCACGGTGGACCTGATGTTCGCCAGCACGGTGAACGTGCTGCCGCACATGAAGAACGGCACGATCAAGCTGCTGGGCGTGAGCAGCCGCGAGCCGCTGCCACAGTTCGCCGGCGTGCCGCCGATCGCGCAGACCGTGAAAGGCTTCGAGTCGATGGCCTGGTTCGGCCTCTTCGGCCCGGCGCAGATGCCGGCGGACGTGACGCGGAAGCTTTACGCGGCGGTGAAGAAGGCCATCGAGTCGCCCGACTACCAGGAGCGCATGCGCACCGAAGCAGCCACCACGGTCGACATGCCGCCTGCGGCCTTCGCCAAGTTCGTGGCCCAGGACGTGCAGGACTGGGCGAAGATCATCAAGGCCTCGGGCGCGACCGTCGAATGACCGCTATCCACACCCCTGCCACGCCCGCCCAGACGCTGGCACAGAAGCTGGTGGCCCGCGCCGCAGGGCGCAGCCACGTGGCGCCGGGCGAGATCGTCACCTGCCAGGTGGACCTGGCCATGATGCACGACTCGGGCGGGCCGCGCCGCGTGAAGCCTATGCTCGACCGTCTGGGCGCCACGGTCTGGGACCCGGACAAGGTCGTGGTCGTCACCGACCACTACGTCCCCGCCTATGACGACGACAGCCGCGCCATCGTGCAGATCGCCCGCGACTGGGTGAAGAGCGCCGGCGTGAAGCGCTTTCACGACAGCGAAGGCATCTGCCACGTGGTGGTGCCGCAGAAGGGCTATCTGCGCCCCGGCATGTTCGCGGTGGGGGGCGACAGCCATTCCCCCACGGGCGGCGCCTTCGGTGCCTACATGTTCGGCGTGGGCGCCACCGAGATGCTGGGCGTGCTCGTCACCGGCGAGATCTGGCTCAAGGTGCCGCACACGCTGCGCATGACCTGGAACGGCCGGCTCGCGCCGGGCGTGTCCGCCAAGGACATGATGCTGTTCCTGTGCACCCGCTTCGGCATGGACGGCGGGCAGTACCAGGCGGTGGAGTACGCCGGCCCGGCGGTGCAGGCGCTGTCGATGCAGGAGCGCATGACGCTCTCCAACATGACGGCGGAGCTGGGCGGCCAGGCCGGCCTGGTGGCGCCGGACGAGATCACCCGCGCCTGGCTGGCAGACGCCGGTGCCGGCGAGGTGGACACGGCTCCGTGGCACACCGACGACGGCGCGCCCCTGATGGCCGACCATGTCTTCGATGCCGCCGCCCTCGCCCCCCAGGTGGCCGAACCGCACAGCCCCGCCCATGGGCGCGATGCGGCCGACCTGCGCGGCGTGGCCGTCAACCTGGCCTACGTGGGCGCCTGCACGGGCGCCAAGCTGGACGATCTGCGCATGGCGGCCCAGGTGCTGCGCGGCCGCAAGGTGGCCCGCGGCGTGCGCCTGCTGGTGGCCCCGGCCAGCCTGCAGGACCAGGAGCGCGCGCAGGACGAAGGCGTGCTCGCCGCGCTGCAGGAGGCGGGCGCCGAACTGCTGCCCACCAGCTGCGGGGCCTGCGCCGGCTACGGCGCGCACACCTTCGGGCCCGACGTGGTGGCGATCAGCACCACGGCGCGCAACTTCCAGGGCCGCATGGGCTCGGCCCAGGCGCAGATCTACCTGGGCTCGCCCTGGACGGTGGCCGCCTCGGCCGTGGCCGGCCGCGTGGCCGATCCGCGGGAGATGCTGCCATGAGCGCCGCGCATACCACCACCGCCGCCCCCGGCCGCGCCTGGGTGTTCGGCGACGACCTCAACACCGACCTGCTGGCCCCCGGCGCCTACATGAAGTTCGGCATCGCGGAGATCGCACGCCACTGCCTGGAGTCGGTGGAGCCGCGCTTCGCGGCCCAAGTGCGGCCAGGCGACATCGTCTTCGCCGGGCGCAACTTCGGCGCGGGCTCGTCGCGCGAGCAGGCGGCCGAGGTGCTGCGGCACCTGGGCGTTGCCTGCGTCGTGGCGCGGTCGTTCTCGGGCATCTACTACCGCAACGGCTTCAACCTGGGCCTGCCGCTGCTGGTGTGCCCCGAGGCCGCCACGGTGGCGCGCGGCGCGCCCGTGGCCTGCGACCTCGACCGGGCCTGTGTGCACGATCTGTCCACCCATCGGGTGCTCGCCTGCGAGCCCATCCCCGCCCACCTCGTCGCCATGATCCGCGACGGCGGACTGCTGCCCCACCTGGAAAAGCGCCTGGCGGCCCAGCGCGCAGCACACGAACCCACGCCATGACCACCGATCTCAAGACCCGCCTGCAGTCGCCGGCCATCGTCACCGCGCCGGGCGTATACGACGCCCTCTCCGCCCTGCTGGTCGCGCAGGCCGGCTTCGACGCCGCCTACCTGTCCGGCGCCAGCATCGCCTACACGCGGCTGGGCCGACCCGACATCGGGCTGCTCTCGCTGGACGACGTGGCGCAGGTGACCACCGCCATCCGCGAGCGCAACGAGCAACTGCACCTCATCGTGGATGCCGACACCGGGTTCGGCAACGCGCTCAACGTGCAGCGCACCGTGCGCCTGCTGGAGCGCGCGGGCGCCTCGGCCATCCAGCTGGAGGACCAGACCAGCCCGAAACGTTGCGGCCACCTGGACGGCAAGACGCTGATCGGCGCAGCCGAGATGGCCGGCAAGATCCGTGCGGCCTGCGATGCGCGGCGCGACAACGGCACACTCATCGTGGCCCGCACCGATGCAGTGGCCGTGGAAGGGCTGGACGCGGCGCTCGACCGCATGGACCGCTATGCCGATGCCGGCGCAGACGTGCTCTTCGTGGAGGCCCTGCGCACGCGGGACGACATGGCCACGGCGCTGGCCCGCCTGTCGCCGCGCGCGCCGATGCTCGCCAACATGGTCGAAGGCGGCAAGACGCCCATCCTGCCGGCGGCCGAACTGCAGGCCCTGGGCTACCGCGTGGCCATCTTCCCCGGAGGCACCGTGCGCGCCCTCAGCCATGCGCTGCAAGGCTACCTGGCCAGCCTGCACCGGCACGGAACGACCGAGCCCTGCTGGCCGCAGATGCTGCAGTTCGACGGGCTCAACCAGCTCCTGGGCACGCCGGAGCTGCTCGCGCAGGGCAAGCGCTACGAGTGAACGCCGACCACGCGCCTTGCCGCGCCCGGGCGGCGCTTCTACAGTGGCGGCCATGCCCCTGAACGAGTCCCCCGCCACGCCGCCCTTGCCCGCTCTGCCGCGCTTTCACCAGGTGCGGCTGATCCTGCGCGAGCGGCTGAAGTCGGGCCGGTACGAACGCGGGCTGCCGCTGCCCGGCGAGCGGCAGCTGGCCGAGGAGTTCGGCGTGGCGCGCGTTACCATCCGCTCCGCCCTGGCCCGCCTGGAAGAAGAAGGCCTGGTGGTGCGGCTGCGCGGCAAGGGCACGCTGCCGGCGGCGCAGGACGAGCTGCCCAGCCACCTGCGGCTGCGCGGCGGCCTGCTGGACAACATCGTCAACATGGGCCGGCGCACGCGCGTGACGGTGCTCGAGCACCGGCTGCTGCCCGCCCCTTCGCAGGCCGCCCAGGCCCTGCAGCTGGCGCCGGGCAGCCCGGTGCTCAAGGTGGTGCGGGTGCGCAAGTTCAAGGGCCAGCCGATCGCGTACACCGAGGTCTTCCTGCCGCCCGATCTGGCGGCCGCGGTTGAGAAGCCCACGCTGCAGGACGTGCCCATGCTGGTGGCGCTGGAGCAATCCGGCGTGCAGGTGGTGTCGGCCGAGCAGACCCTGGGCGCCGCTCTGGCCGATCTGCATGTGGCTGCCGCCCTGCGCGTGGCGCCCGGCGTGCCGCTGCTGCGCGTCTCGCGGGTGGCAGTGGACGCCAACGGCCGGCCCGTGCAGTTCCTCACCGGGCTCTACCACCCCGAGCGCTATGAGTACCACATGCAGCTGTCCCGCGTGGGGGACGCCACCAAGGTGTGGATCGAGAACGACCGGCCGCCGGAAGCCGCGGGTTGAGGCCGTTTTCGGCTGAATGGCCAACAATACGGCAGGGCTTGAGGTCAAATCGGCCCTTAGCGCTTATCCATCAAGCGCAAGCAGCTATCATATAAATAGCAAAAGGTCGCCACATCAGCCGCCGGCATCCGGCAGCAGCATGGCCAGCGTGTCGAGCGAGTCGGCCTCTTCCACCGGCTTGTCCTCGCGCCAGCGCAGCATGCGCGGAAAGCGCACGGCGATGCCGCTCTTGTGCCGCGTGCTGCGGGCGATGCCCTCGAACCCCAGCTCGAACACCAGCGTGGGCCGCACGCTGCGTACCGGGCCGAAGCTCTCCACCGTGGTCTTGCGGATGACGGCATCCACGCGCGCCATCTCGGCATCGGTCAGGCCGGAATAGGCCTTGGCGAAAGGCACCAGGGCGCGGCCTTCGGTGCCCGGCGGCGCGTTCCACACGGCGAAGGTGTAGTCGCTGTACAGGCTGGCGCGGCGCCCATGGCCGCGCTGGGCGTAGATGAGTACGGCGTCCACGCTCAGCGGGTCGATCTTCCACTTCCACCACACGCCGCTGTCCTTGGTGCGGCCCACCCCGTAGGCGCTGGAGCGCGCCTTGAGCATCATGCCCTCCACGCCCAGGGCGCGGGCCTGCTCGCGCTGCGTGGCCAGGGCCTGCCAGCTGTCGCCGGCCAGCACCGGGCTGGCGATCAGTGCGGGGTGGCCCACCCGCTGCACCAGCGCATCCAGGCGGGCGCGGCGCTCGTGCTGCGGCAGCCCGCGCAGGTCCTGGCCGCCCTCTTCCAGCAGGTCGTAGGCCAGCAGCACCACCGGCAGGTCACGCAGCAGCTTCGGGCCCAGGGTCTTGCGGCCGATGCGCTTTTGCAGGTCGGCGAAGGGGCGCACATACGCGGGCACGTCGCCCTGCTGCGCGGCCCAGACGACGATCTCGCCGTCTACCACCGTGCCCTCGGGCAGCGCGTCGCCCAGGGCCTGCAGCTCGGGAAAGCGGTCGCTGACGAGTTCCTCGCCGCGCGACCAGATCCAGGTGCCGCCGCCCGCGTCGGCGCCCCCGCGCCGCACGATCTGCGCACGGATGCCGTCCCACTTCCACTCCACGACCCAGTCGGACGGCGGGCCCAGCACGGCATCGAACTGCGCAACCGGCAGCTGCAGCGGGTGCGCCAGGAAGAACGGGTACGGATGGCCGCGCACCTCGCCCGCCTGCCCGTGGGCGTCATCGCCCTCGCCCTCGGCAGCCACCAGGCGCAGGTAGTCGGTGGGGCCGGGCCGGGCGCCGATGTGGGTGTACCCCATCAGCCGCTGGGCGACGCGCTTGGGGTCCACGCCGCTCACTGCCGCCAGCGCCTGGGTGACCTGCAGGCGCGAGACGCCCACGCGGAAGGAACCGGTGATGAGCTTGAAGTACACCAGCCGCTCGCCGGCCGCCAGCCGGGTCCACTGCGCGCGCAGCGTGGCGGCCAGCGCCTCGGGCGCCATGCCGCGCAGGGGCAGCAGATGCTGCTCCACCCACTGGGCCAGGCCCAGGTCATGCGTGTCGCCCGGCGCGGGCAGCAAGAGCGCGATGGTCTCGGCCAGATCGCCCACGGCCTCGTAGCTTTCATCGAACAGCCATTCGGGCAGGCCGGCCGCCTCGCGTGCCAATGCGCGCAGCACCTTGGTGGGCACCAGCTGCCGCGGCTTGCCGCCGGCCAGGAAGTACACGGCCCAGGCCGCGTCCTGCGGCGCGGCGGCGCGCAGGTAGGCCTGCAGGGCGGCCTGTTTGGCGCGGCTGGCGGTGCTGGCGTCCAGGGCGTGGTACAGGGCGGCAAAGTCCTTCATGGCGCAGGCGCCTCCGGCGGGCTTTCCGCTGCAGGTTCGGCGGGGGATGGCGCCGCCTGCTCGTCCTCGTCGCCGTACTCGGTCTTGAAGCCCTGGGCGTCCAGGCCCTGCTCCCGCAGCCAGCGCACCAGCACGGCCACGCTGCCGTGGGTGACGAAGACGCGCTCGGCACCGGTCGCGCCGATGGCGTACTGCAGGCCCGGCCAGTCGGCGTGGTCGGACATGACGAAGCCGCGGTCCACCCCGCGCCGGCGGCGTGTGCCGCGCAGCTGCATCCAGCCGCTGGCGAACGCGTCCGCATGGCCGGCAAAGCGGCGCATCCAGGGCGTGCCCTGGGCCGAGGGCGGCGCCAGCACCAGCGCGGTCTTGAGCAGCTGTGCGTCCACGCCCGGATCGGTCACGCGCAGGGTGGGCGGCAGATCGACGCCGGCGGCACGGTAGACGGCGTTGAGCGGCTCCACCGCGCCATGGACGACGATGGGCCCGATGCTGCGGTCCACGCCGTGCAGGATGCGCTGCGCCTTGCCGAAGGCGTAGCACAGCAGCACCGACGGCCGACCCTGGGCCGCATTGGCGCGCCACCACGCATCGATGCCTGCGAACAGTTCAGGCTGGGTGGGCCAGCGGTAGATGGGCAGGCCGAAAGTGGATTCGGTGATGAAGGTGTCGCAGCGCACCGGCTCGAACGGCGCGCAGGTGCCATCGGGTTCGGTCTTGTAGTCGCCGGAGGCCACCCACACCCGCCCGCCATGCTCCAGCCGCACCTGGGCCGAGCCCAGCACGTGGCCGGCGGGGTGCAGGGAGACGCGCACGCCGTGGTGCTCGATCGCCTCGCCATAGGGCAGCGTTTGCAGGGTGATGTCGGCGCCGAGCCGGGCGCGCAGCACGCCTTCGCTGTCGGTGTGGGCCAGGTATTGGGTGTGGCCCACGCGGGCGTGGTCGGAGTGGCCGTGGGTGATGACGGCACGGTCCACGGGCCGCCAGGGGTCGATGTAGAAATCGCCCGCCGTGCAGTACAGGCCTTCCGGCCGCGCGATGACGAGGTCGTCGGCTGCCATGGGTCAGGCCCCGCATCGCCACGGATCGATAGACCGGGCAGCTGTTGCGGAGCGGGTTCGGAAGGGCATGCCGGGATGCTAGCCCGGCAGTAGCGCACCCTGCGCTGCCGGACGCCGCGGCGCCGTGTCAGCGCCCGCCTACCGGCGATGGGGCACAGGCACACGGGGCCTGTTCCTACCTCTGGCCCTCCGGCCCCCAGCACACGATGAATGCGTGGCCTTGCCTACCTTGTCTTGAGGAGCAGGCCTCTTCAGCCACCGGACACTGCCATGCCCCACCCTCTTCGCCCTACCTCCCCCACCGTTGCCCGGCGCATTGCCGGTCCGTCGTCGCTGCGCCACCGGGCCTTGCCGCGGTGGGTCGGCGCGTGCGTGCTCTGCGCCGCCCTGGGCGGTTGCGGCCGCGGGGGGCCGGATGTGCCGACCTTCGACCCGCCGCCGCCCAGTGCGCCGGTGCCCAAGGCCGGCGCTTCCGAGGCTGGACGGGGCTGAAGAGCCGTTTGGCCGCCCACGGCCCGGGCCCGCCCGACCCGGCGGTCTCCCTTTTCCCTTTCTCTTTCGCTTACAGGAGTTTTCCCATGTCCACCTCCACCCCATCCCCGCGCGGCGTCGCCATCCTCGTCACCGACGGCTTCGAGCAGGTCGAGCTCACCGGCCCGCGCGACGCGTTGAAAGCCGCCGGCATCACCACCCGCATCGTCGCGCCGAAAGCGGGCCAGGTGCAGGGCTTCCACCACGACACCAAGGGCGATGCCCTCCCGGTCGACCTGACCCTCAAGGACGCCCGTCCCGACGACTTCGACGCGGTGCTGCTGCCTGGCGGCGTGATCAATTCCGATGCGCTGCGGACCGATGCCGACGCCCAGGCCTTCGTGCAGGCCATCGACCGGGCCGGCAAGCCGGTCGCGGTGATCTGCCACGGTGCCTGGCTGCTGATCGATGCCGGCCTGGTGAAAGGCAAGACGCTAACGAGCTGGCCCAGCCTGGCGACCGACCTGCGCAACGCCGGTGCGGAGTGGGTCGACCAGGAGGTACAGGTCCAGGGCCGCTGGGTCAGCAGCCGCAAACCGGACGACCTGCCCGCCTTCCAGAAGGCGCTGCTGCAGCAGCTGCAGGACTGAGCAACCGTCTTGGCTGTCAAGCGTTATGCATAGCCGGATCCCATGTGGAGCCATGCTTGGCTATGGCGTTGAGCATGGTCAGTAGCTTGCGCATGCAAGCGACCAGGGCAACCTTCTTGC
>JAEWPH010000162.1 GCA_023460715.1 Pseudomonadota bacterium | reverse complement strand
GGGGGGGGGGGGGGGTGCTCCCGCCGCAGCGGTGGGCGGGGGGGGGGGCCGGCGACACGGAGCGCTATTCCAACATGCTGGACTGGGGGCTGCGCATCGTCGTGGTGCTGTCCGTGCCTTGCGCCGTGGGACTGCTGACCTTCGCCCAACCGCTCGTAGCGACGCTGTTCCACCATGGCGCGCTGCAGGACCGTGACGTAGGGCAGATCGCGCTCGCGCTGGCTGGATACGGTGCGGGGCTGGTGGGGCTGGTGGCCATCAAGGTCTTGGCACCCGGGTATTACGCAAGCCAGGATATCCGCACGCCGGTGCGCATTGCCATCTTCGTGCTGGTGGTGACCCAATTGCTCAACCTGGTCCTGGTTCCCTGGCTGGCGCACGCCGGTCTGGCCCTTTCAATCGGTATCGGGGCCTTGGTCAACGCCCTGTGGCTGTTGATCGGCCTGCTGCGGCGGGGCAGTTTCAAGCCCCGCCCCGGCTGGGGGCGCATGGCGCTACAGGTGGTGGCGGCCAGCGCCCTGCTGTCGCTGTTCCTGGTGTGGGCGTCCCTGCATTTCGACTGGCTCGCGCTGCGCGCCGCCAGCGGCCAGCGCGCTGCGCTGATGGCGGGCCTGCTCGCCGCATCGGCCGTGATCTATTTCGGCGCGCTGTGGGCTTCGGGCCTTCAGCTGCGCCAGCTGTTGCGCCGTCTCTGACACGGGCGGCAGTGCATCCATGTTATTTCTTGGTGCATGACCTTGCCTGGCCACTGGCCAAGTTTCACGCGCCTGCCGCGCCGTCCCTCCAATGCCGCTGAGCTATTCAGTTCCGACGCCGCTTGAGTACTTCGCCGCCCTGGTGCAGGGTGACGAGCCGCTGCCGCTGCTCGAAGCGGCCGCCGCCATCGCCCACGATGAGTACCCTGAGCTGGACGTGCAGCAGCTGCTTGGCGATGTGGACCAGCTGCAGGCCCGGCTGGGGCGGCGCCTGCCCACGGACGCCTCGTCGCTGCAGCGCCTGCGTTCGCTGAACCAGTTCTTCTTCGGCGACCTGGGCTTTGGCGGCAACCTCAACAATTACTACGACACGGACAACAGCTACCTGAACGCCGTGCTGCGCACGCGCCGGGGCCTTCCCATCTCGCTGGCGATCCTGTGGCTGGAGCTGGCCCAGGGTATCGGCCTGAAGGCGCACGGCGTGTCGTTCCCGGGCCACTTCCTCATCAAGGTGTTGCTACCCAAGGGGCAGGTGGTGATTGACCCGTTGACCGGGCAGTCGCTCTCGCGCGAGGAGCTCAGCGAGCGGCTGGAGCCCTTCCAGCGCACCCAGGGCCTGGTGGGCGACTACGACGTGCCGCTGGGCCTGTATTTGCAGGCGGCGCCGGCGCGCGACATCCTGGCGCGCATGCTGCGCAACCTGAAGGAAATCCACCGCGCGCAGCAGGACGGGCCCCGGCTCATCGGCGTGCTGGACCGGCTGATCATCCTCTCGCCCGATGCCTGGGCCGAATGGCGCGACCGCGGCCTGACGCACGCCGAGCAGGGACACACGGCGGCTGCAGTGGCCGATCTGGAGACCTACCTGGCCGGGGCGGAAGACGCGCCCGACACGGAAGCGGTGGCCCAGCAGGTGCGCCAGCTGCGGCTGGCGAGGGGCGAGTAGGGCCTGTTCACACTATTTTGGCCAGATGCGTTGTGATGCCCATGGGCCAGGCGCTAGACGCCAAACGAAGCTGGGGGTGCGGCCCCAGCGAGGCTTGGCAACGCCGCGGATGGCCCATGGGCATCGCAACCCGAACGAAGGGAAGGCCGCCCCCGCCAGGCCACTCGTCGTTGCGTTCCTAGCCAAGGCCCCGGCCTTGGCTTCGTCACGCGCCTCGATTGGCGTGGCGGGGGAGACCTTCGCACTGGCAAAAATAGTGTGAACAGGCCCAGCACCGTTACCGCGTCGCAGGCGCCTACTGGTCCCGGCCCCACCGCAGCGCCAGCCACGCCGCTGCCAGCGTGAAGCCCGTCAGCAGGGCGACGATGACCCAGAAGCCGTGTGCGCTGTCGGCCAGGGGAATGCCGCCCACGTTCATGCCGAACAGCCCGGTCAGGATGTTGATGGGCAGGGCGAGCACGGTGACGACCGTGAGGACGAACAGCGTGCGGCTGTTGGCCTCCTGCACGTTGGCAGCGATCTCTTCCTGCAGCAGCTTGATGCGTTCCTGCAGGCCCTGCATGTCGCGCAGCACCACGGAGAATTCTTCCGACGCGTCCCTCAGCTCCTGCGCGTCTTCCTCCGCCATCCATCCCGGCGGCCGCTGCAGCAGCCGGAAGAGGGCGGCCGGCTCCGGTGCCAGCAGGCGCTGCAGGCGCACCAGCAGCCGCCGCAGCACGCCGAGCCTGGCGCGCCGATGGTTGAGGCGGTTGGCGAGCAGTTCATCCTCGATGCGGTCCACGCGCTGGGTGGCCTCGCGCACGATGCGCACCAGGCCGTCCGCTTGCGTGCGCATGAGCTGCTCCAGTAGAGCGGCGCTGGAGTGCGGGCACTGGCCGCCACGCACGGCGGTGCGCAGTGCATCCACCGAGCGCAGCGGCTGGGTGCGCGCCGTCACCACCAGGTGCGGCGTCACGCCGATCCACAGCGTGGCGGAGTCCAGCGGCTCGAAGGCGAAGTCGAAGTGCACGTCGTTGAGCACAGCGACCAGGGTGTCGTCGTCGCGCTCGATGCGGGTCGAGTGCGAGCCCTCACGCAGCGCCTCGAAGAATGTGTCGGGCAGGCCTGCGTGCCGCTCAATCCACCGCACGGCCTGCGCGTGGCTGAGATTGAAGTGCAGCCACAGGAAGGGCTGTGCGTCCACCGGCGCGCCGTCCGCAGCGGGGCTGGACACCGCCCGCGCCTGCAGCCAGGCCCAGGCCTGCGTGGTGTCGATGGCCTGGGCAGGCTGGCCGGGTTGCATGCGGTAGCCGCAGATCAGGCCGGCCGCGTCCCCGCCGTAGGAGTGGTGCAGGACGTCGGCAGGGGCGGTCATGGCAGGCGGGGGGAAGGCGGGCAGCGGAGCCCGTCATGGTGCGCCGCCGCCGTGACAGATTCGTGACGATCTGAAAAATGTCATCGCTTTGTCATCGGCACGGGTCACCATGGATGCCTCGTTTTTCCGGGCCTTTCCATGTTGCACAACACTTCCTTCGACGCGCAGGACCTCATGCAGCGCATCGCCAATGAGCTTGCCGACGGCTATGACGAAGAGCTGGAACTGGAGATCGAGGATCGCTACGTGGACGAGGCCGGTGGCATGGCCGTGGTGGACAAGGCGGCGCGCCAGCGCTACTTCCGCGAGCTGTTCCGGCTGCAGGGCGAACTGGTGAAGCTGCAGGACTGGGTGCAGCACTCGCGCGAGAAGGTGGTCATCCTCTTCGAGGGGCGCGATGCCGCCGGCAAGGGCGGCGTCATCAAGCGCATCACCCAGCGACTGAACCCCCGCGTGGCGCGCGTGGCGGCGCTCCCGGCACCCAACGACCGCGAGCGCACGCAGTGGTACTTCCAGCGCTATGTGGCGCACCTGCCCGCGGCCGGTGAGATCGTGCTGTTCGACCGCAGCTGGTACAACCGCGCCGGCGTCGAGCGGGTGATGGGCTTTTGCACCGACGACGAGTACGAGGAGTTCTTCCGCACGGTGCCGGAGTTCGAGAAGATGCTCGTGCGCTCGGGCATCCGGCTCATCAAGTACTGGTTCTCGATCACCGACGAAGAGCAGCATCTGCGCTTCCTCGGCCGCATCCACGACCCGCTCAAGCAGTGGAAGCTCAGCCCCATGGACCTGGAGAGCCGGGTGCGCTGGGAGGAGTACACCAAGGCCAAGGAAACCATGCTGGAGCGCACGCACATTCCCGAGGCGCCTTGGTGGATCGTGCAGGCGGTGGACAAGAAGAAGGCGCGCCTGAACTGCATCGCCCACCTGCTGGGCCAGCTGCCCTATGCCGAGGTGCCGCATCCCACGGTGGTGCTGCCCGAGCGGGTGCGCCATCCCGAATACCTGCGCCAGCCCGTGCCGGCCAGCATGTACGTGCCCGAGATCTACTGAAGCCCGCTGCGCACGCTGCCGTATACGCCGTCCGCTGCGGTGGGTTGCCTTAGCTGGCCACCAGCATCTCGATGGTAGTGATGACGTTGTGCACCTTGAACGGCTTGAGCAGGATGCGGCGCACGCGCAGCGCCTTGAGCTGCTCGGCTGTGCCGCTGTCGACCTGGGCCGTGGTGATGGCGATCGGCATGTCGGGCCGGACCGGAAATTCCGCGGCACGCACCTTGCGCAGCAGTTCCACGGCTTCTGCCTCCTCTTCCAGCGACACGATCATGCCGGTGATGGGGCGGCTGTTCAGCTGCGCGTGGGCGCTGCGCACGCTGTTGACCTGCCGCACCGGGGGCAGAGCGAGTTGGCGGGCGGTGGAGACGATGATGCCGCCGGTCATCGAGCTGGGCTCCACCAGCAGGATGTCCTGGCGCAGGGGCTGGAACGCCGCGCTCATGGCGCCTTGCCTTCCGCCTGGCGCTCCAGCTCTTCCACCGCCAGATCGCGCAGGGACTGCAGGATGGCCAGCCCGACGCGGTCGAGCGTGCGGGGCTGGCGGTCGATGATGCACAGCGTGCCCACGCTCTGGCCACCCGGCAGGGCGAGCGGCGCACCGGCATAGAAACGGATGCCCGGATCGCCGGTGACCAGCGGGTTGTCCTGGAAGCGCCAGTCCTGCTGCGCATCCTGCACCACCAGGGGCTCGTGCTGCAGGATCGCATGCGCGCAGAAGGAAATGTTGCGAGGCGTCTCCTGCACATCGGAGCCGATGCGGGCCTTGAACCATTGCCGTTCCGCGTCCACCAGGGTGACGAAGGCCATCGGCATGTCGAATTCCTCGGCGGCGAACGCGACGATGCGGTCGAAGCGTTCTTCAGGCGGCGTATCCAGGATGAGCAGTGCGCGCAGTGCGCGCAGGCGGTCGTCTTCGTCGTGGGGGATGGCGGGCTCCTGCATGCCCGGTTTGTAACCGCAAGCGGGCGGGCCGGCAACCGCCTGCGCGATGGTGGCGCCCGGATCGAAGTGGCGGCCGGCTAGATCAGTGCACGTCGCGCCCTGCGCCGGACGGCGTGCCCGCGCGGCCGAACTGGTGCCAGGCGCGGCGCAGCTGCGTGTCCGATGTGAAGCCGGCCAGGGCGGCGGCCTGGCCCACGCTGCTGCCGGCTTCCAGGGCGGCCTCGGCCTTGGCCAGGCGGATGCGCCGCAAATATTGCTGCGGGCCGATGCCGGCATGCTCCAAGAACAGGCGGGTGAGGTGGCGCGGCGAGGTGTGTGCCAGCGCGGCCATCGCGGGCACTTTCCAGGGCGTCTGCGGCTGCAGGCTGACGGCGTCCTGCACGCGGTGCAGGGCGGCGTGCATGTGGTTGCGGTAGTGCAGGAAGGGAGACAGTTCCGGGTCGTGCGGGCCGCGGCGCACGGCGACCACCATGGTCTGCGCCACCTGGGCGGCGATGGCGGCGTCGCAGCTGTCCACGATGCGTGCCAGCGTCAGGTCGATGCCGGCCGTCACCCCGGCGCTGCTGTGCAGGGGGCCGTCCGCCACGAAGACGCGGTTGGCCACCACGTCGCAGCGCGGCTCGACCGCCTGCAGCTCCTGCAAATGCTGGTGGTGCGTGGTCGCCCGGCGTCCGGCCAGCAGGCCCGCGTGGGCGGCCAGCAGGGCGCCGGCGCAGATGCTGACCACCTCCAGCCGGCCTGCCGCCAACCGCTGGCCGCGCAGCCAGTGGAGCAGGGCGCGGCTCGCGTCGCTGGAGACATCGATGGTTTGCCCCGTCTGTCCTGGCAGCACGATCCAGGTGGGCTCGTCCGTCCATTGCGCAGGCAGCGGTGCCAGGCCGCTCACCTGCACGCCCACCGAGCCTTGGGTGCTGGCCTGCGGTCCGGCGAATTCGATGCGAAAGCGCTCCGGCCGGCCGGCCGCCACCAGGCAGCGGTTGGCGATGCGCAGCGCCTCTGCCGGGCCGGCCCAGTCCAGCACCAGGCTGTCGTCCAGCAGGACGAAGACGACGCGGATCACGCCGCCGCGGGATGTGGATTCCATGCGTAGTCCATCTGCCGCGCCGTGCGTTCCGCCAGCGGCTGTCCGGCCAGGCGGGCGACGAGGTGCAGGCTCATGTCGATGCCGGCGCTGATGCCGGCGGAGCTGACGATGCGCCCACCCGCCTGTTCCACCCAGCGCAGGTGGTCCACCACGCCGAGTTCCGGGAACTGCGCGCGCAGGTCGGCGATGTCCTCCCAGTGCGTGGTGACCGGCGCGCCCCCGGCGAGCAGCCCGGCATCGGCCAGCAGGAAGGCGCCGGTGCAGACCGATGCGGTGAGCCGGGCGTGGGCGGCGGCCCGCGCAATCCAGGCGAGCGTGGCTGGGCAGGCGCGGGGCCCGTCCACCACGCCGCCGGGCACGATGAGCACATCGGGTGCGGGGCAGTGGGCGAAATCGGCGTCCGGCAGGATGCGCAGGCCTGCCCGTGCCCGGATGGGTTCGGCCGTGCGAGCCACGCAGCGCACGCGGAAGGGGTCGGCGGCACCGGGCTGCAAGCGCTGTTGCATGCGCGTAGCCGTGGTGAAGACCTCGTACGGGCCACCCAGGTCGAGCGCTTCCACCTCGTCGAACACCAGGATGGCGATGTCCAGCGGCGCGGCCGCAGGGGCGTCTTGCATCGGCGCGGCGTTCATGCGTCCACCCGGTCCAGTGCCTGCTGCACAGTGCACAGCGTGGCGAAGCGGCCGGCCAGCACGGTGGCCGTGCGGGCCTTGATGTCGGCGGCCGGGAGGGGCGCGCCGTCGGGCTGCTGCATGTCGAAGGTGAGCGTGGCGTCGGTCACGTAGTCGACCTGCCAGCCCAGGTCGGAGGCATGGCGCGTGGTGGTCTCGCAGCATTGCTCGGTGCGGATGCCGCTGACGATGAGGCGCTGGATGCCGTGCTCGGTGAGCCACACATCCAGGCCGGTGCCTACCAGCGCGCTGTGGCGCTTCTTGAGGAAGCGGGCGGCTTCCGTGAACGGGGCCAGGCCGTCCAGCGGCCGGACATGGCCCGACTCCAGCGCAAAGGGGTTGTCAGCGTCAGCCGGCCCGTCGGTGTGCAGCACGCGCACCACGCGCACGCCGCGGGCCACGCAGCCCGCGATCAGGGCGTTCTGGGCTTGAAGATAGGCCGGCATGTCGCGCTCGGTCGAGTAGGGGCGGTGGCGAAACGATTCTTGAACGTCGATCACTATCAGACATGTTTTCACGGCGCGGCTCCATAAGGGGATGGTTGGTAGCGCTTATGCTAAAAGCGCCGCAGGCTGGTGTCGCGCCGGGAAGAGACAAGTGTCCATCATTTTCAGACATGATGGTCGGGGTGATGAGGGCCGGGCGTGTCTGACGGGGTCCGGCATGCATTGCCGCCGGGCGCTGGCGCACCGGGCCAGCAGCCGGCGCAGCAGCGTTGTCATCCGTGGGAAGAGGGCGGCCGGATCGGCCGGTGCCGCAGGCGGCCCCCCAAGAGCCTGTTCACGATCTTCCAGGGGTCGCGCAGCGGCCTTTGCGGGATGGGGTGCAAGGCGCGGTGCGCCGTGGATGGCCCCGCTATCCACCAGCGCCGCAACGCTGCAGACCGCCCGCAAACGCCACTGCCCGAAGGGTTGGAGCGAAATCGGGCCACAGGAAAGAAGCCTTGACGCCCCGGCTGTTTGCATGGGCACGAGCCCATGCGGTGCATCCGCAGCCTCCACTCATCCCGATTGCGCTCCAACGCGATCCCTGTGAGATCGTGAACAGGCTCTAAGCGGCGGGCAAGCCGTTGCGCCTCCAGCTGGCGCGGCGCTCCGGTTCCGAGGTGCCCGCGCGCCTCACACCAGCCGTGCGGCTTCCAGTTCCTTCTTCAGGTAGGCGTAGAAGAGTGGCGCCGCCACCAGACCCGCGGGGCCGAACACCGCCTCGGCCACGAACATCACCGACAGCAGTTCCCACACGCCCATGTGGGTGCGCTGGCCCACCACCTTGGCGTTGATCACGTACTCCGCCTTGTGGATCAGGATCAAGAAGGCCAAACAGCCCAGCGCCGCCATGGGCGAGACCGACAGGCCCACCAGGGTGATGACCACGTTGCACAGCAGATTGCCCACGATGGGCACCAGCCCGGCCACGAAGGTGAGCGTGATGAGGGCCGGCGTGTACGGCAGGCGCAGGTCCCACAGGGGCAGGACCAGCAGCAGGAAGAGGGCCGTCAGTGCCGTGTTGAAGGCGGCGATCCAGAATTGCGCGGCCACGATCTGCCGGAACGCGTCGCCGAAATAGGCCACGCGCAGCACCAGCGCCTGCGCCAGCGGCCCGCGCTGCGCGCTCACCGTGCGCACGGCGGCCAGGGCCCCGATGAGCAGACCTACGTAGGCGTACAGCAGGCCGGTGAGCCAGGCGCGGCCCGCCATGGCCAGGGCGCCGGCCTGCGCGCCCAGGTAGCCGGCGATGATGCGCTGGATCTCGGCGGCACCCTCGGGCAACTGCGCCGCGATGTCGGTGGGCAGCTTGAGGCGCAGCTCGAGCACGGTGCGGGCTAGGAAGTCGAGCAGCTCGCGGTACTGCTGGGGCGCCTCGACGATATAGCTGCGCGAGTGCGACAGCGCCAGCACCACGAGCACCAGCGGCGCCAGCATGACGACCGCCGCCGCCAGCGCCTGGCCGGCCTGCGGCCCGGCCCGACCCGGCAGGCGGCGGCGCAGCGCCACGAAGCGCGGGGCCAGCCAGCGGGTGAGCAGAAAGCCCAGGCACACGCACAGCAGCCCGGGCAGCAGCCCGCGCCACATCACCAGCAGCAGGGCGCAGGCCACCAGCACATGGCTGGCGATGCGCACGCCGCGTGTCGCGGGCTGAAAAGGCGCTGCGACCTGCAGGGCAGGAGGACGGGGCGTGCGGTCCTGCGGTGCCGGCGGCTGCATGGCGTGCGGCCGGGTCAGGCCACCACGACCGGTGCGCCGGCGGCCCGCTCGGCGATGGCGCCGATCGTGTAGACCGTCTCGCCGGAGGCGCGCAGCGTCGCGGCCACCGCTTCGGCCGCGGCGGCAGCCACCACCACCACCATGCCGATGCCGTTGTTGAATGTGCGGTTCATCTCGATGTCGTCGATGCCGGCGGTCTTCTGCAGCCAGGCGAAGAGTTCCGTCTGCGGCCAGCTGCCGGCTTTGAGGTGTGCTGCCAGGCCGTCGGGCAGCACGCGCGGAATGTTTTCCAGCAGGCCGCCACCGGTGATGTGGGCCAGCGCCTTGATGCCGCCTGCCTCTTCCAAATGCGGGTGCTGCGCCAGCGCGGCCAGCACGTTCTTCACGTACAGGCGCGTGGGTTCCATGATGGCCTGCTTGAAAGGCTTGCCGTCCAGCGTGGCGGGGGCGCTGTCGCCCGCGCGCTCGATGCACTTGCGCACCAGGCTGAAGCCGTTGGAATGCACGCCGGCCGACGCCAGGCCCAGCACCACGTCGCCGACAGCCACTTCCTTGCCGGTCAGAATCTTGCTCTTTTCCACCGCGCCGACGGCAAAGCCGGCCAGGTCGTATTCGCCGTCGGGGTACATGCCGGGCATCTCGGCCGTTTCGCCGCCGATCAGGGCGCAGCCCGACAGCTCGCAGCCGCGGGCGATGCCGCCGACCACGGCCGCAGCCGTGTCCACGTGCAGCTTGCCGCAGGCGAAGTAATCCAGGAAGAACAGTGGCTCGGCACCTTGCACCAGCACGTCGTTGACGCTCATGGCCACCAGATCGATGCCCACGGTGTCGTGCATGTTCCACTCGAACGCCAGCTTGAGCTTGGTGCCCACGCCGTCGGTGCCGCTCACCAGCACCGGCTCCTTGTAGCGCTTGGGCACCTCGAACAGGGCGCCGAAGCCGCCGATGCCCGCCAGCACGCCTTCGCGCATGGTCTTCTTGGCGAGCGGCTTGATGCGCTCGACCAGCGCGTCGCCTGCCTCGATGTCGCCGCCGGCGTCTGTGGAGGAGATGGGGGTGGAGGAGGCAGAAGAGCTCATGGGAATGGAGTGGTGCTGGGGGTGGCCCGCACGGCGGACCGGAACCCGGGATTTTAAGCGGCGCGCCCGGCCCGGCCGCAATTCCCGCGCGCCCCGGCCTCCTTCCACGGCCGGCCGCGCCTGCGGCGTGTGTGCAAACAGGTTCCGGCGGCGGGTGCCGGCAGACTAAAATCCTGGCCTGCCTTTCATTGCGGCCGTGCTGCACGGCTTTCCCGAACCTCCCCATGCCCCTCGCTGTCCTGTTCCATCCCCTTGCCGCGCCCGCCGCCTTCTGCCTGCGGACGCCGGGGCGGCTGCCGTCTGCAGTGGCAGCGCGCCAGGGCGCACCACGGACGGCGGCATGAAGCAGCTGGCGCTCGACATCGGGCTGGCCACCGGCCCCACCCTGGACCGCTTCTTCGCCGGCGCCAACGAGGCCGCGCTGCAGCACCTGCGCCTGGCGGTCGGCGATGGCGGCAGCCCCGTGCCCCGCTCTCCGGTGCCGACCTATCTCTGGGGCGAGTCCGGCGTGGGCAAGTCGCACCTGCTCAAGGCCGTGCGCGAGGCCCTGCGCGAGCAAGGCTCGTCGGTGGGCTGGCTCGACGCCTCCGTTTCCGACCCCACGGCCTTCGATGAGCGCTGGACGGCGGTATTGCTCGACGAAGTGCACCTGTACAACACGGCCCAGCAGGCGGCGGCCTTCAACTGGTTCGTCAACGCCATCAGCCCCGCCGTCGGATCCCCGCGCTGGGTGCTGGCCGCCGGCGACCTGCCCCCCGCCGACCTGCCCCTGCGCGACGACCTGCGCAGCCGGCTGGGCTGGGGCCATGTGTTCCAGCTCCACCTGCTGGACGAGGCGGCGCGACGCGCCGTGCTGCGCCAGGAGGCGGATGCGCGCGGGATCTTCCTGTCCGACGAGGTGATGAACTACATGCTGGGCCGCTTCTCGCGCGACCTGGGCAGCCTGATGGAGCTGCTCGACCAGCTCGACAGCTTTGCCCTGCGCACCCAGCGGGCCATCACCATTCCCTTGCTCAAGACCATGCTGGAGACCGAGTAGCGGCGGCTGCGCTCCGGGCCCTTGTAGTCCGTCTGCCGCTCCTCTCCTGGTCCGCCTTGGCGACTCTCTTACTTGAATGACCACTGAACCTTCCGCGCGACGCCCCCGGCTGGCCTTGTTCGATCTGGACCACACGTTGCTGCCGCTGGACTCCGACTTCGAATGGGGCGAGTTCAGCATCCGCATCGGCTGGGCCGACCGGGACGCCTTCGGCCGGCGCAACCAGGCCTTCTACGACCAGTACATCGCCGGCACCCTGGACGTGCATGAATACGTGCAGTTCGCCACCGAGGCCGCACGCCTGCGCGGCGCGGCCGAGTCGGCGCAGGCGCACGAGCGCTTCATGCGCGAGGTGATCCAGCCGGCCATCCGCCAGGAGGCGCTGGACCTGCTGCGCAGCCACCGCGACGCCGGCGACGAAGTGGTCATCATCACCGCCACCAACGAGTTCGTCACCCGCCCCATCGCCGAGGCGCTGGGCGTGGAGCAACTGCTGGCGGTGGAACTGGAGCGCGACGCGGAGGGCTGGATCACCGGCGCCATCCGCGGCGTTCCCTCCATGCGCGAAGGCAAGGTGCAACGCATGGAACAATGGCTGGCCGAGCGCGGCTGGACGTGGAGCGACGTGCACAGCACGTTCTACAGCGACTCCATGAACGACGTGCCCCTGCTCGAGCGAGTCGATCTTCCGGTGGCCACCAACCCCGACCCGCGCCTGCGCGCACTCGCCCAGCAACGCGGCTGGCGCATACTGGACCTGTTCCCCCCCAAACCATGATCAAGAAGTTCATCGACAAGCTGCTGGGCAAAGGCGCCGCCGGCACCGGCAAGCACCGCTTCGGCAAGCGCGAAGAGGTCCCTGCGTCCGTGCACGGCATCAACCCCGACCTGGTGGACCGCCGCGCCGCCGACGTGGTGCGCACGCTCAAGCAGGCCGGCTACGAGGCCTACATCGTGGGCGGCGCCGTGCGCGACCTGCTGCTGGGCCTCAAGCCCAAGGACTTCGACGTGGCCACCAACGCCACGCCCGAGCAGGTCAAGGGCCTGTTCCGGCGCGCCTTCATCATCGGCAAGCGCTTCCGCATCGTGCACGTGGTGCACGGCCGGGGCCGCGAGCACGAGGTGATCGAGGTGTCCACCTTCCGCGCCTACCTGGACAACACCGCCATCGAGCAGCAGGTGAGCGGCAACGAGAAGACCAGCAAGCAGCAGCTGTCGGGCATGCAGCATGCCGTGGATGCGAGCGGCCGCGTGCTGCGCGACAACGTCTGGGGCCCGCAGGACGAAGATGCCACGCGCCGCGACTTCACCGTCAATGCGATGTACTACGACCCCGAGACCCAGGTGGTGGTGGACTACCACAAGGGCATCCAGGACGCGAAGAAGAAGCTGCTGCGCATGATCGGCGACCCGGCCACGCGCTACCGCGAAGACCCGGTGCGCCTCATCCGTGCCGTGCGCTTTGCCGCCAAGCTGTCGGGCCTGGGCTTCAGCCTGGAGCCCAAGACCGCGGCGCCGCTGGTCGCTTCGCAGGCGCTGCTGGCCGATGTGCCGCAAAGCCGCATGTTCGACGAGATGCTCAAGCTGCTGCAGACCGGCCATGCGCTGGCCACCATCGCGCAGCTCAAGAAGCTGGGCATGTCCAAGGGCATCTACCCGCTGCTGGACGTGGTGGTGGAGCGCGCCGAGCTGCCGTTCGTGCACGCCGCACTGGCCGACACCGACCGCCGCGTGGGCGAGGGCAAGCCCGTGGCGCCCAGCTTCCTGCTGGCCTGTGTGCTGTGGCAGGACGTCAAGACGGGCTGGGATCTGCGCCTGGCGGAGCGCCAGCACCCGTTCCCCGCGCTGCAGGACGCCATCGACCAAGTGTTCAACCAGCGCATCGGCGACGTCTCGGGCCGCGGCAAGCTGGCCGCCGACATGCGCGAGATCTGGGTGATGCAGCCGCGCTTCGACAAGCGCGCCGGCACCACGCCCTACAGCATGGTGGCGCAGGCGCGCTTCCGCGCCGGCTTCGACTTCCTGCGCCTGCGCGCGGACGTGGGCGAGGTCGAGGAGGCGCTGGCCGAATGGTGGCAGGAGTTCCAGCAGGCGGACGACGCCCGCCGCGAGGACATGATCGACCAGGCCCGCGAGGAACAGAAGGCCCGCCAGCGCAAGGCCCAGCCCGTCGTGCGCCGCGTGTCCAAGGCCGCCGATGCGGCCGCACCCGCGCAGCCGCGCCGCGCTGCTGTGCCG
>JAEWPH010000161.1 GCA_023460715.1 Pseudomonadota bacterium | reverse complement strand
AAGTGAGTGCGCCGCCGGGCGCACACCCCGGCCCCGGGGAAGAAAACGCTCAGCCACACCCCAAAAGGCCCCTGAAGACAACTACCAAATCAATAGCTACCAGCGCTTACCCCATAAGCGCAAGAGCCCCAAAACACCCCCATCAAGGCGCCGGATGCAACGGCTCCGGCACCCCCTGCCTCCGGGACTTCTCCTTCTGCCCAGAAGGCGCATTCTTCCCCCCCGCCGCAGGCGCCTCCGGCGCATCCCCCCCGCCAAACACCCGCCGCAACGTCTCCCCGATCCGTGCCCCCAGCACCGTCCCCACGCCCGGCGCCACCACCGTCCCCACCGCCGCACCGGCTGCCGCGGCCGGCGGCAGGCTGAGGCTCACGTCCGACACCGGCCCGCTGAACTCCAGCGGCACGCCCACCACGCCGTCCACCAGGTCCACGGCCACGTTGCCCGACACCCGCTGGTCCTGCACCGTGGCCTCGCCGGTCGCGGTGAGCACACCCGAGGTGGCCTTCAGGTCGCCGTAGCGCACGATCGTGCCCCGCGGGTGGCCCTGGGTGTGCACGGTGCCGGTCAGGCTGTCGAGCTGCGTGGTGCCCTGGTGCTCGCGGCCGGCGGTCTTCACGGCGCGCTCCAGGTCGAAGGTGAGCAAGCGGGCGCGCGCCACGGTGAAGCGCGTGTCGGTGCGCAGCGCGCGCAGCGCCTTGGCGGGGTCGGCGCCCTCGGCCACCAGGTCGGTGCGGCCGCGCGCCTTGCCGGCCACCAGGGATTTGCGCTCGAAGGCCGCCAGCATGCCCACCACATCCACGCCGGTGAAGTCGACCTGGCCGGTGATGCGGTAGCGCTCGGCGGTCTGCTGCAGGCGCAGCTCGCCCTCTTCGGTGCGCCCGCCGGCGGTCACCCAGGCGCGCCAGCGGTCTTCCTGCGCGTGGCGTTCGATCTTCAGGGCGGCAGGCATCGGCTCGGCGCCGGCGCGTTCCAGCAGGCCGGTGCGCGGGCGCCAGAGCGGGTCGAAGTCCACCGCGCCGGAATAGGCCAGCGCGCGGCCGCGCCGCGTGACCCAGCGCACGTCGCGCCAGGCCGCATGCTCCACGGGGATGTCGGCGATCTGCAGGCCCAGGGGCAGGTCGGCCGTGCTCCGGCTCTCGTCGCCCTGCTGCTGCACGTCGAAGCCCGACAGCGATACCTGCGGCACGGTGGCGTCCTGCAGTTCCAGGCGGGTGAGCGCCAGGCGGCGCTGGCCTAGCAGCTGGCCCCAGCGGGCTTCGGCCTCGATGCGCTTGGCGGTGAGCGGCGCCTCCTGCTCGGTGCGCACGTCCTCCAGCACCACGCGCGGCTGCGGCCACAGCGACCACTGCAGCCGCCCCACCACCACGGTCACGCCGACGGCCTCGCTGGCGGCGGCGCCGGCGCGCTGCGCCAGCTCCTCGTCGGAAGGCAGCCACCAGGCGATGGCAAGGGCCGCCACCGCGATGAGCGCGGCCACGGTTCCCAGAACGATCCAGAGCGTGCGGCGCATGGCGGTGAGGTCGAGGTTGGCGGAGACAAGAGGACGAGGAAAAGGCCAGGGCCGGCCGCCGTGCCCGGTGCAGCGGCAGCCACACGGGAGCGGGGCCGGCTCAGCAGCCACCGTAGCGGAAAACCAGGGCCTCGCCGGGTCATCCGTTTCCGACGAAGCGCGTGCGCCATCGGCCCGGGCAGCCCCTACACTCGCGCACGTTCCAAAAAAAGTCCAAGAGGAGTTCCTGTGTCCACCTACTTCCCCCGCTGGCGCGAGACGCGTGCCACCCAAGGCACCGTCGTCGCGCCCGACGAGCGCCTGCCCTGGGGCCAGACCGCCGCCATGGGCGTGCAGCACGTCATCGCGATGTTCGGCGCCACCGTGCTGGCGCCCATCCTCATGGGCTTCGATCCCAACATCGCCATCCTGATGAGCGGCCTGGGCACGCTGATCTTCTTCATCGTGACGGGCGGCCGCGTGCCCAGCTACCTGGGCTCCAGCTTCGCCTTCATCGGCGTGGTGATCGCCGCCTCGGCCTATGCCGGCAAGGGCCCCAACGCCAACATGGCCGTGGCGCTGGGCGGCATCATCGCCTGCGGTGCGCTGTACACGCTGATCGGCGTGATCGTGCAGGCCGTCGGCACGGGCTGGATCGAGCGCTTCATGCCGCCCGTGGTGACGGGCGCCGTGGTGGCCGTGATCGGCCTGAACCTGGCCGGCGTGCCCATCAAGAACATGGCCGCCAGCAACTTCGACAGCTGGATGCAGGCCGTGACCTTCGTCTGCGTGGGCCTGGTGGCCGTGCTCACCCGCGGCATGCTGCAGCGCCTGCTGATCCTGGTGGGCCTGATCCTGGCGAGCATCGTCTACGCCGTGCTGACCAACGGCTTGGGGCTAGGCAAACCGCTGGACCTGTCCGGCGTGGCCGCTGCCGCCTGGTTCGGACTGCCGACCTTCACCGCGCCCGTGTTCAGCGGCCCCGCCATGCTGCTGATCGCCCCGGTGGCCATCATCCTGGTGGCCGAGAACCTGGGCCACATCAAGGCCGTGACGGCCATGACCGGCCAGAACCTGGACCGCTACATGGGCCGCGCGTTCATCGGCGACGGCATCGCCACCATGGTGAGCGGCAGCGCCGGCGGCACGGGCGTGACCACCTACGCCGAGAACATCGGCGTGATGGCCGCGACCAAGATCTATTCGACCGCCGTGTTCCTGGTGGCCGGCCTCATCGCGCTGGTGCTGGGCTTCTCACCGAAGTTCGGCGCGCTGATCCAGGCCATCCCGCTGCCGGTGATGGGCGGCGTGTCCATCGTCGTGTTCGGCCTGATCGCCGTGGCCGGCGCCAAGATCTGGGTGGACAACCGCGTGGACTTCTCGGACAACAAGAACCTGATCGTGGCCGCCATCACGCTGATCATCGGCACGGGCGACTTCACGCTCAAGTTCGGCGAGTTCGCCCTGGGCGGCATCGGAACCGCCACCTTCGGCGCGATCATCCTGTACGCGCTTCTGAACCGACGCAGCGCATAAATCGGAAAGCACCGCCAGCGCTCGCGGTGCCCCTCCCCCGTCAGCAGACACCGCGCAAGGGCCGCCCCGCAGCGCTGGTGTCGTCCCCCTTCCCATCGCGCAGCGATGAGAGAAGGGGGAAGCGGCAAAGCCGCTCAGGGGGTTGTCACTTCCTCAACCAGTTCCAGACGAGGTCGACGCCGATCTCCAGCAGATCGAAGCGGGTCTGCGTTTCGGTGAAACGTTCCTTCTGCCGCTCGCGCAGCTCCCGGTTGCGGTCACGCTCGATGGCGATCAGCGCGTCCGCCAGGTCGGTGGGCCGCGCCGGCTCCTCGGTGCGGCGGGCGGCGCGGCTGTGCCGCTCCAGCGCCTCGTCCACGGCTTTCGGGTCCAGCAGCGACAGCGCCGAGCGGCAGTACGGGCAGGCGTGGTCGTTGCGGATGTCCACCGTGCCGCCGCAGTTGGTGCAGCCGATGGTGCCCACGCGCTGGGCCAGCGCTTCGATCTCCATTGACGAAAGATGCCGCACGAAGCCCTTCTCGACCATGAACGAGCCGAAGGTGCTGAAGCGCCCGTGCCCGGCCGCGCAGCGGTAGGTCATGTAGCGGCCGAACTTGGCCAGGTCGTAGCCGGCATCCAGCACCTTCGGGCATCGCGGGCAGTGCAGGCGCTGCCCCAGCGGCTGGTGCGCCTCGCCCCGGCGTTCGTGCAGCAGCTCGAACAGCTCCAGCACCGCCGCGGGCGCCAGGCGCGTGTTCTCCTGCGGGTCGAACCACAGGCCCTGGCAGGCGAAGCACAGGTCCAGCTCCAGGGTGCCGCCACCGTGCGCGGCGAAGCGGCGGATCTCGGTGGGCTGGCGGCAGGAGGGGCAGCGGGGCGTGAACGGCATGGTGGCGCGCATGGTACCGCCCCGCCCAGGGTGACGGGCGCCGCATACCGCGCGCATAGGGCGGCGGAATGCAGGTGCGGCGCCGGGCAGTGGCACAGGCCGCTGCTACCATGCAGGCGTGAACCGCAAGCCGCCCCCGGGCGGCATTTTTTCGACCGGAGAGGCTCCCATGACCTTGGCAGAGCGCGTGCGCTACGCAGACTTCCACCCCCGCATCATGTCGGCCGACGCGGCTGCCGCGCTGATTCCCCACGGCGCCAACGTCGGCATGAGCGGATTCACCGGCGCGGGCTACCCCAAGGCCCTGCCCCAGGCCATCGCCGCCCGCGCCCGGGCCGAGCACGCCGCCGGCAAGCCCTACAAGATCAACGTGTGGACGGGCGCCTCCACCGCGCCCGAGGCCGACGGCGTGATGGCCGAGGCCGACGCCCTGGGCCAGCGCCTGCCGTTCAACACCGACCCGATCGCGCGCCGCAAGATCAACGAGGGGCAGATCGACTTCATCGACATGCACCTGTCGCACGTCGCGCAGCACGCCTGGTTCGGCTTTCTGGGCCCTATGCAGGTGGCGGTGGTCGAGGTGCTGGGCGTGACGGCCGACGGCCTGCTGATCCCGTCCACCTCGGTGGGCAACAACAAGACCTGGCTGGAGATCGCGGACCACGTGATCCTGGAGGTGAACACCCAGCTGCCCGCGCGCATGGAGGGCATGCACGACATCTACTACGGCACGGCCATTCCGCCGCGCCGCGTGCCGATCGCCATGACGCATGCGGACGACCGCATCGGCGAGCCCTACCTGCGCGTGGATCCTTCCAAGGTGGTGGCCGTGGTGGAGACGCACCGGGGCGACCGCGACAACGTGTTCGCCGCGCCGGACGCCAATTCCCAGCTCATCGCCGCATCGATCATCGACTTCCTGGCGCACGAGATGAAGATGGGCCGCCTGCCCAAGGAGATGCTGCCCGTGCAGTCCGGCGTGGGCAACGTGGCCAACGCCGTGCTGGCCGGGCTGATGACGGGCCCGTTCGAGAACCTGCTGGGCTTCACCGAGGTGCTGCAGGACGGCATGCTGGACCTGCTGCGCGCCGGCAAGATGAGCAAGGCCTCGGCCACGGCCATCTCGCTGAGCCGTGCGGCGTTCGAGGACTTCGAGAAGAACATCGACTTCTACCGCGAGCGCATCCTCCTGCGGCCCCAGGAGATATCCAACCACCCCGAGCTGGTGCGGCGCCTGGGGATCATCGCCATGAACTCGATGATCGAGGCCGACATCTACGGCAACATCAATTCCACGCACATCATGGGCTCGGCCATGATGAACGGCATCGGCGGCTCGGGCGACTTCGCGCGCAACGGCTACCTGTCGTTCTTCGTCACGCCCTCGGTCGCCAAGAACGGCGCCATCAGCTGCATCGTGCCCATGGTTTCGCACGTGGACCACACCGAGCACGACACGCAGATCATCGTCACGGAGCAGGGCCTGGCCGATCTGCGCGGCCTGAGCCCGCGCCAGCGCGCGCAGGTCATCATCGACCGCTGCGCCCATCCCGACTACCGGCCCCTGTTGCAGGACTACTTCGACCGCGCCCGGGCCCAGGGCGCGCAGCATACGCCGCACCTCCTGGGCGAGGCGCTGGGCTGGCACCAGCGCTGCCTGGCAACGGGCACGATGCGGCCCGCGGCCTGACCGGGCCGCCTTCCGGCACGGCCAAGGCGCGCTCCCGGATGCGGCGGGCACCGGCCTGGCGCGCCCGTCGCGTGCG
>JAEWPH010000160.1 GCA_023460715.1 Pseudomonadota bacterium | reverse complement strand
GGGCCATGTCGTCCGCCGCGCCGGTGTGGGTGCGCCGGCGCACCTGGGCCAGCGCGAGCGCACGGGTGTCGAGCCCGGCCATGCGGTCCAGCAGCCCGAGCTGTTGGCGGGCGGCCTGCAGATCGAGGTAGTTGCGCACCACATCGGCCACCACGGCCACGCGCACGCCCTGGCTGTCGGCCAGGGAGGCTGCGGCGTCCGCGTCGGCTGCGGCGCGTGTGTGCTCGCCCGCGCCGAACAGGCCCAGTTCCCAGGCCATGTCGATGCTGGCGTGGAAGTAGGTGTCGGTGGCGGAGATGTCCTGCAGCGTCCGCGCGCCCGCGCTGAACGCGGGCCGGAACTGCACGGCGGCGCGTCCGGCCTGCAGCCGCGCTTCCTGCAGCCGGTGCGTGGCGGCTGCGAGATCGAGGTTGTGCGCCAGGGCCTCGTCCACCAGGGCGTCCAGCGCGGGGCTCTGGAACGCCTTCCACCAGCTGCGCAGGTCGGGTGCCGCGGGGCCGCCCGGCAGGGGCGTGGCCCAGGCGGCGGGCATCGGCAGCTCCCGGGGCACCTTCGGTCCATCGCCCGGAAGGGCACACCCCGCCAGCAAGGCCAGCACCGCCAGCGGCAGGCCGGCGCGCAGGAGTCGCGAAGGAAGGGGCGGGGAGGGCACGCGCGGACGGGAGGAAGGAGGTGGCAGGACGGCGAAGAAGCCAGGCCATTGGACGGCGCGAAGCTTGCGCGACCGTGCATGGAATGTGGAGGGTTCATGGAGATGCCACAGACGTCGCGCAGGCCGTGCGCGGACGGCCCCTGCTATGGATAATCCGCCCACTTGCCGCCGCGCCCGCCCATGACGCCCTCGTCCACGCCACCCTCCCCCGCGCCCCTCATCCTCGTCGTGGAGGACGAGCCGGGCATCGCCAGCATCCTCACCGCCTACCTGGAGCGCGACGGCCTGCGGGCGAGGCAATCGGGGGACGGCCTGGAGGCGCTGGGCCTGTTCCGCCAGTTCCGTCCCGACCTGGTGCTGCTGGACATCCACCTGCCGGGCATGGACGGCCTGGACCTGCTGCGCGCCATCCGCGAGGAAGGGCAGACGCCCGTCATCATGGTCACCGCGGTGGCCGACGACGTGGACAAGCTGCTGGGACTGCGGCTGGGTGCGGACGACTATGTCGTCAAGCCCTTCAGCCCGCCGGAGGTGGTGGCCCGCGTGCGCGCCGTGCTGCGCCGCACGCGCGGGGCCACGGCCGCGCCGGCCCGCGCGGCCCTGCCGATCCGGGTGGGCAGCATCGAGGTCGACCAGGAGGCGCACGCCGCCTTCGTGCACTGCAGCGACGGGCAGACCACAGCGCTGCCGCTGACGCTCACCGAGTTCCGCCTGCTGGCCTGTCTGGCTGCGCAGCCACGGCGGTGCTTCTCGCGCAGCCACCTCATCGAGCACTGCCTGCCCGAAAGCGATGCGCTCGACCGGGTGATCGACTCCCACCTGTCCAAGCTGCGGCGCAAGCTGCAGCAGGCGGGGCAGGGGGATCTCATCGAGACCGTGCGCGGCATCGGCTACCGGTTCCTGCCGGGCGCCGGTGCCGGGCAGCCGGGTGCTGCGGCGTGATGCAGCCCGGCCCGCTGCTGTCGCGCGTGTGGGTCCGCTTCGGCCTCAGCGTGGCGGCCACGCTGCTGGCCACGATGGCGCTGCTCACTGCGAGCGTCACGATCTTCTCCGAGCTGCAGTACCGCGACTTCTACCGCACGCTGCCTGCCGAGGTGCAGCGCGAGCTGGACGACCTGCGCGACCGCGACCTGGAGGACGGCCCCCGCGCCATGGAGATCTACAGCCAGTACTGGCATGGGGACCTGCTGTTCGGGGAGAAGCTCTCGCTGGTGGTGGGGCTGGTCGTGTGCCTGCCCATCGGGCTGGTGGTGGGGTTCTGGGTGTCGCGCTTGGTGACGCTGCCGCTGGCGTCGATGGCCGAGGTGGCATCGCGCGTGGCCGAGGGCGACTTCTCCCTGCGCGCCCAGCCAGGCCGCTACCACGACGAGATGGCCGTCACCGTGGGGCATTTCAACGAGATGATCGATTCTCTGGAGCGCATGGCGCGCGAGCGCAAGGCCACCGCGGCCTCCATCTCGCACGAGCTGCGCACGCCGCTGGCCGTGCTGCGCGCGCGGCTGCATGCGATCTGCGACGGCGTCATCGAGGCCGATGCCGCGGAGTCCCGCGCACTGCTCGACCAGGTGGAGTACCTTGGCCGGCTGGTGGGCGACCTGCACACCCTGTCCATGGCCGAGGCCGGCCAGCTCTCGCTGGAGGCGCGCCGCGTCGATCTGGCCGAGCTGGTGCGCGACGCCCTCGCCACGCATGCGCAGCGCATTGCCGAGCACGGCATGGTGCTGGAATTCACGCCGCCGGGCGACGGTGCGCAGGCCCCCGTGCTGGTGGACCCGGACCGCGTGCGGCAGATTCTGTTCAACCTCGTCGAGAACGCTCTGAGCCATGCCAGCGGCGGCGCGTGGCTGGGCGTGGCGGTGTCGGCTGCGGCGGACGCCGTCGTGCTGCAGGTGAGCGACGCCGGCCAGGGCCTGCCCGCCCACATGCGGGAGCGGCCGTTCGAGCGCTTCCCCCACCCGGCGGGCCGGCGCGGCGAGGGCTCGGGCCTGGGCCTGTCCATCGTGCAGGCCCTGGCGCAGCGCCAGGGCGGCAGCGTGCAGGTCGAAAGCCGGCCGGAAGGCGGCACCTGCTTCACCGTGCGCTTTCCCCTGGCCGGCTGAAAGCAGCCTGGAGGCCGCCCGCGGGCCCACGGCCCGGCGATGGGACAATACGGCGCATGACCGCAGCCGCCCCATCCTCCTCTTCCGCTTCTTCGTCCGTCGACACGCTCACGATCACCCGGCCCGACGACTGGCACCTGCACGTGCGCGACGGCGAGCCCCTGCGCACCGTGGTGCCGCACACGGCGGCCCAGTGCGGCCGCGCGGTCATCATGCCCAACCTGCGCCCGCCGGTGACCACGGCCGAGCAGGCCCTGGCGTACAAGCAGCGCATCCTGGCCGCCGTGCCAGAAGGCGTGGCCTTCGAGCCGCTGATGACGCTGTACCTGACCGACAACCTGCCGCCCGAGGAAATCACGCGCGCCAAGGACGCCGGTGTGGTGGCCCTCAAGCTCTACCCCGCGGGTGCCACCACCAACAGCGATGCCGGCGTGACCGACCTGCGCAAGACCTACAAGACGCTGGAGGCCATGCAGAAGGCCGGGCTGATCCTGCTGGTGCACGGCGAGGTGACCAGCAGCGACATCGACCTGTTCGACCGCGAGGCCGTGTTCATCGACCAGCAGCTCATTCCGCTGCGCCGCGACTTCCCCGAGCTGAAGATCGTCTTCGAGCACATCACCACCCAGGACGCGGCGCAGTACGTGCAGCAGGCCGACCGCTTCACGGCCGCCACCATCACCGCGCACCACCTGCTGTACAACCGCAACGCCATCTTCACCGGCGGCGTGCGGCCGCACTACTACTGCCTGCCCGTGCTCAAGCGCGAAACGCACCGCGTGGCCCTGGTCCAGGCCGCCACCAGCGGCAGCGACAAGTTCTTTCTGGGCACCGACAGCGCGCCGCATCCTGCGCACCTGAAGGAGCATGCCAGCGGCTGTGCCGGCTGCTACACCGCGCATGCAGCCATCGAGATGTATGCCGAGGCGTTCGACAACGCCGGCGCGCTCGACAAGCTGGAAGGTTTCGCCAGCTTCCACGGCCCGGCGTTCTACGGTCTGCCGCGCAACGAAGGCACGATCACCCTGCGCCGCGAATCGTGGACGCCGCCGGACAGCTTCGCCTTCGGCGAGGCCCAGCTCAAGCCGCTGCGTTCGGGCGAGGCGCTGCCCTGGCGCGTGGTGGCGTAACGGCATAGCTGAACAGGCCACCCAGAAGAGGGGGCAATGACAAGTAGAACGGGAGGGCTGACTGGTGATCGCTTTTTTTATCGATGCCGATAACCTGTGTTCATCCACTTGGGTCGATGAGGCCTGTCGATTGCTAGACTCGGAAGGCAGCGTGTCGCTGCGCAGGGCGTATGGAAGTGCCGAAAAGCTGAAAGGGCTCGCAGATGTTCTTCGGACACGGTTGATCCGGCCCTACCTCAACCTGTCGCTTTCCAAGAACACGACCGATGTGGCGTTGGCCATCGACGCCATGGAGGTGTCGTACGCGACGCCCCGCCCCACCGCCATTGCGATCGGCTCGGGAGATGCGGATTTCGTACCTCTGGTGCTCCGGCTGCGCGAGCGGGGATTCCGGGTGATCTGTGTCTCGCAGAAGGGAAAGATGGCTCCGGAAGCGATCTACGCCTATGACAAAGTGATCTTTGTGGGGGAGGGCGATGTTGTCGCCCCGCCTTCTGCGCCGGATGCCACGGCGCACGATGAAAAGCCCGCTGCCATTGCCAAACCGGTGGCAGCGGCCAAGAAGGCTCCAGCAAAAAAGGCAGCAGCCAAGAAGGTGACGAGTACCGCCAAGGCCAGTGCCTCGGCGAAGGTCGCAAAGAAGGCTCCGGCGAAGAAAGCATCGCCGGTTGCAAAGAAAGCCGTAGCGGCCAAAGTGGAACCCACGAATCCCAAGCCGGTCACGGTGGCGGACATTCTGGAGCACGCACCTTCGCTGAAGAGTGGCCAGGTGCAGCCATTGGGCGAAATCGCCAAGCTCTTGCATGACGCCAAGCTGCTGGGAAAGAACGCGGCGTCGACCAAGCTCTTCAAGAAGTATCCGCACAATTTCGAACTGTCCCCTGCGCGGCAGCCGAACAAGGTGCGGTACGTCCCGCCCACGCACTGAGTCGTGGCGGTCAGTGTCTTTGCGGGGGCGCCTGCCTGGTTGCAGCCGCATGCCGTGGTAGGGATGCGAGTGGAACAGCGCTGGTGGCAGGGGCATCCATTGCCGGACGCACTGAACCATGCCGATGAGCAGGGTGCCGCCGGCATCCGCTTCGTGCCGCAATCCGCCTTGTCCCCCGGCACCGCCTACGAGCAGTTCATCTTCGACACTGGCACCGTCCCCACGCGGGACAACTTGCACGACTTCTTCAACGGCCTGGTCTGGCTGCGCTTTCCGCAGGCGAAGCGGCGGCTGAACCAGTTACAGGCGCAGGCGATTGCCGCGCAGGGCGTGGGTGCGGTGCGCGGGCCGCTGCGCGATGCGATCACGGTGTTCGACGAGAACGGCGCCGTGCTGCTGGCGCCTGCCGCGCTGCACCAGGCGTTGCAGGTGCGCGACTGGCAGCGGCTGTTCATCACGCTGCGGCCGCTGTGGCGCGAAGCGCGGCTGGTGTTGTTCGGCCATGCGCTGCTGGAAAAGCTGGTGCATCCGCGCAAGCCGATCACGGCGCATGTGTACCGGCCGCCGGATGCTATCGAGTCGGTAGCTGACGTGGACGCCTGGCTGGCGCAGTCGCTCGATGCGGGCCATCTGGCGACCAAGCCGTTCAATCCCCTGCCGGTTCTAGGAGTCCCGGGCTGGTGGCCCGGAAACGCCGACGTTTGCTTCTATGATGACCCGGTTGTTTTCCGCCGCGCGCGCCCCGTATAACGATCTACACCAAGGCTACCGCCGCGCAGCGAACACGGCTTGAACACCGCTTTGCAGGCCCCATCTTCCGGGCTGTGAGAGGTGGCAGCCGCTGCCTCACTCTGTATCCCTTCGTGGAGAACCTTTCGATGAAACGAATCGCCCTTTTCCTGTTGACCAACGTCGCCGTCGTGGTGGTGCTGGGCATCGTCGCCAGCCTGCTGGGCGTCAACCGCTTCCTGACCGCCAATGGCCTGAACCTGGGCGCGCTGCTCGGCTTCGCCTTCATCATGGGCTTCGGCGGCGCCATCATCTCGCTGCTGATCAGCAAGCCGGTGGCCAAGTGGAGCTCCGGCGTGCAGATCATCGACGGCACCGGTTCGGCCGACGAGGCCTGGATCGTCGAGACCGTGCGCCGCTTCGCCGACAAGGCCGGCATCGGCATGCCCGAGGTCGGCATCTTCGAAGGCGACCCGAATGCCTTCGCCACCGGCGCTTTCAAGAACAACGCCCTGGTGGCCGTGTCCACCGGCCTGCTGCAGAACATGACGCGCGAAGAGGTCGAGGCCGTGATCGGCCACGAGGTGGCCCACATCGCCAACGGCGACATGGTGACCATGACGCTGATCCAGGGCGTGATGAACACCTTCGTGGTGTTCCTGTCGCGCGTGATCGGCTACGCGGTGGACAGTTTCCTGAACAAGAACAACGAGAACCGCTCGGGCCCCGGCATCGGCTACTACGTGACCACCATCGTGCTCGACATCGTGCTGGGCTTCCTGGCCGCCATCGTCGTCGCCTGGTTCAGCCGCCAGCGCGAGTTCCGCGCCGACGCGGGCGCCGCCCAGCTCATGGGCCGCAAGCAGCCCATGGTGAACGCCCTGGCCCGCCTGGGTGGCCTGCACACGGCTGAACTGCCCAAGAGCATGCAGGCCCTGGGCATCGCCGGCGGCATCGGCAAGCTGTTCAGCACCCACCCGCCGATCGAGGAGCGCATCGCCGCCCTGCAGAACGCGCAGAACGTCTGAGCGGTTCGCGCCGGACCGGTCTCTACTCTCTTGAGAGACCCCCGGCGCCCCCGCCGCACCAGCTCCTGTCCGGCAACGGCAGGGGCTTTTTCGTGGGCGTTCGATTCGCGCGAAAGGTGCGCCGCGGGGCGCGGCGTCAGCGGGCCGCCGCGGGCGCTTCGGCCCGCGGGCCGTCCGCCGGCTGGGCCTTGGCCAGCAGGAAGTCGATGCAGGTGCGCACGGCGCGGGTCTGGTGACGGTTGGGCAGGTACAGCAGGTACATGTGGGTGCCGAAGATGCTGAGGCGGTACTCGTTCAGCGTGGTCAGCACCTCGCCGCTATCGAGCTTGTCCTGCACGACGTAGTCGGGCACCAGGCCCACGCCCAGCCCGGCCAGGATGCCCTGGCGCAGGAACGGGAAGTGCTCGGAAACCATGGTCGGCTCCAGCATCACCTCGTGCCGCTCCTGGCCCTGGTAGGCCGCCAGCCGCAGTTGCCGGCCCGTCACGCCGGCGGTGATCACGGGGCTGCTGCGCAGCGCGTGGAGGGTGCGCGGCAGGCCGTGCCGGTGTGCGTAGTCGAGCGAGGCGCAGGCCAGGTAGCGCACGGTGCCCAGGCTCCGGGCCACGAGCGACAGCGGCGGCTCCTGCACCACGCGGATGGCGATGTCCACCTCATCGCGCAGGTTGTCGGCCCGGTTCTCGAACAGCACGTCCAGCACGATGCCCGGGTAGGTGCGCTTGAACTCGATCAGCCAGTCGCTCACCACGATCTGGCCGTAGCCGCTGGGCACGCTGATGCCCACGCGGCCCTGCAGGCCCTGGCCCAGCGTGGTGATGGCCTCGCGCGCGGCCAGCATCTCGTTGTGGATGGTGCGCCCGTGCTGGTACAGCCGAAGGCCGATCTCGGTGGGCTCCACGCGGCGGGTGGTGCGCTGCACCAGCTGCACGCCCGCGTCCTTCTCCAGCTTGGCGAGGTGGTAGCTCACGTTGGCGCGCGTCATCTTGAGCTTGCGTGCCGCCTGGCTCAGGTTGCCGCTGTCGATGATCTCGACCAGCAGCGTCAGCGATTGGGAATCCATGGCTCTCGGTGGCTCGATTGGTTGAAATCATTTGACAGTCTGTCAATGATTCATGGGATTGTTAGAAATCATTGTCGCCGCAAGAATGCCCGTTGGACATTTCACACCCATTAGAGGAGACAAGCGCATGACTCGTGAGGCAGCGGCTTCCGTGGTTTCAACCCGCCTGCAGGGCAACGTGCTGGTGGTCAGCATCCACAACCCGCCGGTCAATGCGCTGGGCGCGGCCGTGCGCCAGGGCCTGCTGGCGGCCGTGGAGCAGGCCGAGGCCGATGCCGCCGTGAAGGCCGTGCTGATCGTGGGCGAGGGCAAGGCCTTCATCGCCGGGGCCGACATCCGCGAGTTCGGCGAGCCTGCCGTGCCGCCGTCGCTGCCCGAGGTGTGCGCACGCATCGAGTCGTGCGCCAAGCCCGTCGTGGCCGCCATCCACGGCGCTGCGCTGGGCGGCGGGCTGGAAGTGGCCCTGTCGGCCCACTACCGCCTGGCCTTGCCGGCGGCCCAGCTGGGTCTGCCCGAGGTGAACCTGGGCCTGCTGCCCGGTGCGGGCGGCACGCAGCGCGCCCCGCGACTGATGGGCGTGAAGCCCGCCGCCGAACTGATGCTGAGCGGCAAGCCCCTGTCGGCCCAGGCCGCGCTGGCGGCCGGCCTGGTGGACCGGCTGGAAGAGGGCTCGGATGCCACCGCCGCAGGCCTGGCCTATGCCAACGCCTTGATTGCCCAGAACGCCCCGGTCCGCCGCACGCGCGACCGGGCCGTGGCCGACCGGGCCGCCGCGCTGGCCGATCTGGACGCCCTGGCGGCCGACACGGCCAAGAAGAGCCGTGGCCTGTTCTCGCCGATGAAGATCGTCGAATGCGTGCGCGCGGCCGTCGAGCTGCCCTTCGACGACGGCATGGCAAAGGAGCGCGCGCTGTTCGTGGAATGCCTCAACAGCCCGCAGCGCGCCGGACTGATCCACGCCTTCTTCGCCGAGCGCGAGACCGCCAAGATTCCCGAGGCCAAGGCCGCAGCGCCCCGGCCTTTCCACCAGATCGCGGTCATCGGCGGCGGCACCATGGGCGCCGGCATCACCGTGTCCGCGCTGGATGCGGGCCTGACGGTGACCATGATCGAGCGCGATGCCGACTCCATCGCCCGGGGCCAGGCCAACGTCGAGAAGGTCTACGACGGCCTGATCGCCAAGGACCGCATGACGGCGGAAGGCAAGGCCGCCATCCTGGCGCGCTACACGCCCTCGACGCGCTACGACGACATCGCCGGCGTGGACCTGGTGATCGAAGCCGTGTTCGAGGACATCGAGGTGAAGAAAGCGGTGTTCCGGGAACTGGACCGCGTCTGCAAGCCCGGCGCCGTGCTGGCCACCAACACCTCGTACCTGGACATCAACGCCATCGCCGCCGCCACCGAGCGTCCGCAGGACGTGATCGGCCTGCACTTCTTCAGCCCGGCCAACATCATGAAGCTGCTGGAGATCGTGGTGCCCGCCAAGGTGGCGCCGGACGTGGTGACCACGGCCTTCGAGCTGGCCAAGCGCATGAAGAAGATTCCGGTGCGCGCCGGCGTGTGCGACGGCTTCATCGGCAACCGCATCCTGGCCGTGTACAAGCAGGCGGCGGACTACCTGATGGAAGACGGCGCGTCGCCCTATGAGATCGACGCCGCGGTGCGCGGCTTCGGCTACCCGATGGGCCCGTTCCAGGTGACCGACCTGGCGGGCGGCGACATCGGCTGGGCCACGCGCAAGCGCCGCGCCGCCACGCGCGACCCGAAGGCCCGCTACGTGGAGATCGCCGACCGCATCTGCGAGCGCGGCTGGTTCGGCCAGAAGACGGGGCGGGGCTTCTACCTCTATCCCGAGGGCGCCCGCACGGGCCAGCCCGACCCGGAGGTGCTGGCGATCGTCGATGCCGAACGCGCCAGGAAGGGAATTGTGCCGCGCAGCTTCACGCCCGACGAGATCATGCGCCGCTACATGGCCGCCATGGTCAACGAAGGCGCCAAGGTGGTGGCCGAGGGCATCGCCCTGCGGCCGCTGGACGTGGACGTGACCTTCCTCTCGGGCTACGGCTTTCCGCGCTATCGCGGCGGGCCGATGAAGTACGCCGACACGGTGGGGCTGGACACCATCCTGGCCGACATCCGCGCGTTCGCGAAGGAAGACCCGCTCTTCTGGCAACCCGCGCCGCTGCTGGAGCAGCTGGTGGCCGAAGGGCGGAACTTCGACAGCCTGAACAAGGCGGCGGCCCGAGCCTGAGCGGCCGCCCCCTCGGCGGACCATCAAAAAAGAGAGCTGCCTGCGATTGACAGATGGGTGATTCAGATAGTTTTAGTGCTGAATCGCTTGAGAAATAAGCGCAGTCAGCTCCTCAAACAATAGCTAAACCCTGCAGAACAAGAGACAAGAGACAACACCCATGCGCGAAGCCGTCATCGTTTCCACCGCCCGCACGCCGCTGGCCAAGTCCCACCGCGGCGAATTCAACGCCACGCCCGCGCCCCAGCTGGCCGCCTATTCGGTCAAGGCCGCCGTCGAACGCGCCGGCATCGACCCGGCGCTGATCGAGGACCTGATCCTCGGCTGCGGCAACCCCGAAGGCATGCAGGGCAAGAACCTAGGCCGCCAGACGGTGCTGCGGGCCGAGCTGCCGCTCTCTATCGCCGGCACCACGGTCACGCGCTTTTGCGCCTCGGGCCTGCAGTCCATCGCCATCGCGGCCGGGCGCATCGTGGCCGAGGGCGTGGACGCCATGATCGCGGGCGGCGTGGAGAGCATCTCGGGCGCGCGCGCCCTGGGCACGCCGGCCGACCTGGACCCGTGGCTGGTCGAGCGCAAGCCCGAGCTGTTCATGGCCATGATCGACACGGCCGACGTGGTGGCCCAGCGCTACGGCATCACGCGCGAAGACCAGGACGCCTTCTCGCTGCAGAGCCAGCAGCGCACGGCCGCCGCGCAGCAAAAGGGTGTGTTCGCTGACGAGATCATCGCCTGCGCCGCGCGCATGGCGGAGAAGAACAAGGACACCGGCGAGGTCACCTGGCGCGACGTCGTCGCCACGCAGGACAACTGCAACCGCCCCGGCACCACGCTGGAAGGCCTGGCGAAGCTGGAGCCCGTGAAGGGCACGGGCCACTTCGTCACCGCCGGCAATGCCTCGCAGCTGTCGGACGGCTCCAGCGCCTGCGTGCTGATGGAAGCCAGGCAGGCCGAGCGGCTGGGCCTGCAGCCGCTGGGCGCCTTCCGCGGCATGGCCGTGGCCGGCTGCGAACCCGACGAGATGGGCATCGGCCCGGTCTTCGCCGTGCCCAAGCTGCTCAAGCGCCACGGCCTGACGGTGGACGACATCGACCTGTGGGAGCTGAACGAGGCCTTCGCCTCCCAGGCGCTCTATTGCCAGCGCCAGCTGGGCATTCCGATGGAGCGGCTGAACGTGAACGGCGGCGCCATCTCCATCGGCCACCCGTTCGGCATGACGGGCGCGCGCCTGGCCGGCCACATCCTGCTGGAAGGCCGGCGCCGCAAGGCCAAGTACGGCGTGGTGACCATGTGCATCGCCGGCGGCATGGGCGCGGCCGGCCTGTTTGAGATTTATTGAGACACCCCCTGAGCGGCTGGCGCCGCTTCCCCCTCTCCTGCGGGAGGGGGACGACGCCCTCGCTGCGGGGCGGCCCTTGCTCGGCGTCTCTCGCATGGAGCGCGCCGGTGCACAGGCCCCCTCAGGTGCACAACGCTACGGACGATGAGGAAACAAGCAATGGATCTGCAATTCACCCCCCAGGAAGAGGCCTTCCGCACCGAAGTCCAGACCTTTCTGAAGGACCACCTGCCCGCGCGCATCGCCAGCAAGGTGAAGGCCGGGCAGCGCCTCACCAAGGCCGACCAGGAGGAGTGGCACGCCATCCTCAACGCGCGCGGCTGGCTGGCCAACCACTGGCCCGAGGCCTACGGCGGCCCGGGCTGGGGCGCGGTCGAGAAGTTCATCTTCGACACCGAATGCGCGCTGGCCGGCGGCCCGCGCATCGTGCCCTTCGGCGTGAACATGCTGGGCCCGGTGCTGATCAAGTACGGCAACGAGCAGCAGAAGGCTTACTGGCTGCCGCGCATCCTGAGCGGCGAGGACTGGTGGTGCCAGGGCTATTCCGAGCCGGGCGCGGGCTCGGACCTCGCGTCGGTCAAGACCACGGCGGTGCGGGACGGTGACCACTACATCGTCAACGGCCAGAAGACCTGGACCACCCAGGGCCAGCACGCCAACATGATCTTCTGCCTGGTGCGCACCCAGCGCGAGGCCAAGGCCCAGGCGGGCATCAGCTTTTTGCTGGTGGACATGAACAGCCCGGGCGTGGAGCTGCGGCCCATCCGGACGCTGGACGGCGACCGCGAGGTCAACGAAGTGTTCTTCACCGACGTGCGCGTGCCGGTCGAGAACCTGGTGGGCGAGGAGAACAAGGGCTGGACCTATGCCAAGTACCTGCTGACCTACGAGCGCACCGGCATCGCCGGCGTGGGCTTTTGCATCGCGGCGCTGGCCAAGCTCAAGGTCATTGCCGACAAGGTGTACAAGAACGGCAAGCCAATCGCGCAGGACCCGCTGTTCGGTGCGCGCCTGGCGCGCGTGGAGATCGACCTGGAGAACATGAAGACCACCAACCTGCGCGTGATCGCCGCCGTGGCCGGTGGCGGCGTGCCGGGTGCGGAAAGCTCCATGCTCAAGATCCGCGGCACCGAGATCCGCCAGGAGATCCTTTCGCTGATTCGCCGTGCGATGGGCGTGCATGCCGCGCCGTTCATCGAAGAGGCGCAGTACGAAGGCTATTCCGATGCGCCCGTGGGCCCGGCGGAAGCCGCTACGGCCGCGGCCAACTACTTCAACTACCGCAAGCTGTCGATCTTCGGTGGCTCCAACGAAATTCAAAAGAACATCATCTCCAAGATGATTCTCGGCCTGTGACCCGGCAACGGAAGGAATCAAGACCATGAACTTCGTACACACCGAAGACCGCCGCATGCTGGCGGACACCTTGAACCGCTTCGTGGCAGAGCAATACGGCATCGAGCACCGCAACCAGATCGCCTATGGCGACGAGGGCCACAGCCCGGCGCTGTATGCCCAATTCGCCGAGCTGGGCGCCATCGGCGCGCTGTTCCCCGAGGCCGCCGGCGGCTTCGGCGGCTCGGGCTTCGACATCAGCGTGGTGTTCGAGGCCCTGGGCCGCGGCTTGGTGGCCGAGCCGCTGCTGGGGGCCCTGGTGGTGGGCCAGGCGCTGATCGCGGCGGGCAACGATGCGCAGAAGCAGCGGCTGGAAGGCATCATCGCCGGCGGCACCCTCGCCGCCCTGGCCCATGACGAGCCCGGCAGCCATTACGAGCTGGCCAACGTAGCGGCGACGGCCACGAAGAACGCCTCGGGCTGGACGCTGAACGGCGCCAAGTCGGTGGTGGCCTTCGGCGACCAGGCCGACCTGCTGCTGGTGTCGGCCCGCACGTCCGGCAGTGCTTTCGATAAGGATGGCATCAGCCTGTTCCTGGTGAACGGCCAGGCGGCCGGCATCGCCCGCCGGGGCTACGGGCGCATCGACGGTGGCCGGGCGGCCGAGCTGACGCTCACCGGTGTGCAGGTGGGCGCCGATGCGCTGCTGGGCCAGGAAGGGCAGGGCCATGCCGTGCTGGAGCATATCCAGGGCTACGCGCTGCTGGCGCTGGCGGCAGAGGCGCTGGGCGCCATGGACGTCGCCAAGCAGAGCACGCTGGAATACCTGCAGACGCGCAAGCAGTTCGGCGTGGTGATCGGCACCTTCCAGGCGCTGCAGCACCGCATGGCCGACCTGCTGCTGGAGGTGGAGCAGATGCGTTCTGCCGTCATCAACGCCGCCGATGCGATCGACAACGCGCAAGGCGTGGCACGCCAGAAGGCGCTGTCGGCGGCCAAGTACACGGCCGGCTACGTGGGCGCGCTGGTGGCCGAGGAAAGCATCCAGCTGCATGGCGGCATCGGCATGACCTGGGAACTGCCGCTGTCGCACTACGCCAAGCGACTGGTGCTGATCGACCACCAGTTCGGCGACGAAGACCATCACCTGGGCCGCTTCATGGCCCTGGCGCAGGAGGGCTGAGCCATGCACGCGCCGCTGCTCGTTCGCCGCGAAGCTGCCGTTCTGGTGCTGAGCAACAACGATCCGGCCACGCGCAATGCGCTGTCGCCGGAGTTCTATGCCGCCTTGACCCAGGCCCTGGCCGATGCCGCGTCGGACGCCACCGTGGGCGCCATCGTGCTCACGGGCGAGGGCGGGCACTTCTGCTCGGGCGGCAACCTGAACCAGCTCGCCAAGCGGCGCGAGCTGCCCGTCGAGGAGCGCCGCGCCAAGCTGGAAGGCCTGCACGATCTGGTGCGGGCGGTGCGTGACTGCCCCAAGCCCGTCATCGCCGCCGTCGAAGGCGCGGCGGCCGGGGCGGGCCTCTCGCTGGCGCTGGCCTGCGACATGCTCGTCGCCGCCAAGAACGCGGTGTTCTCCGTGGCCTATGTGAAAGTGGGCCTCACGCCCGACGGCGGGGCCACGGCCTTCCTGGCGGAGTTCGTCTCGCGCCAGGTACTGACCGAGCTGTGCCTGACCGGCGAGCGCCTGAGTGGCGAGCGCCTGGCCCAGCTGGGCCCGGTCAACCGCCTGGCCGAGCCGGGCGAAGCCCTGGCCCAGGCCCTGGTGCTGGCCCGGCAGATCGCGGCCGGCCCCGACCAGGCCATGGCGCGCATCAAGCACCTGTGCCGCCAGGCGCCGCACCACACGCTGGAAGAGCAGCTGGACATGGAAGCCCAGTACATGGTGCTGTCGCAGGAGACCGCAGAGTCCCGCGAAGGCATCGGCGCTTTCCTGGACAAGCGCGCGCCCGACTACGCCCCGCTGCGGCGCGCCTCGGACTGAGCCGCCGCCGCAAAAAGAAGGAGACAAGGAACATGAGCCCAACCCAAGCAACCGACGACATCGACTTTCCGCTGGAAGGCGTGCGCGTGCTGGACCTTTCGCGGGTCTTTGCCGGGCCGCTGTGCGGCCAGGTGCTGGCCGACTTCGGCGCCGAGGTCATCAAGGTGGAGCACCCGGGCCGCGGCGACGACACGCGCGACTGGGGCATGCGCATCGGCAAGACCGAGACCACCTACTACAACAGCATGAACCGCAACAAGCGGTCCATCACGCTGGACCTGCAAAGCCCCGAGGGCGTGCAGATCATCCATGACCTGCTGCCGCAGTTTGACGTGGTGCTGCACAACTTCAAGACCGGCGGGGCCGAGAAGCTGGGCCTGGGCTACGAGCAGCTCAAGGCCATCAAGCCCGACCTGGTCTACTGCGCCGTGGCGGGCTACGACACCAGCGGCCCCGAGGCCAAGCGCCCCGGCTACGACCTGGTGATCCAGGGCGAGGCGGGCCTGATGGCATTGAACGGCGAGGCGAGCCAGCCGCCGCTGAAGTTCGGCGTGGCCGTGGTGGACCTGGTGACGGGCATGTACGCGGCCCAAGCCGTGCTGGCGGCGCTGTTCCGCCGCACCAGAACGGGCAAGGGCCGGCTCATCGAGATGGCGCTGTACGACTGCGGCCTGATGGTGACCGGCTACTACGGGCTGGACGCCATGCAGCTGGGCCACGACCCGGAGCGCTATGGCAACGCCCATCCCTCCATCGTGCCCTACGGCATGTACGACGCGGCCGATGGCCCGCTGATCATCGCCGTGGGCAACAACGCGCAGTTCGACAAGTTCTGCCGCCAGGTCATCCACCGCCCGGACATCGTCGAAGACCCGCGCTTCGCCACCAACGTCAACCGGGCCAGGAACCGGCTGGAACTGGGCCCCATGCTCAAGGACCTGATCCGCACCTTCCCGCGCGACGTGCTGCTGGAGCGGCTGACGGCGGCCGGCATCCCCTGCGGCCGCGTGGCCGGCCTGCACGAGGCCCTGACCAGCGAGCGCACGCGCCGCGGCGGCCTGCTGCAGGACATGCCGCACCCCGTGACCGGCACCACGCCGGTGTTCGCCCCGCCGTACCGCCTGGACGGCCGGCGCCTGCCGATCCGCAATGCGCCGCCCACGCTGGGCGAGGGCACGCGCGAGGTGCTGCACCGGCTGCTGTCCCTGAGCGACGAGCAGCTGCAGCAGCTGCAGCAGCGCGGTGTGCTGACGCTGCCGGAGGAGCCGGCGCCGAACTGAGTTTTCACCCGCAGGCCCTTTTGCGTACACACCGCACCAGACGGTGCAACGGGGCATTTCTTCATCCCTTGACGACAAGCGATCGCAAAGATCACAGGAGACAACGCTATGGGAACGAACTTCAACCGCCGTGACGTCCTGCAGGGCCTGGCCGCTCTGGGTGGCAGCAGCCTGGTCGGCCAGGCCGCCGCGCAATCCGCCAAGGAGGCGTGGCCGAACAAGCCGATCCGGATCATCGTGCCGTTCAACCCGGGCGGTGCGACGGACATCCTCGCCCGCACCGTGGGCGATGCGCTGTCGCGGCGCGTGGGCCAGCCGGTGGTGGTGGACAACCGGGGCGGGGCGGGCGGCATCCTGGGTACCGATGCCGTGGCCAAGGCCGCGCCGGACGGCTACACGCTGCTGGTGTCGCTCAGCACCTCGATGCTGATCAACCAGTTCCTCTACACCAAGCTGCCCTACAACCCGCAGAAGGACATCACGCCCATCACGCAGATCGCGGCGGCGCCGGTCACATTGGTGGTGCACCCCTCGGTGCCGGCCAGCAACATGAAGGAACTGCTGGCGTACGTGAAGGCCCACAAGGGCAAGCTGTCGTACGGGTCCTGGGGAGTCGGGTCGTATGCCCACCTGGCCGGTGCCTACATGAGCAAGACGCTGGACGCCGACATGACCCACGTCGCCTACAAGGGCGAGGCGCCCATGATCCAGGACCTGATCGGCGGGCAGCTGCAGCTGTGTTTCTCCAGTGCGCTGAACACCAAGCCCTTCATCGAAGCCGGCCGGCTCAAGGCCATCGGCGTGACGGGCAAGCAGCGCATGGACATCCTGCCCCAGCTGCCCTCCATCTACGAGCAGGGTGCGCAGGACGATGCCTACGCCATCTTCGGCTGGGTGGCCATGGGCGCGCCCGCCGGTATGCCCAAGGAGCTGGTGGATGCGCTCTACGGCCATCTGCGCGAGATCGCCAAGGACCCGAAGGTGCTGGAGCGCACCGTGGGCGCCGGCTTCATGCCCCTGATGAACAGCCCCGACGCCTTCCGCGAGAACTACCAGCGCGACATGCCCGTCTGGAAAGCCCTGGTCGACGCGGCTGACGCCAAACTGGATTGAACCCCCTGAGTCGCTTCGCGCCTTCCCCCTTGAAGGGGGACGACAGCCTCGCTGCGGGGCGGCCCTTGCTCGCTGTCCCTGGCTTTGGGCCGCGCCGGTTGCATGGGCTGCGGGTGGCGCGCAGGGCCATGGATAGCTATTTACCCGGCCCGCGGTAGCGGGCCACCACCGACGACTCAGAGCACGCTCTGGGCAGCTTTGATAGGAGACTTCATGCACATGCGCAATCCCGCATCCCCGGCCCGCACCACGCGGCGTAACGTTCTGGCCCTGGCCGCAGCGCCGCTGCTGGCTGGCATGGCCGGCGGCGCCCTGGCCGAGACCGGCTGGCCCAGCAAGATGCTGCGGCTGGTCGTGCCGTTCCCCGCGGGCGGCCCGACGGACACGGCATCGCGCATCGTCGGCCAGAAGCTGGGCGACCGCCTGAAGCAGCCCGTGGTGGTGGACAACCGCCCCGGCGCCTCGGGCTCCATCGCCGCCGCGCAGGTGGCCAAGGCCGATCCGGACGGCTACACCTTCATGATGCTGGCCACCCCCACCTTGCTCGCCCCGCACCTGTACAAGAAGCTGGGCTACGACACGGTGAAGGATTTCGCGCCCGTCGCCACCGTGTACGACCTGCCCATCGTGGTGGTGGTCAACCCTGCGCTGCTGCCCGACGTGACCGATCTGCGCAAGCTCATCGCCCACGCCAAGGCCGAGAAGACGCCCCTCAACTACACCAGCTCGGGCGCCGGCAGCTTCGGCCACCTGAGCATGGAGCTGCTCAAGCAGATGGGCGGCTTCGACATGCAGCACGTGCCCTACAAGGGTGGTGTGCCGGCCATCACCGACACCATCGGCGGGCAGGTGCCCGTCATGTACGCCGATCTGGTCGCCGCGCTGCCGCACATCAAGGCGGGCAAGCTGCGGGCCATCGCCGTCGGGTCGCCGCAGCGGGTGGTCATGCTGCCCGATGTGCCCACCATTGCGGAGCAGGGTTTCAAGGGCTACGACGCCGTGTCGTGGGGCGGGCTGCTCGCGCCGGCGGGCACGCCCAAGGCCGTGGTGGACCGCGTGGCGAACGAGGTCCGGCAGATCCTGGCCGAGCAGGAAACGCAGGACAAGCTGCTGAATGCGGGCGCCATTGCGCGCTTCGAAGACCCCGCCCAGATGGGCAGGCATGTGCAGCAGGACTACGCCAAGTGGGGCCAGCTGATCCGCGACAAGGGCATCGCCTCGGATTGAGCCGCCGCGCCATTCCCATTCAACCACTCACCAACTACTCCCAGCAGGAAAGAGCCTCTATGAAAATTCTGGTCCCGGTCAAACGCGTGGTGGACTACAACGTGAAGGTCCGTGTGAAGTCGGACAACACGGGGGTGGACATCGCCAACGTGAAGATGAGCATGAACCCGTTCGACGAGATCGCCGTCGAGGAAGCCGTGCGCCTGAAGGAAAAGGGCGTGGTCACCGAAGTCATCGCCGTCTCCTGCGGGGTCACGCAATGCCAGGAAACGCTGCGCACCGCCATGGCCATCGGCGCCGACCGCGCCATCCTGGTGGAGACCACCGAAGAGCTGCAGCCCCTGGCCGTGGCCAAGCTGCTCAAGGCCCTGGTGGACAAGGAACAGCCCGGCCTGGTCATCCTGGGCAAGCA
>JAEWPH010000159.1 GCA_023460715.1 Pseudomonadota bacterium | reverse complement strand
GCGCGGGGCGGCGCCACCGCTGCAGGCGGCTGGGCGGGCACATGGGCCGGTGCCGGCACGCCACCGCGCTGCGGAATGCCCACGGCGACGTGGTCGTTGATGCGCCAGTACACCGCCGTCACCAGGATGTCGAAGCGGGCCTTGGCCGTCTGGGCGATGAGGGCTTCGATCTCGCTGAGCCGCGAGGTCTCGCCACCGTAATCGCGTGCGATGTCCATCATCACCAGGAACTGGCGGCCGCGCTGGTCCAGCGAGAGCACCTTGAACTTGTAGCCGGCAGACAGCACGCCGGCACGGACCATGGCGTCGCGCACCACGGTGTAGAGCAGTTCGCGGCGCTCCATGCGTTCGTTGCGCCGGTTGGCGGCCGGGTCGGCGGGCGAGGGCTCGGCGCGGGGCTGTCCGGCCCGGCCCGGCACCAGGGGCACGGTCGCGTCGGCGTTGAGCAGCGGGGACGTGGGCTCGACCGGCGGACGCGGCCGCGCGGGCGGGTTTTTGCGGGAGAACCAGCTGAACAGGGACATGCCAAGCCTTCTTGGAATAGCGCGGGAACAATCAGTAACAGTGTACCTGCGGCCGTCCTCTTTGCAGCTGCCGGCGGGCGGGAAACGGCTACCGTTCAGGTCGCCGCAATACGGCGGCGGCGGTTGCCCAGGCGCTTGGCGAGAACGGCACCAGCGGCCATGGCCAGTTGCAGCGCGATGGCAGGCTGGCGGTTGGACAGCTCGGTGAACCGCAGCGCCGTCAGGCTCCACAACCGGCTGGCCGAGGCGGTCTGTACGGTGGCGCTGCGCGGGCGGTGCGAGAAGAAGGCACCTTCCCCCACGATGGAGCCGGCGCCGACGATGGCCAGGCGCAGGCGTTCCTTCTCGTCCTCGTAGTGCACGCTCAGGCTGCCGCTTTCGACCAAGTAGAGCGTACGGTCGTTCTCGCCCTGGGCGAACAGCACCTGCCCGGCCGGCATGGACAGGGGCAGCAGATAGGGCCCCAGCAGCTCCCATTGCTCCCGCGACAGCAGGTTGCTGACGCTGTCTTCCGCCACGGCCTGGGCGATGGCCTGCACCAGGCCCTGCAGCTGGGGCGCCGAGGAGGAGGAGGAAGAAGGGGCAGCGGGAGAGAGGATCGCGTTCATCGGCGGCGAACGTACCGCGCACGCCCTGCCGAGGCAAGCGCCCCTTACCTCCTCTTACACAAAGGCCGGCGCGCGGCGCCTCACTTGCCGATGCAGAAGCTGGAGAAGATCACCCCCAGCAGGTCGTCCGAGGTGAATTCCCCGGTGATGGCGTTCAGCGCCTGCTGGGCCAGGCGCAGCTCCTCGGCCAGCAGGTCCAGCGCCGGCCCGGCGGCGTGCAGCTGGGCCGCCGCCTCCATCAAATGGGCGTCCACCGACTGCAGGGCGGCGATGTGCCGCGCACGGGCGATGTACAGCCCTTCGGACGCGGCGGATTGCCAGCCGGCGATCTCCAGCAGCAGGCGGCGCAGGTCGTCCAGGCCCGCGCCGGTGCGGGCGGACAGCCGCACGGCCGTGCGCCCCTCCGTGGCGGGGCCGGGTGCCTCGGCGGCGGCCGAGTCGGTCTTGTTCCACACCTCGATGACCGGGATGCCGGCCGGCAGGCGCTCGCCCAACAGGGCGTCGATGGCGGCGTCGGCCGCGGCGTAGCCGGGCTCGGCGGTGCGCGTCAGATCGTGCAGGAACAGCACGGCATCGGCGGCGGCGATCTCGTCCCAGGCGCGGGCGATGCCGATCTTCTCGACCTCGTCGTCGCTCTCGCGCAGGCCGGCGGTGTCGATCACGTGCAGCGGCACGCCTTCGATCTGGATGGTCTGCTGCACCTTGTCGCGCGTGGTGCCGGCGATCGGTGTGACGATGGCCAGCTCGGCCCCCGCCAGCGCGTTCAGCAGCGAGCTCTTGCCGGCGTTGGGCTGCCCTGCGATCACCACCTTGATGCCCTCGCGCAGCAGCGCGCCCTGGCTGGCCTTACGCATCACATCGGCCAGGGATTGCTGCAGATTCGATAGCTGCCCGTGCGCATCGGCCTTGCGCAGGAAGTCGATTTCTTCCTCCGGAAAGTCCAGCGTGGCCTCGACCAGCATGCGCAGGTGCACCAGGGCGTCGCGCAGGCGGTGGATCTCCTGCGAGAAGGCGCCGGCCAGCGAGCGGCTGGCGCTGCGGGCCGCCGCCTCGGTGCTGGCGTCGATCAGGTCGGCGATGGCCTCGGCCTGGGCCAGGTCGATCTTGTCGTTGAGGAAGGCGCGCTCGGTGAACTCGCCGGGCTCGGCCAGGCGCAGGCCGGGCAGGCAGGGCGAGGAAGGGACTGGGGCTCCCGGCGCCGGCGCCGCGGCGGCCTCCAGGCAGCGGGCCACCAGCAGCTGCAGCACGACGGGGCCGCCGTGGGCCTGCAGCTCCAGCACGTCCTCGCCGGTGTAGCTGTGCGGCGCGGGGAAGTACAGGGCCAGGCCCTGGTCGATGGCCTGGCCGGCGGCGTCGCGGAAGGGCAGGTAGGTGGCCTCGCGGGGCTTCAGCGCCCGGCCGCAGAGCACCTCGACCAGCGGGCCGATGCGCTTGCCCGACACCCGCACGATGCCCACGGCCCCGCGCCCGGGAGCGGTGGCGACGGCGACGATGGGATCGGAATGGCGGGGCAGCATGGCAGCACGGCGGGCCGCGGGGGCCAGGAGCGGAAGGGGACGCGCATGATAGCCCGCGCCCCGCCCGCCGCACGACACAAGGCCCGCACGGGGCGGGCCTTGGATGGGGCAACTCTGCTATTGAAACGATAGCTGATTGCGCTGGTGTTGATTGGATTTGAGAATCAAAAGACCTCAGAACCCAGCCATCACCAGCGCCAAGCGCTATTCAATGCATAGCACTGGCGGATTGCCTGCAGCGGGCCGATCAGTTGATCGTGGTCCAGGTCGGCATCGGGCGGTCGTCCGCGCGGTGCTGCGTCTCCACGCCCTTGCGCATCGCCCAGGGGCGGATCTGGTGGTGCAGGGGGATGTAGTAGTACTCGTCCTTGACCAGCTTGAGCGCGTCGGCGATCAGCGCGTCGCGCTTGGCGGCGTCCATCTCCACCTTGATCTGGCCGATCATGCCGTCGAGCTTGGCGTCGCTGAAGCGGCCGCCGTTGTACACGCCGGCGGCGCTCTTGCCGTCCTTGGTGGACATGAGCGAGTCGAGCGAGTACAGCGCGTCGAACGTGGCCACGCCCCAGCCGAACAGGTAGGCGTTGACGTCGTTGTTCATCACGCGGCTGACGAACTGCGACATGGGCGCGGCCTGCAGCGTGGTCTTGATGCCGATGCGTGTCCACATGGCCGTCACGGCCTGGCAAATGGCTTCGTCGTTCACGTAGCGGTCATTGGGGCAGTCGAGCTTGAGCGAGAACCCGTTGGGGTAGCCGGCATCGGCCAGCAGCTTCTTGGCGCCTTCCACGTCGTACTTGGCGGCGCGCTCGTCGAGCGCCTTGCTCCAGCCGTGGACCATGGGCGCGATCATGGTGCCCGCGGGCACCGACAGGTTGCGCATGGTGCGGCTGTGGATGCCGGCGGAGTCGATGGCCTGGTACATGGCCTGGCGCACGCGCTTGTCCTTGAGCGGGTTCTTGCCCGGCGTGCCGGCGCCCGGCAGTTCGTCGCGGAACTGGTCCAGGCCCAGGTAGATGGTGCGGTTCTCGGCACCTTCGATCAGCTTGATGTCGGGGCTGGCCTTCATGCGCGCCAAGTCCTGCGGCGGTGGGTCGACCACGAAGTCGACCTGGCCGGAGATGAGGGCGGCCGAGCGCGTGGCGGCCGACTTGATGGGCGTGAAGACCACCTCGTCGATGTTGCCCTTGGGCTTGTCCCACCAGCTGGCGTTCTTCTTGAGCGTGACCTTCACGTCGGGCTGCCAGCCCACCAGACTGAACGGGCCCGTGCCGTTGGCGTTGCGCGAGGCGAAATTCTCTTCCTTGCCCGCGTAGTCCTGCGCCTTGGTCGAGTTGTTCTTCTCGGCCCAGGCCTTGTTCATGATGCGCGCCTCGGTCAGCTCGCGCAGCAGCACGGGGCTGGGGCCCTTGAGGATCAGGTCCACGGTGAAGTCGTCGACCTTCTTCACTTCCTTGATGCTCTGCACGGCGGACTGCATGTTCGACGGCGGCGTCATGGCGCGGGTGAGCGAGAACACCACGTCATCGGCCGTGAAGGGTGCACCGTCGTGGAATTTGACACCCTTGCGCAGCTCGAAGCGCACCTGCGTCGGGGAGACCTGCGTCCACTTCGTGCCCAAGGCAGGCTGGATCTGGTACTTCTCGTCGTAGCGCACCAGGCTTTCGTACACCTGCTGCAGGAAAGCGTGCGTGGTCTGGTGGTTCTGCGCGTGGGGGTCCACGGTCAGGATGTCATTCGCCCCGGCCCAGCGCATGGTGGCGGCGCTGGCGGAACCTGCTGCCATGAAGGCCGCCATGGCCACGGCACCGAGAGTGAAAGTCAAACGCTGGTTCATCAAGCAAGCCTCCGAAAACAGTTTCAGTAAGGAAGCCGCAAGACTAGCAATGAACGTACCCAAAAGACAGCGGCCACCCGAAGGTGGCCGCTAGGGATTACACGGAGGACGCCGCGAATGCGGCGCCCGTCACGTTGGGGGCGCGAGGCTCAGCGGAACTTCGGCAGGTTGAACTGCGGCGGTACGCCCATGCGGGTGTTGATGATCCACTGCTGGGCGATCGACAGGATGTTGTTCGTCAGCCAGTACAGCACCAGGCCGGCCGGGAAGAAGAAGAACATCACGCTGAAGATCAGCGGCATGAACCACATCATCTTGGCCTGCATCGGGTCCGGCGGCGCGGGGTTGAGCGCGGTCTGCAGCAGCGAGCTGGCCGTCATCAGCAAGGGCAGGATGAAGTACGGGTCGGGCGAGGACAGGTCGGTGATCCAGCCGATCCACGGCGCGTTGCGCATTTCCACGCTGGACAGCAGCACCCAGTACAGCGCGATGAACACGGGGATCTGGATCATGATGGGGAAGCAGCCGCCCATCGGATTGACCTTCTCCTCGCGGTAGATGCGCATCATCTCCTGCTGCATCTGCTGCGGCTTGTCCTTCAGGCGCTCCCGCATCTCCATGATCTTGGGGTTGATGGCCTTCATCTTGGCCATCGATGCGTAGGCCTTGGCGTTGAGCCAGTAGAAGGCGATCTTCAGCAGCAGCACCAGCGCCACGATGGACCAGCCCCAGTTGTTCAGCAGCTTGTGCAGCTGGTCCAGCAGCCAGTACAGCGGCTTGGACAGGATGGTGAGCCAGCCGTAGTCCTTGACCAGTTCCAGGCCCGGGGTGAGCTTCTCCATCATGGTTTCGATCTGCGGGCCGGCGAACAGGCGCGCGTCGATGGCCTTGGCCTGGCCGGGAACGATCTCGCCCAGCGGCGTGATCATGCCGACGGCGTACAGGTTGGTGTCCACCTTGCGCACGAACAGATCGCGCTGCAGGCCATCGCCCAGCAGCCAGGCCGTGGCGAAGTAGTGCTGCACCATGGCCACGTAGCCGTTGGTGGAGGACTTGTCGATCTCGGCCTTGCCGTTCTCGATGTCCTTGAACTCGACCTTGTGGTACTTCTTGGCTTCGGTGTAGACGGCCGGGCCGGTGAAGGTGGAGTAGAACGACGACTCGCCCGGCGGCTTGTTGCCGTCGCGCACCAGCTGCAGGTACAGCTGCGGATTGACGGGTTGCCCACCGGCGTTGATGACCTCGTGGCGCACGCCAACCACGTAGGAGCCGCGCTGCAGCGTGTAGGTCTTGACCAGGCGAACGCCGCCCACGGGCGCGGACTCGAAGCGCAGCACCAGCTCGTTCATGCCGTCGGCCAGGGCGCGCTCGCCGCTGAACGTCATCGCCGTCTTGTGGTTGGGGAAGTTGCCGCCGATCAGCCCCGACTGCGCTTGGTAGACGCGCTGGGCGCTGGTGTCGAACAGCACGAAGGGCGTGTCCTGGTGTTCCAGGTCGCGGTGCTTGAGGAACTCGCTGTGCA
>JAEWPH010000158.1 GCA_023460715.1 Pseudomonadota bacterium | reverse complement strand
TCAACCCCGGCCAGAGCGCGGACATCACCGGCTGGCGCAAGAGCCAGGACGAGGTGGCCCAGTTCGTGTTCAGCAGCCCCGGCGGCAGCTATGCCAGCCGCACCGGACGGCCGGACAACGTGGGGGTGATCGGCATCGCGGTGTTCAACGAGATGTACCGCTGGCGCCCGCAGCCCCGCCCGGAACCGCGCCTGCGGCAGTTGCCGCCACCGGCGCCCGCGGCCCCTGTAGCCGAAGCGGCCGCTGACAGCAGCGCCAGCCGTGCCGAAGGCTACGCCACAAAGTCGCAGGCCCCTGCGCTGGGCACCGGCCACGGCGATCGCGAGACGTCGCAGGTGCGTGACACCGCGTTCGAGCGCGCCAGCCGCGGCCCCGCCCAGGTGCAGGAGCTGCGCTACGACAGCGCACGCAACCTGCGCGCACACGGCATCGTGCTGGATACGCGTTCGCGCCTGCCACGCGAGCCGCAGGCCTTCCCCAACCGCTACGTGCCCGACCCGCCGGCACGGTGAGGCAGACAGCACGACGCCCGCACCATGACGGTACGGGCGCCGGGCTGTGGGGGCGCGCTGTGGGGGGAGCGCGACGGACTTACTTGAAGTCCGGGTAATCCTTGCGGATGCTGTCGGAGAACTCGCTCACTTCCTTCTCAGCGCGGTCCTTGGCCCAGCCGTAGCGTTCCTGCAGGCGACCTGACAGGTACTCGGCGTTGCCTTCGGCCACATCGAAATCGTCGTTGGTCAGATCGCCCCACTTGGCCTGGGCCTTGCCCTTCAGCTGCGACCACTTGCCGGAAATGATGTCTTTATTCATTGCTCGAGTCCTCGGTTGCAACGGCGTTCTTACCGTGGCTGCAGCTTGGCGCACTCCGCGTTGAACACCAGTCAATCCGCAATGAAAAGCATGCTCACCTGCTTGAATGATTCACTACCGACGAGCTTGTCTGCGCGAAATGTGAAAAGAAAAAGGCCGGGACAGCGTCCCGGCCTCTTTGATTGGGCACCACCCCGGGCTCAGTTGCCCTTGGCGGCATCCTCAACCGACTGGCCAGCCTTCTGCACATCCTTGCCGGCGCCGGCAACGGTATTGCAGCCAGCCAGCATGGCCACCGAGAACATCGACAACAGCATCAGGGCAACTACACGCTTCATGGGTTTTCTCCTGGGGTTCGCCACTACATGGTTTTCATCGCGCTTGGCCATTGCCACGGTGGAATGGCCTTGCGTGACGTGCAATCTGGCGTCTGCCGCGTGCAGCGAGTGTGAACAGGCCCCGAAGCCATTCAGGCGCAGGCCGCCGGCCTCAGTCGCGCATCAGCGTGGACTTGCCGAACAGGCTCTCCACCAAATCCACGGCCAGCTCGGCGGTCGCGTTCTGCTTGTCCAGCAGCGGGTTCAGTTCAACGATGTCCAACGAGCCCATGCGCCCACTGTCGGCGATCATCTCCATCACCAGCTGCGCCTCGCGGTAGTTCACCCCGCCCGGTACCGTGGTACCCACGCCCGGGGCGATGCTCGGGTCGAGGAAGTCCACGTCGAAGCTGACATGCAGGTGGGTGTTCTCGTCGATGCCGGCCAGCGCTGCTTCCACGGTGCGCTTCATGCCGTTCTCGTCGATGTAACGCATGTCGTAAACATCGACCTTGTGGGTCTTGATCAGGCGCTTCTCGTCCGGGTCCACCGAACGGATGCCGATCTGGTGCATCTGCGCCGGGGTGATGGCCGGGCTGCTGCCGCCCAGTTGGGTCAGCGCGTCCGGGCCGAGGCCGCACAGGCAGGCCACCGGCATGCCGTGGATGTTGCCCGACGGGGTGACATCGCTGGTGTTGAAATCCGAATGCGCATCCAGCCACAGCACGCGCAGGGTCTTGCCCTGTTCGCGGCACCAGCGGGCGACGGCAGTGATCGAGCCGATGCCCAGGCAGTGGTCGCCGCCCAGCATGATCGGCATGCGCCCGGCCTGCAGTTCAGCGTAGCTGGCGTCCATCAGCGCACGGTTCCAGGCCACCACCTCGTCCAGGTGGCGGTAGCCCTGCACCGGTGAGGTCCACGGGTTGCGCGGGCCATCCAGGTTGCCCAGGTCGCGCACGTCCACGCCGCGCGCCGCCAGCGCCTCCGGCAGGCCGGCCACGCGCAGGGCTTCCGGGCCAAGCCGCGCACCGCGATGGCCCGCACCCACGTCGGTGGGCACGCCGATCAGGGTGACAGAAATGGGGTGGGCCATGGGTGCCTCCTGCAGACGAAAAAGAAGCACAGTCTAGCCAGAGGGATGTGACACCACTCGCGGCGGTGCAGCAGGAGCAGCGGCTCAGCGGCGGCGCACCGGGGTCACGCTCTGCACATCGCCGTTGTTGCGCAGCATGCACAGGAAGCGGCCATCCGGGTAATCGATGATCAGTTCCTGGTAGTCGCTGCCCACCGGCACCTGGGTCACCAGGGCGCCCTGTGCGCCCTTGCGCGTGTTGCACGACCCCAGCGCAGTGCCGCCGCTGGGCGCGGTGTACGCAGCGCGCGAGGTATTGCGGAACACCGCGCGGCAGCCGCCGTTCACCCACACCGAATGCCGCGACAGGCCCCAGTTCTGGCCCTGCTCACAGCGGATGTGGCTGATCTGGCGGGCGACTTCCACGTTGCCGCGCGTGTCCATCTCGCACGACACCTGGCGCTGGTCGGTGGACTCGCAGGTGACTTCGCTCGGCAGCGCCGCACCTTCATCGTCGCTGTCATCGTGGCGGCGGCGCTCATCCCGCTCGCCCGCCACGGGCGCGCCGCCGCCGCTGACCTGGCAGAGCCCATTGGCGCCGCCGCGGCCGGTATAGGTGATCTGCGGCGCACCGTCGTCACCGGTGGTGATTGACAGGGTCATCCCGCTCTGCGCGTCGCGTGCTTCGAAATAGCGGTCGTTGAAGCGCTTCAGCACCGCCTCGCGCCCCTGCACGTACACCGGGCCGCCCTCGTCGGCGTGCACATCCAGGCCACCGGGGCAGCTGGCGTTGAAGAAGGGCACGGCGGCCATGGCCGGGGCCGCGAAGGCGGAGCACAGCAGTGCAGCG
>JAEWPH010000157.1 GCA_023460715.1 Pseudomonadota bacterium | reverse complement strand
ATGCAGCGCAGCCCGCGGAGGCGCCCGCCGGCCCGCCTGGCGGGCAGCCCCGCGAGCTGATCGCGGCCCAGTGGGGCCTGGTGCCGCACTGGGTCAAGTCGGCGTCGGACGGCCGGCTGCGCGCGCCCAAGCTGGTCAACGCGTACACCGATACCGTCTCCACCGGCACGGCCTTCCGCGATGCGTGGCTGAACGGGCAGCGCTGCATCGTGCCGATGCAGTCGTTCTACGAAGACGACTGGCGCAGCGGCAAGGCCGTGCCCACGCGCATCGCGCGCGTGGACGGCGCGCCCATGGGCGTGGCCGGCGTGTGGGCCCGCTGGGAAGGGCCGGATGGCGAGGTGCTGCTGAGCTATGCGCTGATCACGGTGAGCGCCCAGGCGCATGGGCTGCTCAACCGCTACGGCCCGCCGGGCGCCGACAGGCGCATGCCGGTGATTTTGGGCGAAGGCGCCCACGCCGCCTGGCTGAGCACCCCGGTGGCCAAGGCCAAGGAGTTCCTGCGCCCTTACCCGGCCCAGTCGCTCACCGCGAACCCGGTGGAGCACAAGGCCGACAAGGTGCCCAAGGGCTGGCTGGGCTGAGCCGGACCGCCCGGCAGCGCGCTAGCCAAATGGCCGGAGCCCGGACGGACGGGCGGGCGCACGTACCGCGAGGATTCCTAGCGGGACGGTTCGATCCGCGCGAGGGGCACCGGACGGTTGGAGGCGCCGGACGCGCTGGGCCGGCCTTGCGCGATCAGGCGGTGCAGCACCACCGACAGGGCCGCGAACTGGATGGGCTTGACGACGAAGGCGTCGTAGTCGGCGAACGCGCGGCGCACCACCTCCTCGTTCGTGCCGCTCATGAAGACGAAGGGAATGCGCGCCAGCGCCGGGTCGGCGCGCAGGGCCAGACCGAACTCGCCACCCGTCATGACGGGCATCATGAAGTCCGACAGGATCAGCGCGGGCTTCTCGCCCTCGGCCAGCAGCTGCAGCGCCGCCTTGCCGTTGGAGGCCAGCGCCACGCGGAAGCCCTCCGCTTCGAGCAGCATCTGCAGCACCTCGGCGTTGCCGTACTCGTCTTCCACAACCAGAATCAGTTTCATCAGGCGCACCTTCTTCAGGGGGGTGGAGCCACGGCTTGCGGCGACGAGAGGTAGAGATCCACCGAAGGCTGCCGGGCGCGCCCGCCCCGCACCTTGGTGATGTGGAGCGGCCGCACGTCGACCCGCCGCTCGCCTTCCGGTACGGCGGCGAACTCCAGCACGTTGTCGAACCAGCCCGCCACGCCGGGTGCCAGCGGCGTGCCGGCGGCAGCGGCCAGCGCGTCGGGATCGATGGTGAACACCGAGGTCACCTCGCGGCGGCGCAGCTCGTGCAGCAGGCGGCCCAGAAAGCGGTAGCCGCGCTCGGGGAAGGCCAGGGTGTCGGCCAGCCCGGCCAGGCCGTCCACCACCAGCCGCCGGACCTTCAGCTCATCGACCATGCGCAGCAGCTTGTGGCCCAACTCGTCCATCGATTCATCCTCGTGCGCCAGTGATTTGATCGTCAAGGCGCCGGCACGCTGGGCCTGCTCCACATCCACCCGCACCTCGGAGCCCAGGCGGCGCAGGTCGCCGCCCAGCTCGGTGCAGGCCAGGAACAGGGCCGGCGCTTCCGGTGTGCCCGCCGTGGCGAACGCCAGCCCCAGGCTGGTCTTGCCGGAGCCAGTCTGTCCGATCAGCGCGGTAGCACTGCCGGACAGGAAACCCGGCTGGTGTAGGACACCATCAATGGCCGCATGGCCGGTCGACAGCACGCCCTGGCCGAGCCGGGCGTTGGCGCCCACCAGCGGCAGGCTTTCCAGCCGGGGGAAGAACTGCAAGCCCTGCATGGAGATGCAGAAGGTGTGCTGCCCGCGCAGGATCTGGCTGCCGCGGAACTTGCGCACGTGCACGCGCCGCTCGGCCCGCCAGTGGAAGCCGTGGTCCTCGAAGGTGAAGATGCCGTCCACCATGGTCTGCTCGGCGCTCAGCACGTTGCTGTGGCCGCTGGTCAGCACCAGGCAGGTGCAGGACATGACGCTCACCAGGCTCTGCAGCTCGTGCACGAACTGCCGCACGGAATCGTTGGCGGTAGAGGCCAGGTTGTCGACCACCAAGCCGTCGATCACCAGCAGCGTGGCCTGGTGGCGGGCGAGTTCGCCCTGCACCAGCTCGACCACGGCGCGCAGGCCGCCGCTGTCCAGCTCGCGGTAGCCGCTCATGTAGAACACGGTGGAGCCCACCTCCTGCTGGTCGAAGAAGACCTGCTGCTCCATGTGCTGCAGCATGCGCGCATGGGACTCGGCCAGCATCGTGAGGTACAGCGTGCGCCCGCCGCGGCGCGCCAGCGTGTAGGCGATCTGGTTGGCCAGCGTCGTCTTGCCGACGCCGGGTGGGCCCTCGAAGATGTAGACACCGCCTTCGAAGAGCCCGCCGTGAAGAATGTCGTCCAGGCCTTCGACCAGGGTGGGCAGTCGTTTCATGCTGTTGTGGAGTCGGTTGGAACAAAGCCGGCGCGCTGGGCGCAGGCCGGCGGCGTCCGCAGGCACGGGCGGAGGGCGGATGCGCCCGCCCTGCCCGCTGGCGCCCCCGGCGGATGCGGGCGTGTACTTTAGTACAACTTGCGCCGTGTGCGGCGGGCGGGTCAGGGCCCGCGGCCGCGCGCCGTCACAGCCCCAGCTGCTGGTAGAGCGCGTCCATGCGCGCCGCCACATCGGGCGCCATGTGCATGGGCCGGCCCCACTCGCGGGCGGTCTCCCCGGGCCATTTGTTCGTGGCGTCCAGCCCCATCTTGCTGCCCAGGCCCGATACCGGCGAGGCGAAGTCCAGGTAGTCGATGGGGGTGTGCTCCACCAGCAGCGTGTCGCGCGCCGGGTCCACGCGGGTGGTGAGGGCCCAGACCACTTCCTTCCAGTCGCGCACGTCGATGTCCTCGTCCACCACCACGATGAACTTGGTGTACATGAACTGGCGCAGGTGGCTCCACACGCCCATCATCACGCGCCGCGCGTGGCCCGCATAGGCCTTGCGGATGCTGACCACGGCCATGCGGTAGCTGCAGGCCTCGGGCGGCAGATGGAAGTCCACCACCTCGGGAAACTGCCGCTGCAGCAGCGGCACGAACAGCTCGTTCATGGCCACGGCCAGCATGGCGGGCTCGTCCGGCGGCTTGCCGGTGTAGGTGCTGTGGTACAGCGCGCCGCGCCGCAGGGTGATGCGGTCGATGGTGAGCACGGGAAACTCGGCGCACTCGTTGTAGTAGCCGGTATGGTCGCCGTAAGGGCCTTCGAGCGCATGCTGCCAGCCGCTGGCGTGCTGCGCATCGGGGCGGATGTGGCCTTCCAGCACGATCTCGGCCCGCGCCGGCACCGACAGCGGCACGCCCAGCGCGGGCGCCACCTCGGTGCGCGCGCCGCGCAGCAGGCCGGCGAACTG
>JAEWPH010000156.1 GCA_023460715.1 Pseudomonadota bacterium | reverse complement strand
AGCCAAGCCGCCCGCGCCGCGCTCCACGCACGAGCGCCTGCAGGCCACGCTGCGCCGCGGCCAGGAGGCGCTGTCGCCGCGCGCCCTGCGCCGCCTGCTGACCGATCTGCAGGAGGTGGCGGCCACGCAGGTCAGCGAAGTGGAGGGCGGCCGCCGCGCCGAGGCCGTGGCCGCCTGGTATGCCGAGGCCGCGCCCGAAGAGCGGCGCGACCTGTGGCTGCTGATGTGCGAGCAGTTCGCGCCGGACGCCACGCGCTTCAAGTCCGCGCGCCAGCGCTACGAGGCCGCCACCGGCGCCGAGGAGCAGGCCCAGGCCGAGGTGCACCTGCGCCGCGCGCTGGTGTCGCCGCGCACGCGGCTGCTGCAGCGCTTTGCGGTGTTCCCGCAGGGCATGCGCTTTCTGGTGGATCTGCGCGCCGAGTTGCTGCCGCAGCTCAAGGGCGACAAGCGGCTGATGGCACTGGATGCCGAGCTGGAGCACCTGTTCTCCACCTGGTTCGATGTGGCTTTCCTGGAGCTCAAGCGGCTGTCGTGGGACTCCCCGGCCTCGCTGATCGAAAAGCTCATCAAGTACGAGGCGGTGCACGACATCCGCAGCTGGGCTGACCTCAAGAACCGCCTCGACAGCGACCGGCGCTGCTACGGCTTCTTCCACCCGCGCCTGCCGAACGAGCCGCTGATCTTCGTCGAGGTGGCGCTGGTCACCGACATCTCCAGCAGCATCACGCCGCTGCTGGACGAGTCGGCCGCGCCGGCCGACCTGTCGCGGGCCACCACGGCCATCTTCTACTCCATCAGCAACACGCAGACGGGTCTGCGCGGCGTGAGCTTCGGCGACTCGCTCATCAAGCACGTGGTGGAGACGCTCACGGCCGAATTCCCGCGCCTGCGCACCTTCGCCACGCTGTCGCCCATTCCGGGCTTCCGCGGCTGGTTGTCCAAGCACTGCGCGTCGGTGCTGGACCAGCTGGACGACAAGCGCAAGGCGGAGCTGGGCCGCGCGGTGGGCTTCGAGCCGCCGCAGGCCGCGCACGTGCTGGCCGCCGCCGACAAGGCACTCGACCTGCCGGCCAAGTCCCCCGTGCGCCAGCTGCTCCTGGAATGCGCGGCCCAATACCTGGCGCGCGAGCTGAACGAGGGCAAGCCGCTGGACCCGGTGGCACGCTTCCACCTGGGCAACGGCGCCCGCGTGGAGCGCCTGAACTGGGCGGGCGACCCTTCGGCCAAGGGCCTGAAGCAGTCGTTCGGCCTGATGGTGAACTATCTCTACGATCTCAAGCGGATCGACAAACACCGCGGCCTGCTGGCGCAGGGCCGCGTACCGGTGTCGGGAGACATCGAGAGCCTGGTGCGCGACTGACGCGGCCGCGGCGCCGCGCTGCCCCTGGGGCGGCGCTGGCTCCGCGTTCCGGGCCGGCCGTGCACCGCTGTGACAAGAAGCGCCTTCCTTCCATGATTCGATAAATACGACAGGAGACAAAAGGAATGACCGTAGACCATCAAACCATCCCTCCGGCAGCGCTGCGGCGCCGCGGCGTGCTCAGGGCGGCAGGTGCTGCCGGCTTGGCGCTGGCATCCGGCGGCCACGCCTGGGCGCAGGGCGCCGCCGGCTGGCCGACCAAGCTGGTGACGCTCGTGGTGCCGTTTCCGGCCGGCGGCGGCACCGATGCCTTCGCCCGCCCCCTGGCGGCGCAGTTTGCCAAGTCCACCGGCAAGACGCTGGTCATCGACAACCGCGGCGGTGCCGGCGGCACCGTCGGCGCCAGCTTTGCCGCCAAGGCGCAGCCGGACGGCTACACGCTGTTCATGGGCGGCGTGCACCATGTGATCGCGCCGTCGATGTACCCCAAGCTCGACTACGACATCGAGAAGGACTTCATTCCCCTGGCCCTGCTGGCCAACGTGCCGCAGGTGCTGGTGGTGAACCCCAAGACGGTCAAGGCCACGAACATGACCGAGTTCCTCGCCTTCGTGCGGGCCAACCCGGCCAAGCTGAACTACGCGTCGGCGGGCTCGGGCACCTCGCACCACCTCGCGGGCGAGCTGTTCAAGCTGCAGACCAACACCTTCATCACTCACATTCCCTACCGCGGCGCGGGCCCGGCGCTGCAGGACCTGATCGCCGGCAACGTGGACATGCTGTTCGACGGCCTGGGCTCCTCGGCCTCCCACATCAAGGGCGGTCGCATCAAGGCGCTGATGGTGTCGGGCAACAAGCGCAACCCGGCCTTCCCCGACGTGCCATGCGCCGCCGAGGTGGGCCTGCCCGACTACACCGTCACCACCTGGTACGGCCTGTGGGCGCCTAAGGGCACGCCGGCCGACGTGCAGGCGCGCATCGTGGAGGAGGTGCGCAAGCTCGGCGCCGCAGAGGAGCTGAAGACCGTCTGGGCGAGCAACGGCGCCGACTTCGGCGGCATGACGCAGCAGCAGTTCAGCGCCATGGTCAGCTCCGAGGTCAAGCGCTGGGCCCAGGTGGTCAAGGCCTCCGGCGCAAAATTGGAGTGAGGCCGTGCCGGTGCGCGCCGCTGCGCCGATCCGGCGTGGCGGTGGCGCGGCGCCATGTATGCAACCCAGAGGGAAGACGACGAGATGCCGGGTGAGGTGACGATGACGGTGGGCGAGGGCGGCCTGGTGCACGTGATGCTGCGCCATCCAGGCCGGCTCAATGCCATGTCGCGTGCGATGTGGCGCCAGCTGCGCACGGTGTTCGAGGCGGTCCACCGCAGCGCCGATGCGCGTTGCGTGGTCGTGGCGGGCGAGGGCGGGGCGTTCTGCGCCGGCGGCGACATCTCGGAGTACCCCGACTTCCGCTTCGATGCGGCACTGCTGCGCGACTTCCACGAGAACGACGTCTGGGGCGGCCTGTCGGCCATGCTGGATTGCGACGTGCCCATCGTGGCGCGGATCGACGGCGCCTGCATGGGCGCGGGTGTGGAGATCGCCAGCTGCTGCGATGTGCGCATCGCCGCCGACACGGCCCGCTTCGGCGCCCCCATCGCCCGGCTCGGCTTTCCGATGGCCCCGCGCGAGGCGGCGCTGGTGGCCAGTGCCGTGGGCGATACCGCTGCGCGCCTGATGCTGCTGGAAGCGGCTACCTTCCCGGCCGCCGATATGCTGCAGCGCGGCTTTCTCAGCCGCGTCGTGCCGGCCGAGCGGCTGGACGCAGAAGCCCTGGCATCGGCCCGCCGCATCGCCGAGCTGGCCCCCGTCGCCGCGCGCATGAACAAGCAGACGCTGCGCGCCCTTCACATGCCAAATCAGGCTGCAGCGCCCGTCCATCAAACGCCATCAGCTATGAATTTGGTAGTGGATGGGGGTGCTGTTCCGCTGCCGCCCGATCCGTACGCCTATGCCGACAGCGCGGAACACCGCGAAGGCATCGCCGCATTCCTGGCCAAACGGCCTCCCGCTTTTTGACACTCTTGCAACCATGAGCACTTCTTCCCAGAACCTGTTCCAAGCGCTGCGCGCAGCCTTTCCCTCCGATCTGGACGCGGTCGCCGTCGAGGCCCACGCGCCCGACGGCACGCCGCTCCACTACACCTGGCGTGACCTCGACCGCGCCAGCGCCCGCATGGCCAACCTGCTGGCCTCGCTGAAGCTGCCCGAGAGCAGCCGCATCGCCGTGCAGGTGGAGAAGTCGGTCGAGGCCATGATCCTGTACCTCGCCACGCTGCGGGCGGGCTACGTGTTCCTGCCGCTGAACACCGCCTACCAGAGCGCGGAGATCGAGTACTTCGTCGGCAACGCCGAGCCCGCCGTGGTGGTGTGCTCGCCCGCCAACTTCGGCTGGGTGTCCAAAATCGCCTTCACGGCCGGCACGCAGCATGTGTTCACGCTGGGCGAGGACCGCAACGGCAGCCTGCTGGAGCGCGCCGCGCACCACGGCGACGAACACACGCCGGTGCCGCGCAAGGCCGACGACCTGGCCGCCATCCTCTACACCAGCGGCACCACGGGGCGCAGCAAGGGCGCGATGCTCACGCACGGCAACCTGCTGTCCAACGCCGAAGTGCTCAAGGACTACTGGGGCTGGACCCAGACCGGAGGGCCCGAAGGCCGTGGCGACGTGCTGATCCATGCGCTGCCCATCTTCCACGTGCACGGCCTGTTCGTGGCCATCCACGGAGCGCTGATCAACGGCAGCAAGATGATCTGGATGGCCAAGTTCGACCCCAAGGCCGTGCTGGCCGCGATGCCGCGCGCCACCGTCTTCATGGGCGTGCCCACGCTGTACGTGCGCCTGCTGGCCGAACACGGCTTGGACAAGAACGCCACGCGCCACATGCGCCTGTTCGTGGCGGGCTCCGCGCCGCTGCTGATTGAGACCTTCAAGGAATGGCAGGACCGCACGGGCCACACCATCCTGGAGCGCTACGGCATGAGCGAGACCATCATGCTCACCTCCAACCCCTATGCCGCCGACCCGCGCCATGGCGGTCAGGACGAGCGCCGCGGCTCCACGGTGGGCTTTCCCCTGCCGGGCGTCGGCCTGCGCGTGGTGGACGACGCCGGCAAGGCGCTGCCCACGGGCGAGATCGGCAACATCCAGGTGAAGGGCCCGAACGTGTTCAAGGGCTACTGGCGCATGCCCGAGAAGACGAAGGAAGAGTTCAGCGCCGATGGCTGGTTCAAGACCGGTGACGTCGGCAAGGTGGACGAACGCGGCTACGTGAGCATCGTCGGCCGCAGCAAGGACCTGATCATCAGCGGCGGCTACAACGTCTACCCGGCCGAGATCGAGGGCTACATCAACGAGATGCCCGGCGTGGCCGAAAGCGCGCTGGTGGGCGTGCCGCACCCCGACTTCGGCGAGGTGGGCGTGGCCGTGGTGATTGCCAAGCCCGGCGCTCAGATAGATGGCGACGCCATCGTCGCCCAGCTCAAGGGGCAGCTGGCCAACTTCAAGATTCCCAAACGCTGCTTCGTCGCCAAGGAGCTGCCGCGCAACACCATGGGCAAGGTGCAGAAGAACGTGCTGCGCGACCAGCACAAGGGGCTCTTCGCCTGATCGCCCCCGGGGCGGCCGTCTTCAGGTCGTCTTGGGTGCGTCTTCGCAGAAGATGCAGGGGGCGGCCGGCTCCCCTGTGGCCCTCCCGCCCTGCGCGATCTCAGCATGGCTGCAGCAGTGCTCCAGCCAGGCCCCCACCAGCTTGTACACCGACAGGTTGGTGCGGGCCGTAGGGGCGCAGAGGTAGTAACCCAGAGGGCTTTCGAAACGCTCGCCCAGTGGTTCTACCAGGGTGCCGGCCTGCAGTTCGTCCTCCACCAGGCAGGTCGGCACGATGCCTACGCCGAAGCCCGACACCGCTGCGCGGATGATGAGCGAATACAGGTTGAAGCCCGGCCCGAAGCGGCTGCCGCTGGTGTCGCAGCCATTGGCCACCATCCAGTCGTGCCAGGCGAGCGGCACCTCGATGTGCTGCAGCAGCGTGGCGT
>JAEWPH010000155.1 GCA_023460715.1 Pseudomonadota bacterium | reverse complement strand
GGCGCCGGCATGGTCATCAAGGGCTGGGACGAAGGCGTGCAAGGCATGAAGATCGGTGGCCAGCGCACCCTCATCATCCCCGCAGCCCTGGGCTACGGCGCCCGCGGCGCCGGCGGCGTGATTACTCCCAATGCCCCGCTGAAGTTCGACGAGGAACTGCTGGGCGTGGGCGGCTGAGCACTGCGCATCGGCTTCCCAAAGCGGCCTGCGGGCCGCTTTTTTTTTGGTGGGGCCGATTGCGTGCCGGCGATGTGGCCGGTGCAATCGCGTGGACGGTCCTAGAACCCCACGCTGCTGCGGTACAGCATGTAGGCCGCCAGACTGCCCAGCAGCACGGCGAACACCTTCTTGAGCGCCACGACGTTCATGCGGTGGGCGGTGCGGGCGCCCCACGGTGCGGCGCAGACGCTGCACAGCACGATCAAGGTCAGCGCCGGCAGATAGAAGTAGCCCCAGCTACCGGGCGCTGCGGGCGGCAGGTGCCAGCCGCTGGCGGTGTATCCGATCACGCTGGCCAGCGCGATCGGGAACCCGAGCGCCGCGCTGGTGGCCACGGCCTGGTGAATGGGCACGCTGCAGCGCGTCATGTAGGGCACGGACAGAAAACCGCCGCCCGCCCCGACCAGCCCCGACAGGAAACCGATCACGCTGCCCACGACGCCCAGCCCGCGCCAGCCATGCACCCCTTGGCGGGCCCCTGCCGGGTTGGTGCTGCCCTTGAACATGCGCCAGGCGGAATACCCGACGAACAGGCCGAAGCCCAGCCCCAGCACCTGCCCCTTGAGGACAGCGAACGCGCCGGCCCCTGCCAGCAGCCCCCCGCCGACGATGCCCGGCGCCAGCCCGCGCACGATCTCCCAGCGCACGGCTCCACGCCGGTGGTGCGCCCAGACACTCGACAGGGACGTGAACAGGATGGTCGCCATGGCGGTGGCGATCGCCATCTTGATGGCCACGTCGCCGGCCACACCCTGCCGGCCCAGCACCAGCACCAGACAGGGCACCAGTACCATGCCGCCCCCGATGCCGAGCAGGCCGGCCAGAAAGCCGCCGGCCAGGCCGATCGCCAGCAGCATCAGGATCAGGGAGGTGTCGAGGCTTGCGAACATGCAGTCAGTCATCTTTGCCGCGAGACCAGCCGCTGCTGCTGCAGCAGGAAGAGCAGCACCGGACCGCGCGGTGGCCCGAGCTTACGCCAGGAGCGGCCTGCAGCACCGCTGCCGAGCGGCCGCTCAGGCGAACAGTGCGCGCTCCAGCCGCGTGTACCGGTCGGCACCGACGGCATCGCGGATCTTGGGGGCCAGCGCGGCCAGGTCGTCGTAGCTGGTGGCGCCTTCCACGGCCAGATTGAGGCGGAAACCGCGCAGGCCCAGGGCGGCCGTCAGCTCGGTGGCAATGGGATAGGCCGTCTGGTAGCGCTCCTGGCTGGAGCGGATACCGCCCGGGGCCTGCGCCGCGGCCAGCGCCGTCGTCGGCTCCAGGGCAACCGCCGGTGCCTCCAGCAGGCCTTGTTCGACCATCACGTCCACGTCGGCCTGGGTGATGCCCATCCCCGCCGTGGCCGCCAACACCTCGGCCAGCGTGCGCTTGCCATCGAACAGGATGAAGGCCGAACGCTGGCGCGGAGTGAGACCGCCGTGGCGGTCTTTCAAGGCCTCTTGCCCGGCCGGTGTCTTGAGCAGAATCATGGGAACCCCTTGCTGCGGCAGCCGCCGACATCGCCGGGCTCGCAGGCGCGGAGAGTGGCACGCCTGTAGCAATTTGTGAATGGGGTTTGCCCATATCCCTGCGCTCGGCGGGTGCAATGGGTACTCGCCCGTGCGATCCTATGCAACCGCGGCGATGCCGGAGCCCGGCCGATGCGCCACCGCCGACAGGGGCCCCTACAGCGCCCGGCCTCCGGCGGCCGGCCCACTGGCCGGCGCTGCACCCGACCGGGTGAACAAGCTCACCAGGCAGGCCACGGCCAGCCCCATCGGCACCCCGAACACCCCCGCGGAAATCGGCTGGATGCCGAACCAGAGGTTGTCCACCAGCAACAGCCCGGGCACCAGGGCCCGTACGCCGTCCACATGCGACAGCATGTAGTAGACGGTGACGGCCAACCCCGAGAGCATGCCCGCCACCGCCCCCTGGCGCGTGGTGCCGCGCCAGAAGATGCCCAGCACCATGACCGGCACGAACGCCGATGCCGCCAGCGAGAAAGAGGCCGACACCATGGGCAGGATCTCGGAAGGCTTGAGCGCGGCCACGAAGGCCGCGATGAGCGCCACGGTGAGCAGCATGAATTTGGACAGGATCACGCGCTGCTCCGCCGTGGCCTTGCGCCGGCTTTCCTGGAAGTACAGGTCGCGCACCAGGGCATTGCTGATGGTGAGCAGCAGGCCATCGGCCGTGGACAGCGCCGCCGCCAGACCGCCCGCGGCCACCAGGCCCGAGACCACGTAGGGCAGCCCGCCCAGCTCGGGCGTGGCCAGCATGATCAGGTCGGCCCCGAAGCGGATCTCGGCGAACTGCAGCACCCCGTCACCGTTGACGTCCTCCACCGACAGCAGCGACGTGTCCACCCGCGCCCACTGTGCCATCCAGTTGGGCAGCGCGTCGAAGCTGCTGCCCACCAGATTGCTCATGACCTCGTACTTCACCAGCACCGCCAGCGCGGGCGCGCTGAGGTACAGCAGCGCGATGAAGAACAGCGACCAGGCCACGGACGAGCGCGCCCCCGCCACGGAAGGCGCCGTGTAGTAGCGCGTGAGCAGGTGCGGCAGGCCGGCCGTGCCGACCATCAGGCAGAACATCAGCGCGAGGAAATTGCGGCGCGCGTTCTGGTAATCCTGCTGCTCCTGCGGCGTGCCGTCCGGGTCGCCCGCAAAGGCCTGGCTGTGCGCCGGCAACCCGCCCAGCGGCTTGGCCCGCTCGTAGTTGTCGCGCATCTCGCGCGTCCAGCGCTCGCGGGCGGTCGCCTCGTCCCGCGGCATGGAGGCCAGCTCGCGGCTGGCGGCCACGATCAGGCCCACGTCGGCATTGCTCGCGCGCAGCTGCTGCACCCGCTCGCGCGCGGCCTCGCGTTCGCGCTCAAGCGCCGCGCCGACGTCCTGCAGCCGCGCCTCGTACTCGCGGGCGCGCCGCAGGTAGGTTTCGATCACCTGGTGTTCAGCGGGCGACCCGAGCAACGCCTCTTCCATCTCGGTGATCTTGCCGATCTGCGTGCCGTACACCGCCGCCGCCATCGGATTGCCCAGTTGCTTGTAGGCCAGCCACGAGACGGGGATCATGAACGCCAGCAGGATCACCACGTACTGCGCCACCTGCGTCCAGGTGATGGCCCGCATGCCGCCCAGGAACGAGCACAGCAGCACGCCGCCCAGGCCGAGCATGATGCCGATCTCGAACTGCACGCCCGTGAGGCGCGAGGCGATCAGCCCGATGCCGTAGATCTGCGCGACCACGTAGGTGAAGGAACACAGCACCGCCGCCAAGGCCGCGATCACGCGGGGCCAGCGCCCCCCGAACCGCACCTGGAAGAAATCCGGAATGGTGTAGAGATTCATCGCCCGCAGGTGCGGCGCGATGAGCACGGCCACGAGCACGAAGCCGCCCGTCCAGCCCAGCAGATAGGCCAGCCCGCCGGCCTGCGCCGGCAACCCCGAGAAGCCCTGCAGATACAGCGCGCCGGACAGGCTGATGAAGGAGGCGGCGCTCATCCAGTCCGCAGCAGCCGCCATGCCGTTGTAGACCGGCGGGATGCGCCGGCCCGCGACGTAATACTCCTCCGGGTCCGTCGTGCGGCCGTATACGCCGATGCCGGCGTACACCATTACGGTGAGAAACAGGAAGATCGGCCCGATCCAGTGGCGCGACAGCCCCCGGGATTCGGCCCAGGCCATGGCGGCCAGGAACCCCAGCACACCGAGCACATACAGCACCAGAAAGCGGTGCAGCCGCCGTGCGTAGGCGCGCGCGGCGTCTTCAGGCATCGCGTGACGCCGCGGCACGGGCCGCTGCGGCACGCGCGTCCTGCCGCTCGAAGCGGTTCATGGCCCAGCAATAGAGGAACACCAGGGCGATGAACATCAGCACTGCGCCCTGGGCAGCCATCCAGTAGCCCAAGGGCCAGGGGCCCACCGGCCACTGCAGGTCGCGCGCGAAGTAGCAGGCTCCGAAGGAGACCAGCGCCCAGACCACCAGCAGCCCGGCCTTCAGCCAGAGGTGCCGCGCATCGTGCAGATCGGGCGGAAAAGGCGCGCCGATCGGGGCGCCCTCTTCCGTGGTCCGGTACTGCAGGGACGGATGCGCCATGCGCCTAGGGTGCGTCTAGCGCGCCGCCAGCTGCTGCCAGGTATCGATCACGCTGTCGGGGTTGAGCGAGATCGAGGAGATGCCCTCATCGGCCAGCCACAGCGCGAAGTCCGGATGGTCGCTGGGGCCCTGGCCGCAGATGCCCACGTACTTGCCCTGCGCCTTGCAGGCACCGATGGCCCGCTTGAGCAGCGCCTGCACGGCCGGGTCGCGCTCGTCGAAGTCGGCGGCCAGCAGTTCCAGGCCGGAGTCGCGATCCAGGCCCAGCGTGAGCTGGGTCAGGTCGTTGGAGCCGATCGAGAAGCCATCGAAGTACTGCAGGAACTCGTCGGCCAGCACGGCATTGGAGGGCACCTCGCACATCATGATGACCTTCAGGTCCGCCTCGCCCCGCTTCAGGCCGTGCTTGGCCAGCAGCTGGGTGACCCGGTCGGCCTGGCCCAGCGTGCGCACGAAGGGCACCATCACCTGCACGTTGGTCAGGCCCATCTCGCCGCGCACGCGGCGCAGCGCCTCGCACTCCATGGCGAAGGCTTCGCCGAAGTCGGCACTGATGTAGCGCGCCGCACCGCGGAAGCCCAGCATGGGGTTCTCTTCTTCCGGCTCGTAGCGGCTGCCGCCGATGAGCTTGCGGTATTCGTTGGACTTGAAGTCCGACAGGCGCACGATGACCGGCTTGGGCCAGAAGGCCGCGGCGATGGTGGCCACGCCCTCGGCCACCTTGTCGACGTAGAACGCCTTGGGCGATGCATGTCCGCGGGCCACCGACTCGACGGCCTTCTTCAGGTCGGCATCGACGGCCGGGTAGTCCAGGATGGCCTTGGGGTGCACGCCGATGTTGTTGTTGATGATGAACTCCAGCCGGGCCAAGCCCACGCCTTCGTTGGGCAGCTGGCAGAAGTCGAAGGCCAGCTGGGGGTTGCCCACGTTCATCATGATCTTGGTGTCGATCTTCGGCATCTCGCCACGCTGCACCTCGGTCACCTCGGTTTCCAGCAGGCCGTCGTAGATCTTGCCGGTGTCGCCCTCGGCGCAGCTCACCGTCACCAGCGTGCCGTCCTTGAGCAGGCTGGTGGCGTCGCCGCAGCCCACCACGGCCGGAATGCCGAGTTCCCGCGCGATGATGGCCGCATGGCAGGTGCGCCCGCCGCGGTTGGTGACGATGGCGCTGGCGCGCTTCATCACGGGTTCCCAGTTCGGGTCGGTCATGTCGGTGACCAGCACGTCGCCGGCCTGCACCTTGTCCATCTCGGCGATGTCGCTCACCAGGCGCACGGGGCCGGTGCCGATCTTCTGGCCGATCGCGCGGCCTTCGGCCAGCACGGTGCCCGTGCCCTTGAGCTTGAAGCGCTGCTCGGCCTGGCCCTTGGACTGGCTCTTCACCGTCTCGGGACGGGCCTGCAGGATGTAGAGCAGGCCGTCGGTGCCGTCCTTGCCCCATTCGATGTCCATCGGCCGGCCGTAGTGCTTTTCGATGACCACGGCGTACTCGGCCAGCTGCTGCACTTCGGCATCGGTCAGCGAGTAGCGGTTGCGCAGCTCGGTGGGCACGTCGGTGGTCTTGACCAGCTTGCCCGAGGCCTTCTTCTCCTCGGCCGAGGCGAACACCATCTGGATCAGCTTGGAGCCCAGGTTGCGGCGGATCACGGCCTTGTTGCCGGCGGCCAGCATGGGCTTGTGCACGTAGAACTCGTCGGGGTTCACGGCGCCCTGCACCACCGTCTCGCCCAGGCCGTAGCTGGAGGTGATGAACACCACGTCCTCGAAGCCGGACTCGGTGTCGATGGTGAACATCACGCCGGCCGCGCCCTTGTCGGAGCGCACCATGCGCTGCACGCCGGCCGACAGGGCCACCACGTCATGGGCGAAGCCCTTGTGCACGCGGTAGCTGATGGCGCGGTCGTTGTACAGGGAGGCGAACACCTCCTTCATCTTGTGCAGCACGTCTTCGATGCCGACGACGTTCAGGAAGGTCTCCTGCTGGCCGGCGAACGAGGCGTCGGGCAGGTCTTCCGCCGTGGCGGAGGAGCGCACGGCGAAGCTCGCCTCGGCATTGCCTTCGGACAGCTTGGCGAACGCGTCGCGCACGGCCTGTTCCAGGTCGGCGGGGAAAGGCTGGGCTTCCAGCCAGCCGCGGATCTCGGCACCGGCGGCGGCCAGGGCGCGCACGTCTTCGGTGTCGAGCGTGGCCAGGCGCTGGTTGATGCGTTCGGCCAGGCCTTCGTGCTTGAGGAATTCGCGGAAGGCATGCGCCGTGGTGGCGAAGCCCGTGGGCACGCGCACGCCCTGGGGCAGCTGGGAGATCATCTCGCCGAGGGAGGCGTTCTTGCCGCCCACCGACTCGACGTCGGTCATTCTCAGGTTCTCAAACGGAACGACCAAGGCGGTCGCGTCGAACAGTGCAGACATGGGAAAGCTCCAGAAGTTGAAACCGGGTCTGCGCCTGCGCCCGACGGAATGTCCATCGTCGAACGAGCGCCCATGCACGGCTGCTGGCTTTGCTGTTGTGGTTGTGGGCCGCCGCGGTGCATGGTGAGAATTTGGATAATGGGCGCCATTGTAGGGGGACGATCCGGTGTCGTGCTGGCCTGTTGCCCCGTTCCTGCGCCGGCCCTGTCCTACCCGGCGCGCCCCCGGCCTTGCGGCCCGAAAGCCCCGCTTCCATGCACACGCGCACCGTTTTCTTCATCTCCGACGGCACCGGCATCACGGCCGAGACCTTCGGCAATGCCATCCTGGCCCAGTTCGACATGAAGCCGCGCCATGTGCGCCTGCCCTTCATCGACACCGAGGACAAGGCCCACCAGGTGGTGCGCCAGATCAACCACACGGCCGAGCTGGAGGGCAAGAAGCCCATCGTCTTCACCACGCTGGTCAACATGAGCGTGCTGCGCATCATCCAGGAGGGTTGCCGCGGCATGCTGCTGGACATGTTCGGAACCTTCATCCGCCCGCTGGAGACCGAACTGGGTGTGAAGTCGCTGCACCGCGTGGGCCGCTTCTCGGACGTGAGCCTGAGCAAGGAGTACACGGACCGCATCGACGCCATCAACTTCAGCCTGGACCACGACGACGGCCAGAGCCACCGCGACCTGGACGGCGCCGATGTGATCCTGGTGGGCGTGTCGCGCTCGGGCAAGACGCCCACCAGCCTGTACCTAGCCATGCAGTGCGGCCTGAAGGTGGCCAACTATCCGCTGATTCCCGAGGACTTCGAGCGCAAGCAGCTGCCGCCGGCCCTGGTGCCGCACCGCAAGAAGATCTTCGGGCTGACCATCCTGCCGGAGCGGCTCTCCCAGATCCGCAACGAGCGCCGGCCCAACTCCAAGTACGCCGACCTGGCCAACTGCCGCCACGAGGTGGCCGAGGCCGAGGCGATGATGCGGCGCTCGGGCATCCGCTGGCTGTCCACCACCACCAAGAGCATCGAAGAGATCGCCACGACCATCCTGCAGGAAGTGCGGCCCGAACGGCTGATGTACTGAGCCTGGCCCGCGCCACTGCGCGCGGCGGGCGTTATCAAAACGATAGCTGGATGCGCTTTCCCATCAAGGGATTGGGAATGAAAAATATTCCAATCGCTTATCTGAAAAGCGCAACACGCTATTGTTTTTGAATCTCAGCGGCGCCGGAAGTCCCGGCGTCCCACCGCAGATGCGGCTGCTGCGGCAGCACCTCCACCAGGTAGTCGACGAAGGCCCGCACCTTGGCGGGCACGTACTGGCGGTCGCGGAAGCAGGCGAAGAAATCGAGCGTGGCCTCTGCGTCGAACTGTAGCTGCCAGCGCCGCGCGGGCCGCAGGCGCAGCGGCTCCAGCAGGCCCTCGCGCACGTAGCGGTGCGCGATGAAGGCGCCGAGCCACACGATGCCCGCCCCGGCCGCGGCCATCTCAGCCAGGGTGTCGACGTCGGTGCCGATGGCGGCCACGCGCAGCGCCGGGTCCACCCGCTGGCCGTCGCGCGTGAAGGGCCAGCGCATGAAGCGCCCATCCGCCTCGCGGCGGTAGAGCAGGCAGGCGTGGTCGAGCAGGTCCTGCGCGGTCTCGGGCCGGCCGTGCGCCTGCAGGTAGGCCGGCGCGGCGCAGAGGATGCGCGGCACCGCCGCCAGAGGGCGTACCGTCATGCCCGGCTCCAGCACGTCGCGGTAGCGCACGCTGACGTCCACGTCTTCCTTGAGCACGTCCACCTGCCGGTCGACGACCAGCAGATCGAGGTTGAGCTGCGGATGCCGCGCCGCAAACGCCGGCAGCAGCGGCGCCATCACGTGCCGCCCGAAGGCCGCCATGCAGGCCACGCGCAGGCGGCCTTGCAGTGCGCCGTGCAGCTGCGAGACATCGGACTGCGCCTGCTCCAGCTGCTGCAGCACCGGCGCGACACGCGCCAGGTACCGCTCGCCGGCCTCGGTCAGCGCCAGGGAGCGCGTGGTGCGCGTGATGAGGCGCGTGCCCAGTTCGCGCTCCAGCCGGGCGATGTGCTGGCTGGCAGCGGCCGGGCTCATTCCGAGCTGGCGTGCGGCGGACGCGATGCTGCCGCCCTCCAGCGTCTTCACGAAGGTTTCGATGGCGCGCAGATTCGGCATGAGACTGGAATGATCAGGCAATCGATTCGTAACTATAGCTTTCGATTGCCGTAAGGCGCCTGCGGCTACCGGGCGGCGGCCGTGCTGCGTACAGTGCGGGTCTTGCCGACCTTGCTGCAGCAGATCTTCCGCCAGCCCGCCGGCCGCCCCTCCCAACCCTTCTGCGCCATCCGGCCCGCCCCATCGCATGACCTCTGTGCCCCCCTCCGCCGCAGCCACGCCCTTGCCCGCCGATGCGGCCCCACCCCGCATAGGACGCCTGCCGCGCAAGCTGCACCGGCGCTTCGCGCCCGTCGTGTTCGCCTTCTACATGGCCGGCATCATGGCCTTCCTGATGTGCTGCGTGATCGTAGGTGCAAGCGGCGGCATCGACGCCGGCTACCTGCAGCGTGTGCTCAAGGCCTATGCCCTGGCCATGCCGGTGGCCTTCGGCTGCGTGATGCTGGTGCGCCCCGTGGTGGGCCGGCTGGTGGCGGCGACCGTGCATCTGTAGCGGATCGGCGCGCCGCTGTTCAGAGAGACCGCGACACAGACAACGACGCCCGGATGGCGCGTGCGGCCGGCAATTCGGCCCAGACCTCTCAGCCAGCGGGCGGAGGAGCGTGGCCAGCCCCGGCGTCGACGCTGCTCGGTGGGCAGCATGCGCACAGCGCGCGCCAGCGGCGAACGCCGCGCACCGCCACCGTGGCACCTGCCCGGGCACCGGGGTACGGCAGCAGCGGGCCTGTCTTCTGCGATGGGGACGACGACTGCATTGGCGCCGGCCCCGTCGCGCCGCGCCCGCCTCGGGCCACCGTCATTGCAGCGACTCGGGCGCGGCGTGCCACAGGGCCCGGCCAGGGTCCGCGGGCTGCGCACGCACCTCCTCGTCTTCCTGCGCCGCTGCCTGCTTGACGGCCTGCGTGGCCCAGCGCACCTGCAGGTTCCAGAGCATGGTGCGGAAGTGCGGCGTCAGGGCGTCGAGCTGCGACAGGTTCTGCAGGTTGGCGACGATCTTGCGGCCCATGGCGTCGCGGTGGCTGTCGCTGCTGCCTTGCGCATACCCGGTCATCAACGCCAGGGTGCCGGCCAGCAGCGCCTCGGCGCAGGGCAGGCTGTATTCCTCGGTATCGGCAGAGGACGGGGCAGGGTTCGTGGACATGGATGCGCTCCTGGAAAAGGAATGGCTGAGATCGGCGGCGGTGATGCGCCCCCCGAGAGGCCGCGCCGTACCGGACCGCGGTCGGTATCCAGGCTGGCTCCAGGTCGTACCGCCGTGTCAGCGGTCCGCCCTTGGCTGGCAGATGACGCCAGTATATGAGAATCGTTATCAATACAGGCAGGCCCATTCCCGGGCGCGAAGGGCGCGCGTGTAAGAAAAAAGGGAGCGCCCTTTTCAGGGCGCTCCCTCAGGGCGCAGAGCGGCAAGGCCTCGCAGCCTGGCCCTCAGGCCGGTGCGGACGTACGGATCAGGTGGTCGAACGCGCCCAGCGCGGCCTTCGCACCCTCGCCCGCGGCGATGATGATCTGCTTGTACGGCACCGTGGTGCAGTCGCCCGCCGCGAACACGCCCGGCACGCTGGTGCGGCCATGGGAGTCCACCACGATCTCGCCGAAGCGCGACAGCTCCACCGTGCCCTTGAGCCAGTCGGTGTTGGGCAGCAGGCCGATCTGCACGAAGATGCCTTCCAGTGCCAGCACATGGTGCTCGTCGGTCGTGCGGTCCTTGTAGCTCAGGCCGGTCACGCGGTTGCCATCGCCCTTCACCTCGGTGGTCTGCGCGTTGAGGATCACGTCCACGTTGGGCAGGCTGCGCAGCTTGCGCTGCAGCACGGCATCGGCCTTCAGCTCGCCCGCGAACTCGAGCACCGTGACATGGGCCACCACGCCGGCCAGGTCGATGGCCGCTTCCACGCCGGAGTTGCCGCCGCCGATCACCGCCACGCGCTTGCCCTTGAACAAGGGGCCGTCGCAGTGCGGGCAGTAGGTCACACCCTTGGTGCGGTACTGCTCCTCGCCCGGCACGTTCATGTTGCGCCAGCGCGCGCCGGTGGAAATGATCACCGAGCGGGACTGCAGCGTGCCGCCGTTCTCCAGTTCGATCTCGATCAGGCCGCCTTCCGTGGCAGCGGGCTTGAGCGACTTGGCGCGCTGCAGGTTCATCAGGTCGACTTCATAGTCGCGCACGTGCTGCTCCAGCGCGGCGGCGAACTTCGGGCCGTCGGTCTTGCTGACCGAGATGTAGTTCTCGATGTCCAGCGTGTCGTTCACCTGGCCGCCGAAGCGCTCGGCCGCGATGCCCGTGCGGATGCCCTTGCGGGCGGCGTACACAGCGGCCGCAGCGCCGGCCGGGCCACCGCCGACGATCAGCACGTCGAACGCTTCCTTGGCCGACAGCTTGGCGGCTTCGCGCTGGGCTGCGCCGGTGTCGAGCTTGCCGACGATCTCTTCAATGGTCATGCGGCCGGAGCCGAACACCTGGCCGTTCAGGAACACCATGGGCACGGCCATGATCTCGCGGTCGGTCACTTCCTGCTGGAAGGCGCCGCCTTCGATCACGGTGGTGCGGATCTTGGGGTTGAGGATGGCCATGAGCGACAGGGCCTGCACCACGTCCGGGCAGTTGTGGCAGGTCAGGCTCATGTAGACCTCGAAGCCGAAGTCGCCGTCGAGGGCCTGCACCTGCTCGATCACGTCCTGCTCGACCTTGGGCGGATGGCCGCCGGTCCACAGCAGCGCCAGCACGAGCGAGGTGAATTCATGGCCCAGCGGCAGGCCGGCAAAGCGCAGCTGCGTCTGGGTGCCGGCGCGCTGCAGCGTGAACGAGGGCTTGCGGGCGTCGTCGCCATCGGTGCGCAGGGTGATCTTGTCGCTGCGCAGGGACTGGATGGTTTCCAGCAGCTCGCGCGTCTGGTCGGAGGTTTCGCTGCCGTCCAGCGATGCCACGATCTCGAACGACTGGGTCACGCGCTCCAGATAGGCGGAAAGTTGGGATTTGAGTTGGTCGTCGAGCATGGTGGTGTCCTTGTAGATTCGAGTTATGTATCTGACAGGCGGCGCCAGGAGCAGGCACTGCGCCATGACAAATGGGGGCGAACGGGCGAAAAAAAGCCGGACGGCATGGCGCGCACGCCATGCGTTGGTCCGGCCCAGGGCGCCGGGGCGCCCTGCTCTGCGAGAACGCGGAGCTTAGATCTTGCCGACCAGATCCAGGGAGGGCGTCAGCGTCTTGGCGCCTTCCTTCCACTTGGCGGGGCACACCTGGCCAGGGTTGGCGGCGGTGAACTGGGCAGCCTTCAGCTTGCGCAGGGTTTCCGACACGTCGCGGGCGATTTCGTTGGAGTGGATTTCCAGGGTCTTGATCACGCCATCGGGGTTGATCACGAAGGTGCCGCGCAGTGCCAGGCCTTCTTCAGGGATGTGCACGCCGAAGGCGTTGGTCAGTTGGTGCGTCGGGTCGCCGACCAGGGGGAACTTGGCCTTGCCCACGGCGTCGGACGTTTCGTGCCACACCTTGTGCGAGAAGTGCGTGTCGGTGGTCACGATGTAGACCTCGGCACCGGCCTTCTGGAATTCGGCGTAGTTGTCGGCCGCGTCTTCGATCTCGGTGGGGCAGTTGAACGTGAAGGCTGCAGGCATGAAGATCAGCACCGACCACTTGCCCTTCAGGCTCTCTTCGGTCACGGTGATGAACTCACCCTTGCCGTTGCGGTTCACGAAAGCTTCGGTCTTGAAAGGCTGGACTTGGGTATTGATCAGGGACATTGCTGGTTCCTTGGTGAGGGTTGGACTGAAAGACAAGACTGAAGTCTAGGCCCATTCCCGCCATCAATCCAATTAATTGAACACATGATTTCAATTGACCCAGACTATTCAAAACCGCACTGCGATCCGTAACCCTTTGCATGGCGCGGAGCAGGCTTCAAACAAGAACGCGACTCAGCATCACACGCACGCAGACCGCATGGACGGGGACTTGGCTTGCCGGGCATGACCTGCATCAGGAACAATGCGGCCAACCACACACTACAGGAGAGCCCCATGAAAGGCGACGATCAGGTCATTGCCCATCTGCAGGCCCAGCTCAAGAACGAACTCACGGCCATCAACCAGTATTTCCTGCATTACCGGATGCTCAAGCACTGGGGCTTCGACAAGCTGGCCAAGAAGGAGTACGACGAGTCCATCGGCGAGATGAAGCACGCCGACAAGATCATGGACCGCATCTTCATGCTGGACGGCCTGCCCAATCTGCAGGATCTGGCGAAGCTGCAGGTCGGAGAAGACGTCCCGGAGATCCTGGAATGCGACCTGCGCTCCGAACTCGGCGCCCAGGCCACCATCAAGGCCGGCATCGCCCACTGCGAGAAGGTGCTGGACTATGTCTCGCGCGATCTGCTGCAGGGCATCCTGGACGATACGGAAGAGCACATCGACTTCCTGGAAACGCAGATCGCTCTGATCGGCCAGGTGGGCGTGCAGAACTACCTGCAGTCGCAAATGGGCGACGAGGACTGAGCGGCGCCCACGGCACGCCTGGTAGATCCCTCACGAGAGAGCGCTCCACGAAGACCGGAAACAGGTCACCACAAAAGAAAGAAAAAACGGGCTGCGGCCCGTTTTTTCATGGGCTGCACGCCCTGCAGCCCCTGCGCCGCACCAGTGTGCGGCATCGTGCTAACAAATCCATAGCACATATGCGGCGTGGAAATTTCGGCATGAGCCCCGTTTTTCGCCTTCTTTCCAGCCTGTCGGGGCCTGGTGGAAATGTAAAAGTCGAGGGCTCTATTCCGGCCTGCCCAACGGCACGGAAACCCCGGGTACAGCGCCTGGATCGCGCACTGACGGGGTTTCAGAGGGAAGCCCCGCCCGGGAAGTTGAATAGCGACGGCGCTCCCGGACAGGCTTGTAAGGCAAATTCCTACACAGCCGTCACCGCGACCAGACGCCACGCATTGCCGAACCCCGACTTAATTTTTGTTTGGCCCAAATTCACAATCCATTTCAACGGATCACGCAAGGCAGCACACGCTGCAAAAGCAAGGTCCGGTACTGGAAAGGATTGACCATGACCTCCGAACAACTTCTCGCTGAAATCCGCGAAGCCAACCTCACTTACCTGATGCTGGCCCAGACCCTGATCCGCCAGGACAAGGCGGAAGCTGTGTTCCGTCTGGGTCTGAACGAAGAGGCTGCCGACATCCTGGCAAGCCTGTCGGCAGCACAGGTGCTCAAGCTGGCCTCCCGCAACACGCTGCTGTGCAGCTTCCGCGTGGATGACAACCTGGTGTGGAGCCTGCTGACCAACCACAACACGCCGAAGAAGGCGATCAACGAAGCCACGAACACGCTGCACGCCAACATTCTGATGGCCAGCCGCGTCTCCGAAGTGCTCTGAGCCTGCGTCGCTGACGCACGCAGCCGTCCCACCCCTTCTTCCTTTCCGAAAGCCCGCCATGTCCGCACCCGTCAAGAGCGTTCTCAACGAATCCAAGCAGATCGAACGCGCCGCCATGCTGATCGAGATGGGCGCCCGAATGCAGGTGCTGGAGTCGGAGACCACGCTGTCGTACGAGCGCCTGATCCGGCTGTACAAGGAGATCGCCGGCAAGTCGCCGTCCAAGGGACAGTTGCCCTTCTCGACCGACTGGTTCCTGACCTGGCAGGAAAACATCCACAGCTCGCTGTTCCTGAACATCTACGAGTACCTGTCCAAGGGCGTGGACCTGGATTCGGTGGAACTGCTGACCAAGGCCTACCGGCTGTACAACGAGCAGGTCGCTGCCGCCGAGATCGAGCCCCTGCTGTCCTTCACCCGCGCTTGGCGCCTGGTGAAGTTCGTGGACGCCGGCATGCTGACGCGCACCAAGTGCTCGCAGTGCACCGGTCAGTTCGTGACCGAGCTGTACGAGAACCGCCACTTCACCTGCGGCCTGTGCAACCCGCCCGCCCGCGCCGGCAAGAGCAAGAGCGCTGGCGCGCTGATGCTGCACTGATCATTTAGGGTGTTTTTGGCCTGCAGCGCTTTCAGGAAGAGCGCCTGCAGCTACAAAATCAATAGCGCATAGCGATTTACAACCGCTGCAGCCCGGCCTCGTCCGGGCTTTTGCTTTGGGGCACGCCTGGCCTTGTGAACCGCGCGCAATGGGGACGACGCGGCGCCGTCAGTTGGCCAACAGCCCGCGCAGGCCCGCATCCATGGGCAGGCTGTAGTCGTAGGCCGCCACCACGGCGTTGCCCAGCGGGTTGACCAATTTCAAGCTCACATACACCGCCTGGGAAGAAGCTGCATACGTTCCCACCACCACGGCCTGGGCGGACTGGGCCTGGCTCACCTCGCGCACGTCGCGCGACAGTAGCAGTTCGCCCTGGCCGGGCCGCATGGCCAGCGTCTCGCGCAGGCGCAGCTCGGTCACGCGCACGCCGCGCTGGGCCAGGCGGCCGGCGACCTGCTCCGAGATCAGCCGGCCCAGCCGCGTCGATTCGGACAGCCGGTCCGCGTTCACGACCGTGGCGACCAGCACGGGCAGCGACGGATCGAGCGGCGGGCCCTGCAGCAGCGCGTCCGCGGCCTGGTAGCTGCTCTCCACCAGATCGACCGGGCCACTGCCCAGGGGCGGGCCGTAGTAGTAGCGCGCGCAGCCAGTGGCGCCGGCGGCCGCGGCGGCCAGCAGCGCAGCCAGCGCAGCGCGGCGGCTTTGGACCGAGCAAGCGGGGGCGGGTGCCGCGGTCATGGCGTCACCGTCCAGGTCTTGACCGGCGTAGGCGCGGGCAGCGGCAGCGGGATGCGCGCCTGGTAGAGCGCCGCATCGTCCTGCGCAATGGTGTAGACGGCCGAGGTGCGCACCAGGAACCGCTGGTCGCGCTCCAGCGAGGTGGTGACCAGGATCTCGGTGCGCATGGGGCCGGCATCCACCAGCGCCGCGGCGGGTACGGGGGCGTAGCCGGCAGGGTTGCGCACCACGACCACCTGCGGCGAAAGCCGCGCGCCGCTGGACGTGAGGGGCGCGCCCGCGCGGTGCTGGACGATCTGGGTGCTCACCGCCAGTTGCGCGGCGGCCGTCGGCTCGGATGACACCGTCACGCCGCGCTCCACCAGATGGGTGACCAGCAGCTGGCGGAAGCCGAGGTTGAAGTCGGACGCGTCGGGGCCCACGGCCACATGGATGGGGTGCTCGCCGGCCGGCCACAGGCGCAGCCGGTCGGCCACATGCGCGGCCACGTCGTCGGCCATCACGTCCCAGTGATGCACCGCCCGCACGGTCTTCTGCGCCGACGGCGCATGGGCTTCTTCGCGGGGCAGGTCGGGAGCCGATGCAGTGCAACCCGCCGCCAGAACCAGCGCGCCCCAGGCGGCCAGCGGTCCCAGGGACCGGTATGTGATGGTGCGCACGCGCTTTTCCTCCGATGGCATGCGCGGATGCTAAGCGGATGGCGCCACGCGCATCGGCCGAACAGCAGGCCTTTCGGGGTGCAGCTTGGCGATTGCGGGACGGGGCACCGCCCGCCGGGCGCACCGTGGCGGCCGCCATTCATCAAAAATCATAGCGCCTTGCACTGATATCCATTGGCCTGGCGGCCGATTTCACTCAATACGCTTCGCGGAATGTGCCCGGCCTGCAGCGCCGGCCATGCCCGCTGCGCCCACCCGTGCGCCTGAGGAGCCCGCCTACGTGGCAGAGGGCTGCGGCAGCGGCACAATCCGCGCATGCCAGAAATGCCCTCGCCGCCAGCGCCCACGCCCGAGCCTCCCCCTGCCGAGGCGCCTCCACCACCGCCGTCCGACGCGGCCGAGGCTGCCGACGCGGCTTCTCCGCCTGCACCGCCACCGGTCGCACCTCCGCCGCCAGCCCCACCTCCGGCGCAACCCGCCGCTGCCGCCTCTGCTGTGGAGGCGACGGCCACGGTACTGCCGCTGTCTGGCGATCCGTCCCAGCCGCGCGTGCTCCTGCACATGCCGGTGGATGTGCGCAGCGTCTCTCTCGGGCTGCTGACGCTGTTCGCCGCGGTCACGCTGCTGCACTGGGCCAGCGCCGTGTTCATTCCGCTGATGCTGAGTTTGCTGCTCACCATCGCCCTGCAGCCCGCCGTTGGTTTCCTGCACCGCTGGCACTTGCCACGCTGGCTGGCGGCAGGCCTGCTCTTGATCACCATCGTCACCAGCATCGGCGGGGCGGCGTGGTATCTCAGCGATGGCGCGGCGGAGCTGGTGGATTCCGTGCCCGTGGCCGCCCGCAAGGTGCGCGACGCCATGCGCCCGCACATGCGCGGCCCCAGCCCGCTGGACACCATGCAGAAGGCGGCCACCCAGATCGAAGAAGCAGCCACGCAGAGCATTCCGCCGCAAACGCGCCGCGGCGTGCAGCGCGTGGTGATCGAACGGCCTCCGTTCAACATCCGCGACTATGTCTGGAGCGGCACGGTGGGGCTGATGTCGGCGGTCGGGCAGCTCACGGTGGTGATCTTCCTGACCTTCTTCTCGCTGGCCTCGGGCAACCTCTTCCGGCGCAAGCTGATGCGCATCGCCGGCACGAGCCTGGAGCGGCGCAAGATCACCATGGAGGTGCTGGACGACATCTCCGGCCAGGTCCAGCGCTACCTGCTCGTGCAGGTGTTCACCAGCGTGCTGGTGGGCATCGCCACGGGCCTGGCGTATGCCGCGCTGGGGCTGGAGAACGCCGCCGTCTGGGGCGTGGTGGCCGGGGTGCTCAACCTCGCGCCCTACATCGGCTCGGTGGTGGTGACGGGGGCTTCGGCGCTGGTGGCCTTCCTGCAGTTCGGCACGGTGGACATGGCGCTGGCCATCGGCGGTGCCTCGCTGGTGATCCACACCATCGTCGGCAACCTCATCACGCCCTGGCTGACCAGCCGCACCAGCCGCATGAGCCCCGTCGCAGTCTTCGTGAGCGTGCTGGTGTGGGGCTGGCTGTGGGGCCTGTGGGGCCTGCTGCTGGGCATTCCCGTGATGATGGCGGTGAAGGCCGTGTGCGACCGGGTGGACGACCTGCGCGTGGTGGGCGAACTGCTGGGCGACTAGGGCCTGTTCAGGCCCTGAGCGCCGCGGCGGGGCACGCGGGTAAAGCGCAGCCCAGAAAAGCGAAAGTTCCACCCCAGGCACCGGCCCAGGACCGGGCCTCGCCGCGTTCAAGCGGCGCCTGTGTCCGGCTCCCGCGGCGTGCCCGCCAGCAGCTGCTGCGCCATGGCGCGCAGCGGCGTGATCTGCCGGCAGACCAATGCCAGCTGGGTCTGCAGCAACCGCAGGGTGTCGCCCTGGGTACCGGCCGCCTCTTCCAGCGCCCGCTCCAGCGCCTGCGCCATGGCGTCGGAGGCGCCGTCATCCCCTGCGGGCAGCGGCGCCCGCCCCTGCAGCGCCAGTGCAATGCCCTCGATCTGCTGCGCCGCATGGTCGGCCGCCCGCATCACCAGCGGGTCGTTGTCATCCGCCGCCAGGCGGTCGCGGTGCGCCCCCAGGGCCGACAGATAGTTCAGCAGCGTGTGCGACAGCACCAGCATCTGCATGCCGGGGCGCGCATGGCGGCGCACCCAGCGCGGTTCCTGCAGCATGTGCGACAGCGTGGTGGACAGGGCCGCATCGGCGTTGTGTGCGGTGCGCCGCGCCAGGCGGTAATCCAGATCGTCCACCTTGCCCGTGGCGTACTGGGTCATGATCTCGCGCAGGTACAGCGCGTTGGTGAGCACCGCCTGCGCGGCCACTGCGGCCAGCCGGCGGCCCTGCCAGTCGGGCAGCACCAGGAACATCGCCGCCGCCGCGATCGCGCTGCCGAGCAGCGTGTCCAGCAGCCGCGGCCAGATCAGCGCATAGCCATCGCCCGTGCTCTGGTTGAAGCACATCAGCACCAGCAGCGTGATGGCCGCCGTGGCCGTCATGTAGCGCGTGGTGCGCGTGACGAAGAACAGCACGCCCGAGGCCACCGCTAACAGTGCCTGCAGGTGCAGGCTGGGAAACAGCCGCAGCAGCGCCCAGCCCGCCACCAGGCCGATGGCGGTGCCGGCGATGCGTTGCGTCACCTTGGACAGCGTGGCGCCGTAGGTGGGCTGGCACACGAACAGCGTGGCCAGCAGGATCCAGTAGCCGTGCGCCGGATCGGTCACCTGCATGGCCGCATAGCCCACGGCCAGGGCCAGCGACAGCCGCACGGCGTGGCGCAGCAGCGGCGAGCGGGTGTGCAACTGCGCCCTGACGCGGGCCCAGGCGTCGGCCAGCGAACGGGGCGTGCGGTCGAGCAGGCTGGTATCGCCGGGCCGCTCCCCTCCTTCGGGGTGCGCTGCGGCCTGCAGCTGCGCATCCAGCGTGGCCAGGTTGCGCGCCAGCGCGCGCAAGGAGCGCAGGGGCCTGCGCCAGACGGGCTGCTCCTGGCGCTCCAGGTAGGCGATGGAATCGTGCAGGTCGGCCATGGCGCGCTGGCCCTCGTCGCCCTGCACGAAGGGCCGGTGCAGCTGCAGCGCCTCGGCCAGCTGCGTGCAGGCCACGCCCTGCAGCTTGAGCACGCGCTGGCAGCGGTACAGCACGTCGCTGTGGAACAGCACATCGGCCCAGTCGTTGTAGTGGTAGTGCGAGGAGCTGGCCCGCTCGTGGATGTCCTGCGCGATGAAGTACAGGTTCAGGTGGCGCAGCATGCGGCCTTCGGGCGCGTGGCGGCCCAGGCGGCTGAACAGGCTTTCCTTGGTGGTGTTGAGCGCCGCCACGACCTTGCCGTTGGTCTGCGCCAGCGCCAGGCGGCGGCGCTCCACGTCGATGGCACGCACCGGCTCGAACATGCCGGCCTTGAGCCGCAGATACACGCCCATCTGGCCGTACAGCCGCGCCAGGTTCTGCCGCACGGCCTGGTGCGGGAAGGCGGCGCACCAGGCCAGCGACAGCAGGCCGTACCAGGCCGCGCCCGCCAGCAGCAGGGCGGGCGTGTGCCACCAGGCACCGCCCGCCGCGTGCGCAGCGCCAGGCGCCACGCTGATGGCGGTGTACAGCGCCAGGATGACCGTGGCGGAGGCGATGGCCCGGTAGCGCTCGCCGAGCGCCCCGAGCATGGTGAAGCCGAAGGTGGACAGCGCCAGCCCGGCGACGAACCACTCCGGCCACGGCAGCAGCGCCTTCACGGAGAACGCGGCCGTGGCGAAGCACGCGAGGGTGACCAGTAGCGCGCGCAGCCGGCCGCGCCAGCTGTCGTCGGTCTCGGCCAGCGCGCTGGCGATGATGCCCAGAAAGAGGGGAATGACCAGCGGGACCCGGTCCAGCCACCAGCACAGCGCCATAGCGCCGCTGAGCGCCACGAACACCCGCAGGCTGTACACGAACGCATCCTGCGCCCAGAGGCGCCGCAGCAGCCCCGCGATTCCGTTTTCCACGATCTCGATCCCGTTCACCTGTCATTGAAGACGCCGCGGCATGCGGCGCCTGTCCCGCCCCGCTGGCCGGCACCCATGCCGGCAGCAAGTTCCGAGCCCGAGCCCCCACCGGGGCGCATGTGGCGGGCCGTCAGCCGGTGTTGCGCAGGCCGGCGGCAATGCCGTTGATGGAGATGTGGATACCCGTCTGTACGCGGTCGTCGCCCTGCCCCGCGCGCCAGCGGCGCACCAACTCGACCTGCAGGTGGTGCAGCGGGTCGATGTAGGGGAAACGGTGGCGGATGGAGCGCGCCAGCGCCGTGTTGTGCGTGAGCCGGTGCTTCTCGCCCGTGATGCGGGCGAGCGCATCGCTGGTGCGCTGCCATTCCGCCTCGATGGCGCCGAAGACCTTTTTGCGCAGTCGCGCATCGGCCACCAGTTCGCTGTAGCGCGAAGCCAGCGCCAGGTCGCTCTTGGCCAGCACCATGTCCATGTTGGACAGCAGCGTGCGGAAGAACGGCCACTGCCGGTACATCTTCTGCAGCAGCGCCAGCTGCACCTTCGGATCCCGCCCGGGCGCCTTGACAAAGGCCTCCACCGCGGCGCCGAAGCCGTACCAGCCCGGCAGCGTGAGACGGCACTGGCCCCAGCTGAAACCCCAGGGAATAGCGCGCAGGTCCTCGATCTTCTGGCTGGCCTTGCGCGAGGCGGGGCGCGAGCCGATGTTCAGCTCGGCGATCTCGCGGATCGGCGTCGCGCTGAAAAAATAGTCGGTGAAGCCCGGCGTGTCGTACACCAGCGCGCGGTAGGCCGACATGCTGGCCTGCGACAGCTCGGCCGCGGCTTCCAGGAAAGCCTTGGTGGCGGGCTTGGTGGGCTGCAGCAGCGTGGCCTCCAGCGTGGCGGCCACCAGCGTCTCCAGGTTGCGCCGGCCGATCTCGGGGTTGGCGTATTTCGACGCGATCACCTCGCCCTGCTCCGTCAGGCGGATCTGGCCGCGCACGGTGCCGGGCGGCTGCGCCAGGATGGCCTGGTAGCTGGGGCCGCCGCCCCGGCCCACCGTGCCGCCGCGGCCGTGGAACATGCGCAGCTGGATGGCCGGGCCGGGCTGGGCCGCATTCATCTCGTCGAACAGCGCCACCAGCGCGATCTCGGCGCGGTACAGCTCCCAGTTGCTGGTGAAGATGCCGCCGTCCTTGTTGCTGTCGCTGTAGCCCAGCATGATGTCCTGCTCGGCCCCGCTGGCCCGCACCAGGGCGGCGAAGCCCGGCAGCGCATACAGCTCGCGCATGATGGGCGCGGCATTGCGCAGATCTTCGATGGTCTCGAACAGCGGCACCACGATCAGGTCGGCCGTGCATTCGCTGTCCAGCGTGCCGTGCATCAGCCCCACTTCCTTCTGCAGCAGCAGCACTTCGAGCAGGTCGCTCACCGTTTCGGTGTGGCTGATGATGTAGTGCCTGATGGCCTGCCGCCCGAAGCGTTCGCGCATCAGGCGCGCCGTCTCGAAGATGGCGATCTCGCCCCGGGTGTGCTCGGAATAGTCGGCGCCCACCACGCGCAGCGGCCGGGCGTCGGACAGCAGGCGCAGCAGCAGCGAGCGGCGTTCCGGCTCGGGCAGCGCGCCGTAGTCCGGCTCGATGCGGGCGGTGTCCAGCAGCTCGGCGATCACGCGCTCGTGCTGGTCGGAACTCTGGCGCAGATCCACCGTGGCGAGGTGGAAGCCGAACACCTCCACGGCACGCACCAGCGGGTGCAGGCGCTCCGCGGCCAGCGGGGCGCCGCGGTGGGAGCGCAGCGAGGCCTCGATCACGCGCAGGTCCGCCAGGAACTCTTCCGCGGTGGCGTAGGCGTTCTGCGGCGCCACGGCGTGGCGGGCGGCGTCGCCGCCGGTCAGGTTCTTCAGCGTGGCCGCCAGGCGCGCATAGATGCCGGTGAGCGCGCGGCGGTAGGGCTCGTCCTGGCGGTGCTCGCTGTGGTCGGGCGAGCGCTCGGCCAGCGCCTGCATCTCGGGCGAGACCTGCACCAGCCGCGCCGACAGCGACAGTTCGCCGCCCAGAAAGTGCACTTCGGTCAGGTAGTGGCGCAGCGCCACCTCGGCCTGCCGGCCCAGGGCCAAAGACAACGTGGCCGCGCTGACGTTGGGGTTGCCGTCGCGGTCGCCCCCGATCCACTGGCCCATGCGCAAAAAGCTGGGCACCGGCTGGCTGCCCAGCTCCCGCTCCAGGTCGGCATACAGCTTGGGGATCTCGGTGAGAAAGGTCGACTCGTAGTACGACAGCGCGTTCTCGATCTCGTCGGCCACGGTGAGCTTGGAATAGCGCAGCAGGCGCGTCTGCCACAGCTGCGCCACGCGGGCGCGCAGCCGCGCCTCGTTGGCGGCCAGCTCGCGGGGGGTCAGCGCATCCTTGGCGCTGTTGTAGAGCTGGGCGCGCGCCTGCAGGTCGTCGCGCTCGGCCAGCAGCTCGGCGATGTCGCGCTCGGCATCCAGAATGCTCTTGCGCTGCACCTCGGTGGGGTGGGCGGTCAGCACGGGCGCCACGTAGCTTTTGGCGAGCGTCTGCGCCACGGTGCGGGGCGCGATGCCGGCCCAGCGCAGGCGCGCCAGGGCCACTTCGATGCTGCCCTCCTGCGCGCTGCCGGCACGCTCGTGCACCGTGCGGCGGCGGATGTGGTGGCGGTCCTCGGCCAGGTTGGCCAGGTGGCTGAAGTAGGTGAAGGCGCGGATCACGCTCACCGTCTGGTCGCCGGTCAGGCCCTTGAGCAGCTTCTTGAGCGCCTTGTCGGCGTCCTGGTCCGCATCGCGGCGGAAGGCCACCGACAGCTTGCGCACCTGCTCCACCAGGTCGTAGGCGGCCACGCCCTCCTGCTCCCGGATCACGTCGCCCAGAATGCGCCCCAGCAGCCGGATGTCCTGGATCAGCGGCAGGTCCTTGTCGGCCTTGCGGGGCACGGCAGTCTTGTCGCTGGCAGCGTCGGTCTTGCGGGCGGTCGTCGTCATGCGAGAGGCTCTCCTGGCGCGTCCTGCGCCCGTGTTTTTGACTTGAATCAAGAAGGGATACTGCAGCGCACCATGCTAGCATCCCGCGCACGCTGTCCGGCCCCGGGGGCGGTGACAATGACACGGTGATGAAGACCTCTGCCCCGCCCCCCTCCCCCCTCGTGATCGCCACGCGCGAAAGCCGCCTCGCCCTCTGGCAGGCCGAGCATGTCCAGACCCTGCTGCGCGCCCGCGGGCACGATGTGTCCTTGCTGGGCATGACCACCAAGGGCGACCAGATCCTGGACCGGTCGCTGAGCAAGGTGGGCGGCAAGGGCCTGTTCGTGAAGGAGCTGGAAGTCGCCCTCGAAGAAGGCCGCGCCCACCTCGCCGTGCACTCGCTCAAGGACGTGCCCATGGACCTGCCCGAGGGCTTCGCGCTGGCCTGCGTGATGGAGCGCGAGGACCCGCGCGATGCGTTCGTCTCCCCCCGTTACGCCTCCCTGGCCGAGCTGCCGCAGCGCGCTGTGGTCGGCACCTCCAGCCTGCGCCGCCAGGTGCTGCTGCAGGCCCTGCGGCCCGACCTGCGCATCGAACCGCTGCGCGGCAACCTCGACACCCGCCTGCGCAAGCTGGACGAGGGACAGTACGACGCCATCGTACTGGCCGCCGCCGGGCTCAAGCGCCTGGGCCTGGACACACGCATCCGCGCCACCTTCGATCCCGAACACATGCTGCCCGCCGCCGGCCAGGGCGCGCTGGGCATCGAGGTGCGCACCGAACGGCAGGATCTGATCGAGGCGCTCGCCCCGCTGGCCCACATGCCCACCTGGCTGACCGTGACGGCCGAGCGCGCCGTGAGCCGCAGCATGGGCGGCAGCTGCTCCATGCCGCTGGCGGCGCACGGCCGCTGGTCCGGCAGCATGTTGACGCTCGATGCCGCCTGGGGCGACCCGGAAGGCCGCAAGCCCCTGGTTCACGCCAGCGGGCAGGCAGAAGTTTCCACGCTGGCCCAGGCGCAGGCATTGGGTGAATCGGTCGCGGCGCAGCTGCGCGCCGGTGGCGCCGAAGGCGCCTGCTGAAACGGCGCCCTACCCCAGCGCCCGCCGCCCCCATGCCCCGCCGCCGCGCCATCGTCACCCGGCCGCAGCGCGATGCGCAGCAGTGGGCCCAGGATCTGCTGGCGGCCGGCATCGAGGCGGTGGCCCTGCCCTTGATCACCATCCGCGGCGTCCACGACCCGGCCCTGCAAAGCGCCCTGCTGCGCGCCCGCGCCGAGTGCCACAACTACCGGGCGCTGATGTTCGTGAGCGGCAATGCCGTGCACTATTTCTTCGAAGGTTTTCCGGATCCAGCACTTGCTGCGCCTGCGCATGCAGCTATCAATACCAGAGCATGGGCACCCGGCCCCGGCACCGCCCAGGCCTTGCGCGACGCCGGCGTGCCGGCCGGCCGCATCGACCGGCCCGCACCCGATGCCGCGCAATTCGATTCGGAATCGCTATGGCAGCAGGTCGCTCCTCAGATCGGCCCGGGGGACCGGGTGCTGATCGTGCGCGGCGCCGCCGGCCCGGCCACCGAGGGCGGCTCCGGCCGTGACTGGCTGGCACGGCAGATCGCTGCGGCGGGCGGCTCCGTGGAGTTCGTCGCCGTGTATGAACGCGCCGCGCCCGTGCTGTCGCCAGTGCAGCAAGTGCTGGCACAGGAGGCCGCCACGGATGGCTCGGTCTGGCTCCTCAGCAGCTCCGAGGCCGTCACCCACCTGCGCGCGGCCCTGCCCGGCCAGGACTGGTCCCGCGCCCATGCACTGGCGACGCATCCACGCATTGCAGGCGCCGCGCGGGCGGCCGGTTTCGGCACGGTCACCGAATCCCGCCCGGCCTTCGATGACGTGGTGGCGTCGATAGAATCGCTGCATGAGCTTTGAGCCCGACAAGGACCTGTCCGCCCCGCCACAGGCCCGCGTGAACCCTGCTGCACCCGCCCTCTCCGTGGGTGCCCGCACCGCGCTGTACGTGCTCGGCACGGTCGCGCTGGCCAGCCTCGTCAGCAGCGTGCTGCTGTGGCAGCGCCTGTCGGGCATCCAGGAACAGCTCGCCCGCCAATCGGCCGACTCCGGCGCGCAGGCCATCGAGGCCCGCACCATGGCCCGCCAGGCCCAGGAACTGGCCCGCGATACCGCCGCGCGCGTGGCGGTCAGCGAGACCCGGCTGAGCGAGGTCGCCCTGCAACGCAGCCAGCTCGAAGAGCTGATGCAGAGCCTGTCGCGCTCGCGGGATGACAACCTGGTGGTGGACATCGAATCCAGCGTGCGCCTGGCCCAGCAGCAGGCCCAGCTCACCGGCAGCCTGGAGCCGCTGGAAGCCGCCCTCAAGAATGCCAACCAGCGCATCGAGCGCGCGGCCCAGCCGCGCCTGGCGCCGCTGCAGCGGGCCATCGGCCGCGATCTGGAGCGCCTGACCCGAGCCTCCGTCACGGACACCGCCGGCCTGCTGGGCCGCCTGGACGATCTGGTGCGGCAGGTGGACGAGCTGCCGCTGCTCAATGCCGTGGCCCAGGCCTCCGCCATGCGCCGCATGGCCAACGCACCGGATGCACCGGCAACCGCCGCCGCCCCGGCCGCGGACGTGCCCCGATGGCAGGCGGTGCTGTACGGCGCCTGGGAAGTCGTGCGCGACGAAGCCCGCGGGCTGCTGCGCGTGAGCCGCATCGACCGCCCGGAGGCGGTGCTGGTGTCGCCCGAGCAGGCCTTCTTCCTGCGCGAGAACCTGAAGCTCAAGCTCATCAACGCCCGCCTGGGCGTGCTGGCACGGCAGCTGGATTCGGCCCGCGCCGATCTCAGCGCTGCGACCGTATCGATCAACAAGTATTTCGACCCTGCCTCGCGCCGGGTGCAGAACGCCGCCACCATGCTGCAGCAGGCCCAGGCCCACATGAAGGCGGCCGAGCTGCCGCCCCTGGACGACACGCTGGCCGCACTGGCCACGGCGGCGGCCGGCCGCTGAACAGACGAAAGCACGGCACCCCGCTATGCGCGCAGCACTCTGGCTTCTGGCACTTTTCGGCGCCGCCGTGGCGGTGGCCCTGTTCGCGGGCAACAACCAGGGCACGGTGACGCTGTTCTGGCCGCCTTACCGCATCGACCTATCCCTCAACATGGTGCTGTTGCTGCTGTTCGGCGGCTTCGGCACGCTCTACGCCGCACTGCGCGGCCTGGCGGCACTGCTGGAGCTGCCGCGCCAGGCGCGCCGCTGGCGCCTGCAGCAGAAAGAGCGCGTCATGCACGCGGCGCTCATGGACGCACTCTCGCAGCTGCTGGCGGGCCGCTTCCTGCGATCGCGCAAGGCGGCCGTGGCCGCGCTGTCGCAGGAAAGCGCGCTGGAGGCAGCGGGCCAGGCCGTCCCCCATGCGCGCCAGCTGCGCACGCTGGCCCACCTGGTCGCCGCCGAAAGCTCCCACGCCCTGCAGGACCGCCCCACGCGCGAGGCGCACCTGCAGCAAGCGCTGCAGAACATTCCCGACCGGGCCTCCACGGCCGAACTGGAACTGCGCGAAGGCGCCCAACTGCGAGCCGCACGCTGGTCGCTGGACGAACACGACGCCCAGGCCGCGCTGGAGCATCTGGCGGCCCTGCCCCAGGGCGCAGCCCGGCGCACGCTGGCGCTGCGCGCCCGCCTGAAGGCCACGCGGCTGTCGCACCGCACGCAGGAGGCGCTGGACACGGCGCGGCTGCTGGGCAAGCACCGCGCCTTCTCGCCGGCCGCAGCGCAGAGCATCGTGCGCGGCTTGGCCATGGAGCTGATCAACGGCGCGCACGACCCGGCGCAACTGCAGCGCATCTGGCTGTCCCTGGAGCCCGCCGAGCGCAACATGCCCGAACTGGCGGTGCACGCCGCCCAACGGCTGAGCCTTCTCGGCGGTGACGCCACGCAGGTCCGCAGCTGGCTGGCGCCGGTCTGGGACCGGATGGTGTCCGACCCGGAAGGCCTGCCCGAGGCCCAGGCGCACAAGCTCATCCGCGCGCTGGAGCACAACCTGGACGTGGTGGACACGGCCTGGCTGGCGCGCATCGAAGCCGCACAGCAGGGCAACCCGCGCGACGGCCGGCTGCAGTACTTGGCCGGCATGGCCTGCCTGCGCCGCCAGCTCTGGGGCAAGGCCCAGCAGCTGTTCACCCAGGCCGCCCAGCAGCTCACCGACCCCGGCCTGCGCTGCAGCGCCTGGCGCCACCTGGCCGAACTGGCCGAGCAGCGCGGCGACACGGAAGCCGCCGCCACCGCCTGGAAGAACGCCGCGCTCGCGGCCTGAGCAAGGCTGGGCATTGGCGCCCCTGCACAGGGCGCCAGTTCGACGCTCCCTGTGTGACGCGACGTGGGACGGTGCCCCCTCGCAATTGCTGCACGCCACCTGCGGACGGTCTGCTGCCGGCCCGCGTTCGTGACCGGCTCGGCCCCCACACGCTCGACCTGCCAAGCCCGTCTCACATCCGTCCATTGACGGCTATCACCCCGACGCCACGCAGTGCCCGCCGCGGCGAACTGCACCCGTTCATGTCCGACCTATCTCCGGCCGCTCTCGCAGCCTCTCGACGGACCCGCACGCCGGCGGTCAATTCATCTAACGTAAATCAATTACGAATAGTAGAATCACACCATTCCACGACTTGGAGACCTGCATGAACGCCGTACTCGCACCCGCCACGTTCGCCAGCCTGCCAGCGCCAGCGCCCATCCAGCAACTGCACCACTACGCCTACAAGGCCCGTGATGCAGAGGAAACGCGCCATTTCTACGAAGACATCCTGGGTCTGCCGCTCTACCACATCATCCAGAGCGACTACGTGCCCAGCACGGGCGAGTACTGCCCTTACACCCACTTCTTCTTCCGGCTGCAGGACGGCTCGTTCATCGCCTTCTTCGACCTGGGCGACGACGTGAAAGCGGAACCCTCGCCGAACACGCCGCTGTGGGTCAACCACATCGCCTTCCGCGTCAACACGGTGGAGGAACTGGAGAACACCAAGCAGCGCCTGGAGGCGCACGGAATCGAGGTGCTTGGCGTGACCGACCACCATATCTTCAAGAGCATCTACTTCTTCGACCCCAACGGCATCCGGCTGGAGCTGTCGGCACAGCTCGCCGACGCCCAGCAGATGCACAAGGACAGCACGGTCGCCCACCAGCGGCTGCGCGAATGGACGGCGCGCAAGGAGCAATGGCGCAAGGAGCGCGCCGAAGGCAAGGATGCGGCGCCGCTGAAGCCGCAGCAGAACGACCGTCCGGAGCTTGCAAAACCCTGATGGATTAGAAGCAAAATAGGCCGCAACCCCTTATCTAGTAAGCGCATACAGCTACATCAACAATAGCAAGGCAGTCACCGCAGGCGGGCTCGTACCGCCGTCCCCAAGCCCGGCGCGCTCCGGCCACCCGGCGCAGGCCACCGCCGGCATCTGGTCTGCCCCCTTGTCCCTTCGCCTGCGGCGGCGGGAGGGCCTCGCCCGCCGCCACCGCGCTGCACCGCGGCAGAGGCCTGTCTTAGAATGGCCGGTTCCCCTCATCGACACCGGGCGCCGCTGCCGGCGCCCTTTTCACCTGCCTGAAGCCATGAGCGCCCCCCTGCAACAACCCGGCCTTGAGAGCCTGTCCAAATCCTTCGAGCCCGCCGCCCTGGAGGCCCACTGGGGCCCCGAGTGGGAGCGCCGGGGCTACGGCGTGGCAGGCCACCGCGGCACGCAGCAGCCCGATGCGAACGCCCCCGCTTTCTCCATCCAACTGCCGCCGCCCAACGTGACGGGCACGCTGCACATGGGCCATGCGTTCAACCAGACGATCATGGACAGCCTGACGCGCTACCACCGCATGCTGGGCCACAACACGCTGTGGGTGCCCGGCACCGACCACGCCGGCATCGCCACGCAGATCGTGGTGGAGCGCCAGCTGCAGGAGCAGGGCGTGAGCCGCCACGACCTGGGCCGCGAGAACTTCACCAAGAAGGTCTGGGAGTGGAAGGAAAAGAGCGGCAACACCATCACCACGCAGATGCGCCGCATGGGCGACAGCGTGGACTGGAGCCGCGAATACTTCACCATGGACGACAAGCTCTCCAAGGTGGTGACCGACACCTTCGTGAAGCTCTACCAGCAGGGCTTGATCTACCGCGGCAAGCGCCTGGTGAACTGGGACCCGAAGCTGCAGTCCGCCGTGTCCGACCTGGAAGTGGAGAGCGAAGAGAAGGACGGCTCGCTCTGGCACATCGCCTACCCGCTCACCGATGGCTCCGGCAGCCTGACCGTGGCCACCACGCGCCCTGAAACCATGCTGGGCGACGTGGCCTTGATGGTGCACCCCGAAGACGCGCGCTACACCGCACTCATCGGCAAGACCGTGACCCTGCCCCTGGTGGGCCGCGAGATCCCGATCATTGCCGACGACTATGTGGACAAGGAATTCGGCACCGGCGTGGTCAAGGTCACGCCCGCGCACGACCCCAACGACTACCAGGTGGGCCAGCGCCACGGCCTGCCCATGATCGTGGTGCTGACGCTGCAGGCCACCATCAACGAGAACGCACCGGCCAAGTACCAGGGCATGGACCGCTTCGTGGCACGCAAGGCCATCGTGGCCGATCTGGAAGCCGCCGGCGCCCTGGTCGAGACCAAGAAGCACAAGCTGATGGTGCCCATCTGCACGCGCACCGGCCAGGTGGTCGAGCCCATGCTGACCGACCAGTGGTTCGTCGCCATGAGCAAGGTGAGCGACCAAGACCCCACGGGCAAGAGCATCGCCCAGAAGGCCATCGATGCCGTGGCCTCGGGTGATGTGCAGTTCGTTCCCGAGAACTGGGTGAACACCTACAACCAGTGGATGAACAACATCCAGGACTGGTGCATCAGCCGCCAGCTCTGGTGGGGCCACCAGATTCCGGCCTGGTACGACGAAGCCGGCAACGTGTACGTGGCCCGCAGCGAGGCGGACGCCCAGGCGCAGGCAGGAGCCGGCGCCAAGCTCACGCGCGATGCCGACGTGCTGGACACCTGGTACTCCGCCGCGCTCGTGCCCTTCTCCTCGCTCGGCTGGCCCGAGGCCCTTGAGGATCAGAACGCCACCAAGGACTACGACCTGTACCTGCCCTCCTCGGTGCTGGTGACGGGCTACGACATCATCTTCTTCTGGGTCGCCCGGATGATCATGATGACCACGCACTTCACAGGCCGCGTGCCGTTCAAGCACGTGTACATCCACGGCCTGGTGCGCGATGCGCAGGGCAAGAAGATGAGCAAGTCCGAGGGCAACGTGCTCGACCCGGTGGACCTGATCGATGGCATCGCGCTGGACCCGCTGCTGGAAAAGCGCTCCACCGGCCTGCGCCGCCCCGAGACGGCGCCCCAGGTGCGCAAGAACACGCAAAAGGAATTTCCTGAAGGCATTCCCGCTTACGGCGCCGACGCACTGCGCTTCACCTTCGCGGCACTGGCCAGCCTGGGCCGCAGCATCAACTTCGACAGCAAGCGCTGCGAGGGCTACCGCAACTTCTGCAACAAGCTCTGGAACGCCAGCCGCTTCGTGCTGATGAACTGCGAAGGCCAGGATTGCGGCCTGCAGGACCACACGCAGGCCGAATGCGATGGCGGCTACCTGGAATTCAGCCAGCCGGATCGCTGGATCGTCTCGCTGCTGCAGCAGGTCGAGGCCGAGGTCGCCAAGGGCTTCGCCGAGTTCCGCCTGGACAACGTCGCCAACACGATCTACGACTTTGTCTGGAACGAGTTCTGCGACTGGTACCTGGAAATCGCCAAGGTACAGATCCAGACCGGCACGCCGGCGCAGCAGCGCGCCACGCGCCGCACGCTGATCCGCACGCTGGAGACCATCCTGCGCCTGGCCCATCCGATCATTCCGTTCATCACCGAAGGTCTGTGGCAGCAAGTGGCGCCCGTGGCCGGCCGCGCTGGCGCCTCGGTCAGCATCGCCGCCTACCCGCTGGCACAACCCGAGAAGATCGACCCCGCCGCCATCGCCTATGTCGCGCGCCTCAAGTCGCTGGTGGACGCCTGCCGCACGCTGCGCGGTGAGATGAACGTCTCGCCCGCCACGCGCCTGCCGATGTATGTCGTCGGTGACACCGAATTCATGCGTGGTGCCGCGCCGGTGCTGCAGGCGCTGGCCAAGCTCAGCGAAGTGAAGGTGTTTGAAGACGAAGCCGCGTGGGCGACTGCTGCGCAGGCCGCTCCTGTGGCTGTGGTGGGCGAGGCACGCATGTGCCTGCACATGGAGATCGACGTCGCCGCCGAGAAGGCCCGCCTGTCCAAGGAAGTGGCGCGCATCGAAGGCGAGATTGCCAAGGCCTCCGCCAAGCTGTCGAACGAAGCCTTCGTGGCCAAGGCGCCGCCGGCGGTGATCGACCAGGAGAAGAAGCGCGTTGCCGACTTCGGGACGACGCTGGCGCGGCTGAAGGACCAACTGGGCCGTCTGCAATAAACACCGGCGGCAAAAACCGCATTTCGTAAGAGATGCGGCTCCAGGTAAGCAACGTGCGCGGGCCGCCTATGCAGCGCGATGGACTACAGCAAAGCGCTGCCAGCGCCACGTATGATGCGGGGCGCTTTTTTATTCATCCAGAGAAACGAACGCATGACCGAACCCACCGCAACGATTCGCAAGGCTGTTTTCCCCGTCGCAGGTCTTGGCACCCGCTTCCTGCCCGCCACGAAGGCGCAGCCCAAGGAAATGCTGCCCGTGGTGGACAAGCCGCTGATCCAGTACGCCGTGGAAGAAGCCTATGCCGCGGGCATTCGCCAGATGATCTTCATCAATGGCCGCAACAAGCGCGCCATTCCCGACCACTTCGACACGGCTTACGAGCTGGAGTCCGAGCTGGAGTCCAAAGGCAAGGACGAACTGCTGTCCCTGGCCCGCTCCATCGTGCCGGACGACATGGAATGCATCTACATCCGCCAACCCAAGGCCCTGGGCCTGGGCCACGCGGTGTACTGCGCACACAGCGTGGTGGGCAACGAGCCCTTCGCCGTGCTGCTGGCCGACGACCTGATGGTCGGCAAGCCACCCGTGCTCAAGCAGATGGTGGACCAGTTCGCCGAGTGGCAGGCCACCATCCTGGCCGTGCAGGAAGTGCCGGACGAGCACACCCGCCGCTACGGCATCGTGGCCGGCAAGTCCATCAACGACCGCCTGCTGGAGCTGTCGCACATGGTCGAGAAGCCCGCCCCTGAAGACGCGCCGTCGCGCCTGGGCGTGGCCGGCCGCTACATCCTCACGCCCGGCGTGTTCCGCGAGATCGCAGCCCTGCCGCGCGGCGTGGGCGGCGAGATCCAGCTGACCGACGGCATCGCGGCCCTGATGCGCCGCGAGAAGGTGTTCGCCTACCGCTACGACGGCAAGCGCTACGACTGCGGCAGCAAGGAAGGCTTCCTGGAGGCCAACGTGGAACTGGCCCTGGCCCATCCGCAACTGGGCGCAGACTTCCGCACCTACCTCAAGAATCTGGCACTCTGAACACGCAGCGCGCACCCGCAACGCCAAAACAAAAGGCCCGCATCAGCGGGCCTTTTGCTTGAGTGAGTGGCGTGCGGTGCGGCGCGCGCCCCCACCGGCAGGCGCGGTGCTCAGCGGCGGCGCAGCACGTGGATGTATTCCTCGCCCACCGTCTGCTGCTCCACCAGTTCGTTGCCCGTCTGCTTGGCGAATGCCTGGAAGTCGCGCAACGAGCCGCCGTCCGTTGCCAGCACCTTGAGCAACTGGCCGCTGGCCATGTCCGCTAGCGCCTTCTTGGCCTTCAAGATGGGCAGCGGGCAGTTCAGGCCGCGCGTGTCGATTTCCTTGTGGACGTTCATCGTTGATTCCTGGGCAAAAGCGATTTTTTCATTGTAGTCACGCGGCTTCTTCCTCTCGGTCGTCGCGGCCAAAGAAGTCGGCAAACGGCGGTTCGATCCCGCGTGCGCGCAGCCACGCAGCCAGCGCGTAGCCGGTGCCGGCAGGCCAGCAGACCAGCTTCTCGGGCGCGATCAGCCGGTACTCCAGCAGCTCGGGCGAGAGCTGTACCTCGCCATGCGCCACCGCGTGGTAGGCGATGATGACCTGGTTCATGCGCTGGAAGTCGTAGACGCCGATCAACTGCAGCGCGCTCACGTCGAGCTGCGTCTCTTCCTTGATCTCGCGCGTGATGCCTTCCTCGGGCGTCTCGCCCGCTTCCATGAAGCCAGTGATGAGCCCAAAGGCCTTGCCGGGCCAGGCCGCATTGCGGGCCAACAGCACGTGCCCCTCCCGCTCCACGATCGCGGCCAGCACGGGGGTGGGATTGTTCCAGTGCGTCCAACCGCAGGCAGGGCAGCGCAGCCGCGCCACATCGCCGCTGTCTTCGCGCAGCGTGATCGACTCCAGCGCGGTAGCGCAGTGGGTGCAGTAGCGCGTTTCGTAAGCCATAGGGTTGGAAAGCAGCGGATTCTGCCATTATTTATATAGCAACAATCCGAGCATGGACGGGCGTTTCCAAGGGATCTTCTAATGCCTCCGCGCTCAGGCGGGGAAGACGCCCGTGGAAAGGTAGCGGTCGCCGCGGTCGCAGACGATGAAGACGATCGTGGCGTTCTGCTCGCGCTGGCTGATCTGCTGCGCCGCGTGGCACGCACCCGCTGCGGAGATCCCGGCGAAGATGCCCTCCTCCCGCGCCAGGCGGCGGCACATGTCCTCGGCATCGTCCTGGCCCACGTACACCAGTTCGTCCACGGCCCGGGGGTCGTAGATCTTGGGCAGGTATTCCTGAGGCCACTTGCGGATGCCAGGAATGCGCGAACCTTCGTTGGGCTGGACGCCGACGATTTGGATCGCCGGGTTCTTTTCCTTCAGGAAGCGCGACACGCCGGTGATGGTGCCCGTGGTGCCCATGGCGCTCACAAAATGGGTGATGCGCCCTTCCGTCTGCTCCCAGAGTTCGGGCCCCGTGGTTTCGTAATGGATGCGCGGGTTGTCCGCGTTGGCGAACTGATCCAACACGACGCCCTTGCCCTGCTTGACCATGGTGTCCGCCAGATCGCGGGAGTATTCGATGCCGCCGCTCTTCGGGGTCAGGATCAGCTCGGCGCCATAGGCCTTCATGGTCTGGGCACGTTCGATCGACAGGTCCTCCGGCATGATCAGCACCATGCGGTAGCCCTTGATCGCTGCGGCCATGGCCAGCGCGATGCCGGTGTTGCCCGAAGTGGCTTCGATCAGCGTGTCGCCCGGTCGGATGTCTCCGCGCTCTTCGGCACGGCGGATCATCGAGAGTGCCGGCCGGTCCTTCACCGAACCCGCGGGATTGTTGCCTTCCAGCTTTCCCAGCACCACGTTGCCGCGCGCCGTATGGTCCTGCGCTCCGATGCGCTGCAAGGCGACCAGGGGCGTGCGCCCGATCGCGTCTTCAATGGTTGGGTAGGTCTTCATAGACCCGTTACTGTGCCATAATTCCCGACTTCGCATTGGCGTCGCCCGGGTGGTGAAATTGGTAGACGCAGGGGACTCAAAATCCCCCGCCGCAAGGCGTGCCGGTTCGATTCCGGCCCCGGGCACCACACATTCCAAGCCGCAGGTTGCATTCGCACCCTGCGGCTTTTTCGTGGCCGAACGTTGCGCGACATCCCGGCGCGCAACGAGGCCGCGCCGTGCTGGACCGTCGCACGCCCCTCACCGCGAGGCAGGCACCGCCGAGCCCTGCGGAGCCCCAACGCCTTCGCGCCCCGGGGCCGTGGGCGAATCCCCTTGCTGAGGCGCGGTTCGCTGCACTGGATCGCTGCCCGAAGGGCCACCCGTCTGCTGGGCTCCCTGGCCCGCGGCGGGCGCTCCACCGGTTCCAGCGGGGGCGTCCAACCGGTCTTTCGGCGCCATCACGTTGAAGGCGATGACGATGGCGAGAGCCACCGCTGCGCCGATGGCGGCCATGCGGAAGGCCCTGAGGTTGTCCCGTACGCTGGTGGGACGCTTCGGCCCCTGGGAGGTGTTCACGGTCTCGGAAGGTCGCTGGGGATCGCTCATCGCTGACTCCTGAAGTGAGCTGGCCGAAAGGGCTCGGCTGGTGCCAGCGTCCTCATCCCATAGACATCCACGCGCTAAGGAGCGCAGCGCCTGCGGTGGTTTTACGCAGCCGGGGCGGCCCTGCTGCGCAGATAGGGAGGCTTGTCTGCTGGTTCGGGTGGCGCGCCAGGCACGTCGGGTTCCACGGGCTGGTCGGCGGGCAGGCGGGATGAAGGCAGATGCGGCATGGCCGGCACGCTATCGGGCGTGTGCTGGTTGCAGGCTGCCGGTCGCCGGAGCGGTAGCCAGGGTGTTGTGCGCGGAAGCCTCGACGGCTTCCACAGCGGTCGGAAGGACTTGACCGTATTCCACTGCGCGCTTCCTCACAGGCTGCCCATGACCGACGCGGCCACGTAGGCGATCCCGAGACTGGAGAACAGCACGAATCCAGCCATGACAGTCAAAACTTCTTTCATATGCTCATTCCTTCAATAGGACAGACCATCGGAAGCAGGCTTTGACTGGCATCCACCGACGCTGAAGAACTGTTGCGTTGCCGGCCCTCTCACCGCAGGCTGGCCGACCCTTTCCGTCCGTGGAGCCCGCCGGCCCGAGCCGGAGTGCTGGCCCGGCCGCGTGTGCCGCCGTCGTGACCGATGGCCGCCCGTGGTGCCCAAAGGCACCCGACTGCCGCTCCGCCGCTTCCTGGCATGCGAGGTCTCCTGTGTTCGAGGTCTTGCTTTTTTCTGCGGAAGACACACCCAATGCGTGCCCTCTTGCGATGACCGATACGGTAACGGCCGTGCGTGTCAGCGCCATGTAGGACGAATGCGAAACGCGCGTACGACCGGGCCGCCATCAACACCCTGCGCACAAGGTGCGGGCCCACCAAATAAGAACGGCCGCCTCGCCCAGCGAAGCGGCCGTAGTTCAGCCCGCAATTACGGGCTGATAAACGCTGGCGCGCAGCTCAGTTGTTGCTGCGCTTGATCACCTGCCGGCCTGCATCGGTGATGGCGAGATCGCCAGCGGGCGTCTTGCCGATGAAGCCCCACTCCACCAACCGTCCGGACAGGTGGTGCTTCAGCGCCTGGGGCACGCTCATGGCCTGGCCCAGTTCGAGCTGCTTGAGGGCTTCGATTTCATCCACGGTGGGCTCGAACGTCGGTGCGTGGTAAGTGGATTCAGTGACCATGGATGTTCTCCTTCTTGGGTTGCAGAGGTCGCGAAGCCGGAGCCGCGCCGCCGGGTTGCGTTGACACACCCAGCCGGCCGTCCAGCCGCGCCCACAGGGTAGCCCCGCCCCGGCGGGGGCGCAATCGGCCGGGGGCCCGCATATCTCAAGTCGCGGCCATGTCCTGCAGCCAGTGGGCAAAGGCCGAGAGCACGGGTGGCTGCGGTTGCGCCGGGCTCACCAGGTAATAAGCGCGCTCGCCCCGCAGCGGCCGTGCACACGCAACCACCAGGTCACCCCGGGCGATCTCGGCCTCGATCAGCAGCGGCGGCATCAGCGCCACGCCCAGGCCGTGCGCGGCAGCCACGGCCAGCATCGAGAACAGCTCGTACCGCGGGCCATCGAGCGCGCGCGGCGCGTCGACTTCCATGGCCTCGAACCACTGCCGCCAGCCATACGGCCGCGTGCTCTGCTGCAGCAGCGGGAGCCTGGCGACCACCGGGGGCGCCACCGGCTGGTGGGCGCGGCCGGGGCCACGGGGGGCGGCGGCTTCCAGCAGGCGCGGACTGCACACCGGGACCACATCCTCATGCATCAGCAGCTGCGCCTGGACACCAGGCCAGTTGGCGACCTGGTCGGCCGTGCCGGCGTACAGCGCCGCGTCGAAGGAGGTGTCGGCAAACAGAAAGGGGCGGGTCTGCGTCTCGATGTGGACGACGATGTCAGGATGCCGCTGTGCCAGTTGCGGCAGGCGCGGGATCAGCCAGCGCGTGGCGAACGTGGGCACGGCGGCCAGGGACAGCGCCCCGCCCCGGCCCTGGTGCGCCATCACGTCCAGCGTATCGCGTTCCAGGCCTTGCAGCCACCGCGCCACCTGGCGGCCGTAGTGCGTGCCGGCGGGCGTCAGCACCATGCCATGGCGCGTGCGCTTGAACAGCTGAACGCCCAGAAACTCCTCCAGCGCCTGGATCTGGCGCGACACGGCGCTTTGCGTGAGCACCAGCTCCTGCGCCGCACGCGTGTAGCTCTGGTGGCGGGCGGCGGCTTCGAAACAGGCCAGCGCCTGGGTGGACGGAAGATGGCGATGCATGCGTTCATGCTAGCCCAGATATTCGTACCGAGCATGTCTGGATGAGAACAAGGCGTTTGCGGTGGGCACCAGTGCTGCGTACGATGGCTCTCATTCACGCTGACCATGCACCTTCCGCATGCAACGCCCCTTCATCTGAACCGGAGACATCTGCATGGCCCACGCCGCCTTCCAATGGGACGACCCCTTCCTGATCGAACAGCAACTCACCGACGACGAGCGCGCGATCCGCGACGCCGCCGCGGCCTATTGCCAGGACAAGCTGGCTTCCCGTGTGCTGGAACAGTTCCGCCATGAGAAGACCGACGTGTCCATCTTCCGCGAGATGGGCGAAGTGGGCCTGCTCGGCCCCACGATCCCCGAGCAGTACGGCGGCCCCGGCCTGTCGTACGTGGCCTATGGCCTGATTGCCCGGGAGGTGGAGCGTGTCGATTCGGGCTACCGCTCCATGGCCAGCGTGCAAAGCTCGCTGGTGATGGTGCCGATCAACGAGTTCGGCACCGAGGCGCAGAAGCAGAAGTACCTGCCCAAGCTGGCCAGCGGCGAATGGATCGGCTGCTTCGGCCTGACCGAGCCCGACCACGGCTCCGACCCCGGCAGCATGGCCACCCGCGCCTACAAGACGGCCGGCGGCTACAAGCTCAAGGGCAGCAAGATGTGGATCACCAACAGCCCCATCGCCGACGTGTTCGTGGTCTGGGCCAAGGAAGTGTCCGAGGGCGGCGCCGTCGGTCCGATCCGCGGCTTCGTGCTTGAAAAAGGCATGAAGGGTCTCACCGCCCCTGCCATCCACGGCAAGGTGGGCCTGCGCGCCTCCATCACCGGCGAGATCGTGATGGACGACGTTTTCGTGCCCGAAGAGAACGCCTTCCCCGAAGTGCAGGGCCTCAAGGGCCCCTTCACCTGCCTGAACAGCGCGCGCTACGGCATTGCCTGGGGCGCCATGGGCGCAGCCGAGTTCTGCTGGCACACCGCGCGCCAGTACACGCTGGACCGCAAGCAGTTCGGCCGCCCGCTGGCTGCCAACCAGCTCATCCAGAAGAAGCTGGCCGACATGCAGACCGAGATCGTGCTGGGCCTGCAGGCGGCGCTGCGCTTCGGCCGCATGAAGGACGAAGGCATCGCCTCGGTCGAAGGTACCTCCATCATCAAGCGCAACAACTGCGGCAAGGCGCTGGATATTGCCCGCATGGCCCGCGACATGATGGGCGGCAACGGCATCAGCGACGAGTTCGGCGTGGCGCGCCACCTGGTGAACCTGGAAGTGGTGAACACCTACGAAGGCACGCACGATGTGCACGCGCTGATCCTGGGCCGCGCCCAGACGGGCATCGCCGCGTTCGCGTGACATCCCCCTGAGACGCAACCGCTCGTTGCTTCCGCCAGAGGCGGCAGCCCTTCGGACCGTCCAAGCCTGCACTGGCAGGCTTGGAGCCAAGGCCCTCAGCCCCTTCTCTCGGCTTCGTCGGGAAGGGGGACGACACCGTCGCTGCGGGGCGGCCCTTGCTTGGCGTCCCTGGCTTGGAGACACGCCCACCTCAAGCCGCATGCCAATTTCAGACGTTTTTGGCCTCTAGCGCTCTATATACAAGCGCTAGTAGCTATCAATTCAATAGCACACTAACCCCATGACCACCCCCATCCCGAACGCAGGCGCCCTCGCAGGCATCAAGGTGCTCGACCTCTCCCGCGTGCTGGCCGGTCCATGGTGCACCCAGATCCTGGCCGACCTGGGCGCGGACGTGGTGAAGGTGGAGCGCCCCGGCGCCGGCGACGACACACGCCACTGGGGCCCACCCTTCCTCAAGGACGCCGACGGCAACGACACCAGCCAGGCCAGCTACTTCACCGCCTGCAACCGCAACAAGCGCTCGGTCACCATTGACATCGCCACGCCGGAGGGGCAGCACCTCATCCGGCAGATGGCGCAGCAGGCCGATGTGCTGGTGGAGAACTTCAAGGTCGGCGGCCTTCAGCAGTACGGCCTCGACCACGAGAGCCTGCGGGCCCTCAACCCGCGCCTGATCTACTGCTCGGTCACAGGATTCGGGCAGAACGGCCCGTACGCCGAGCGCGCGGGCTACGACCTGATGGTGCAGGCCATGACCGGCCTGATGAGCATCACGGGCCGTGCGGATGCCGAGCCCGGCGGCGGCCCGCTGCGCGTGGGCGTCGCGGTGATCGACCTGTTCACCGGCCTGTACGCCAGCAACGCCATCCTGGCTGCGCTGCACGTGCGCGACAACGCCTCCACCGGCACGGGCCAGGGCCAGCACATCGACATGGCCCTGCTGGACGTGGGCATGGCGGTGCTGGCCAACCAGGCGGCTGGCTTCCTCGCCACGGGCGACGCGCCCGCGCGCATGGGCAACAGCCACCCGAGCCTCGCGCCCTACCAGGACTTTCCCACGCAGGACGGCAACATGCTGCTGGCCATCGGCAACGACGGGCAGTTCCAGCGTTTCTGCGCCGCGGCCGGCCAGCCCCAGTGGGCCACCGACCCGCGCTATGCGACCAACACCCTGCGCGTGAAGCACCGCGCCGACCTCATCCCCGCCATGGAGGCCGTGACCCGCACCCGCACCACGGCCGACTGGATAACGCTGCTGGAAGACAAGGCCGTGCCCTGCGGCCCCATCAACACCGTGGCGCAGGCGTTCGACGACCCCCAGGTGCAGGCGCGCGGCCTGGCCGTGACGCTGCCCCGCTGGGGCGATGGCCCGGCGCCGGATGGCGTGCAGCACATCACCGGCGTGGCCAGCCCGCTGCGCCTGTCTGCCACGCCGCCGGTGCTGCGC